>NZ_CP110395.1:0-320359 GCF_029910215.1 Paraburkholderia sp. D15 | reverse complement strand
CTATTCGAGAACGGTGGGCGACCGGTCAGTTCCGGTAAGGCGAACCTTCGGCCTGGCGAGGATCGTCGTTCTGGCGCTGCATGGCGCGCGCCGAGCCGCGTTCTTCGTTGTAGCGTGCGACATCCGCGCGGATCGAGCCCGCCCGCACCGGCGCGTTGGGCGGCGGCCGTGGCACCGACCGCGACTCGGCGCTGACCGGCGTGATGGCGCCGGCGTATTGCATGCCGCCGCGTGCGTCGTTCGGATAGCCGGACGGACCCGCCGGGCGTCGCATGCCGGAGTTGTACACGCCGAAGCCATCGCCGCCGGCAGGACCCCGTGCGAAGTTTGCGCCGTTACGCGGCGAGCCGGCATTGCGGTCGAACGACGCGTTGCGGGATGGAGCGGGAGCAGGTCGCGCAGCGGACATCGAGCCGAATGCCGGCACGGATCGCGCACCCGGCGCGCCGAAGCCGCCGAAACGGCCGCCGCCGCGCATGTCGCCGCGCATTGCGTGGTTCACCGAAGCATGCGCGAAACCGCCGCCGCCGCCACCGAAGTGCGGCATACCCGGCGCCTTTGCATAGGCGAACGAGCACAGCGCGGCGATAACCGCGCCCAACGCCCAGTGCTTCGTTCTCGACAACCCGTCCACCTTGGTGACTCTCATGCCCGAAGACTTGCCTGAAACTCACCGTTCGAGCTGCGATGAGTTTGTTTTTGGGACGATTTCGAGCGTTGCGAAGTTAATGCCGCGCACGCCATCCCGACGGCCTTTGAACCGTAATTTATGGGTGGCGACAAAGGGTGTCGAGCCAAAAAGTGTTAGGCCCGAGCATGGGATGTAACACCTTGTTACCGCGACGTTTTTCTACGACAGAGCCCTTGCGGAAAAGCCCTGGAACCGTTCGCTTGCAAGGCTTTGCGGGTTTTCCAGAAGTCCGTTGCGTATGACGAATCCGGCTCGTGTTTTTCAGGGTAAATCGTTAAAACCGCATGGACCAAAACTCACTCGTCGCCAATACTGAAAATGCGGCGACCGGCCTCGTCCAATATAAGCAGCACGGGCAAACTCATGCGTGTCGTTCATTAATCGATTCGGCAAATGAATTTGCATTTTCAATCGATTTTCAATGACAATAGCCTTTTGCCACAGCTCAGCGGCACGCGTTCGCGCGCGCCCTGCGCGCTATTCCGCTTCACCGAATCGAGATTCCGCCATGGCTCGCCCGAAACTGCTTCCCGACAACTTCACCCTGTGCCTCGTCGGCACCGTGATCCTCGCCAGCCTGCTGCCCGTGCATGGGCAGGCCGCCGTCGGTTTCAACTGGGTGACGAACGTGGCGGTCGGCCTGCTGTTTTTCCTGCACGGCGCGAAGCTCTCACGCGAAGCGATTATTGCGGGCGCGACGCATTGGCGGCTTCATCTGGTCGTTCTGTTGAGCACGTTCGCGCTGTTTCCGCTGCTCGGCCTCGCGCTTAAGCCGTTCCTGTCGCCACTGGTCACGCCGGCGCTCTACGCAGGGGTCCTCTTCCTCTGCACGCTGCCGTCCACGGTGCAGTCGTCGATCGCGTTCACATCGATCGCCAAAGGCAACGTGCCGGCCGCCGTGTGTAGCGCGTCGGCCTCCAGCCTGCTCGGCATCTTCATCACGCCCGCGCTGGTCAGCGTCGTCATCGCCAATCAGAACGCGGGCGGCAGCTCGCCGTGGCACACGGTCGGCAATATCGTCATGCAGCTTCTCGTGCCGTTCCTCGCCGGGCAGTTGCTGCGGCCGGTTATCGGGAGCTGGATCGAACGTCATCGCGGCGTGCTGAAGTTCGTCGATCAGGGGTCGATTCTGCTGGTGGTGTACGGCGCCTTCAGCGAAGCGGTGGACGAAGGCTTGTGGCATCAGATTCCTCTGTCCGCACTCGGCGGGCTGCTGCTGATCAACGTGGTGCTGCTCGCGCTCGCGCTGGCGGTGACCATCTTCGCCAGCAAGCGGCTCGGCTTCAATCGCGCCGATCAGATCACCATCATCTTCTGCGGGTCGAAGAAAAGTCTCGCGGCCGGCGTGCCCATGGCCAAGGTGATCTTCTCCTCCCACGCGGTAGGCGCCGTGGTGCTGCCGCTGATGCTGTTCCACCAGATCCAGTTGATGGTGTGCGCCGCGCTCGCGCAGCGCTGGGGCGCACGCGACACCAGCGGCGAGAACCGCGTTCCCGCGCGCGACCGGTCCCCCGCCGCCGTAGCCCGGCGGTGAATACGCGCGCAATGCAAACAGGACATTCATAAGCGCCCTCCCTGAGCGTCATTGGATGAAAGCCGCCTCGTGCGGCTTTTTTGTTATTTCACGCGCACACGGCCTTGCTGTCGCCTCAGCCAGAAGACATAGGGCGGTTCCTGGCGATTCTTAAGCGGCGCTCGGCCTCTTCGCCGGCGCACCACCCCGGTGCATCGCTTCACTAAAAATTCACTTAACTCCGGTCAGGGTCCGCCGTTAAGCCGAACGTCGATCGCTCCGTCTATCTGCCATGCATCTTCGTTCGCCCTCCCGATCCGCCGCGCCGCGCATCGAGGAATTGATCGCCAGGCGTGACTTGTCCGCAGTGTTCCAGCCGATCATCGATTTCGAAGACGGCGCGATCCTCGGTTACGAAGGTCTGATTCGCGGACCGGCCGGCACCCCGCTCGAAGCGCCGTTCGCGCTGTTCTCGCAAGCGCTCGCGGAAGGCTGCGCGATCGCGCTCGAACAGGCGGCCGCGCGCACCTGCATCGAGGCGTTCGCGAAGCTGGACGTCGACGGCAAGCTGTTCCTGAATTTCAGCGCGGGCGCGATACGCCAGTTGGCCGAAGCGCGCGACGACACGCTCGCGCTGCTGCGTCATCGCGGCGTCGATCCGCAGCGGCTCGTGATCGAGCTGACCGAGCAGAGTTCGATTCCGGACGTCGCCAGTTTCCTGCCGGTGATCTCGACGCTGCGCGCCGCCGGCGCGCAATTCGCGCTCGACGACTACGGCACCGCCAACGCCAGCATGAATCTGTGGGTGCGGCTGCAACCGGACGTGGTGAAGATCGACCGCTTCTTCATTCACGACATCGCGAGCGATCCGCTCAAGTTCGAGGCCGTGCGGGCGATGCAGCATTTCGCCAGCGCGAGCGGCGCGCAGCTGGTGGCCGAGGGCATCGAAAACGAAGCGGATCTGATCGTCGTGCGCGACATGGGGATCAATTGCGGCCAGGGTTATTTCTTCGGCCGGCCGCACGCGCACCCGGCGCGCAAGCTGAGCGACGACGCCCGCGACGCATTGCGCGCGGGCCACATCGCCGTGTTCCCCGAGACCACGCGCGCGGTGAGCAGCGCGTCGCCGTCGGGCGGCATGGCGTCGGCGAAAATGCTGGTGCCGGCGCCGGCGCTGCCGCGCCATGCGACCAACAACGACGTGCTCGACCTGTTCAACCGCCTGCCCGACCTGCACGCGGTCGCGGTGGTGGAAAACGACCAGCCGGTCGCGCTGATCAACCGCCGCAGCTTCATGGACCGCTACGCGCTGCCGTATCACCGCGAGCTGTTCGGCAAACGCCCGTGCCTGCAATTCGCCAACGCATCGCCGGTGGTGATCGAAAAATCGATGACGGTCGAACAGATGGCCCAGCTCCTCGCGAGCGACGACCAGCGCTATCTCGCCGACGGCTTCGTCATCACCGAAAACGGTCTGTACGCGGGGCTCGGCACCGGCGAGAACCTGGTGCGCGCGGTGACCGAAGTGCGCATCGAAGCGGCGCGCTACGCGAACCCGCTGACCTTCCTGCCGGGCAACATCCCGATCAGCTCGCACATCGCTCGCCTGCTCGGCAACGACGCGGGCTTTCACGCGTGCTACGTCGATCTGAACCACTTCAAGCCGTTCAACGATCAATACGGCTACTGGCAAGGCGACGAAGTGCTGAAGTTCGCCGCGGCGGTGCTCGCCGAAGTCTGCGACCCGACGCGCGATTTCCTCGGCCACGTCGGCGGCGACGATTTCATGATCCTGTTCCAGAGCGACGACTGGCAGGCGCGCGTGCTGCGCGCGATTCACGCGTTCAACGAGGGCGCGCAGCGTTTCTACGCGCCGGCGGACCGGCTCGCGGGCGGCATCCACGGCGAAGACCGGCGCGGCAATCCGACCTTCTTCGGCTTCGTGACGATGGCGATCGGCGGCGTGCACGTCGAGCCGGCCGGCGGGCCGTCGCTGTACAACAGCGAGGAAATCGCGTCGGTCGCGGCCGTGGCCAAGCGGCGCGCGAAACATGAGGCGAGCGGCTTCGTGCTGATCGATGCGGACGAATGCGTGGCCCTGCTACGCGGCCAGGCCGAAGCCGCCCACGCGCCGTCGGCACAGTTTGTTTAGCATTTTTTACTAAACAGCATAAAACGGGCCAAGCCCAACACCCAGGGGTATCTCCGGGTGCCGACACGGTGATTTTCGAGCGGTTCGCGGCGCGTTTTACTATACAATCGCCCGAACTCAAACACCGTGCGGCCGCCCTGCGCGGCCGTCTCATTCGATGGCCACAACCATCCGCGACATCGCCCGTGCGGCCAGCGTGTCGATCGGCACCGTGTCACGCGCGCTGAAAAACCAGCCGGGGCTTTCCGAGGCGACCCGCGAACGCGTCGTCGAGGCGGCGCGGCAACTCGGCTACGACGCCGCGCAATTGCGCCCGCGCATCCGCCGGCTCACCTTCCTGCTGCATCGTCAGCACAACAACTTCGCGGTCAGTCCGTTCTTTTCGCACGTGCTGCACGGCGTGGAAGACGCCTGCCGCGAGCGCGGCATCGTGCCCTCGGTGCTGACCGCCGGCCCCACCGAGGACGTGATCCAGCAGATGCGCCTGCACGCGCCCGACGCCGTGGCGATCGCCGGCTTCGTCGAGCCGGAAACGCTCACCACGCTGGTCGCGATGCAGCGCCCGCTGGTGCTGATCGACCTGTGGGCGCCGGGCCTGCGCTCGGTGAATCTCGACAACGTGGCCGGCGCGATGCTCGCGATGCGACACCTGTTCGAGCAGCAGCGCAAACGCATCGCGTTCATCGGCGGCTCGCTCGCGCACTTCAGCATCGCGCAGCGCGCGCTCGGCTACCGGCGCGCGTTTTTCGAAGCCGGGCTGCTGTTCGACCCGTCGCTGGAAGTGACCATCGACGCCGGCCTCGATCCCGACACCGGCGCCGCGCGCGCGATGCTGCAACTACTCGACGCGCCCGGCCCGCGTCCCGACGCGGTGTTCGCGTACAACGACGCCGCCGCGCTCGCCGCGCTACGCGCGTGCCTCGCGCGCGGCCTGCGGGTGCCCGAGGACATCGCCATCATCGGCTTCGACGACATTCCCGCCGCCGCGCATGCGTCGCCGCCGCTGTCCACCCTCTCGGTCGACAAGGAAGCGCTCGGCCGGCGCGGCGTCGAGCTGCTGCTCGAAGACTCGCCCGCCGAACTCGAAGTCCGCTTGCCCGTCCACCTCATTGCCCGTGCCAGTACTTTGGTGAAAAAGCCATGACGCAATCCGACCCGCTTCACTCCGCCAACGGCGCCGCCGTGCCGGCCGTCGACGATTTCCGCAGCCGCGACTTCCTGCTCTCGCACGTGCAGGACACGCTGCGCTTCTATGCGCCGAACGTGTTCGACCCGAGCGGCGGCTTCTTCCATTTCTTCCGCGACGACGGTTCGATCTACGACCGCACCACGCGGCATCTGGTGAGCAGTTGCCGCTACGTGTTCAACTACGCGATGGCCTACCGCCAGTTCGGCGATCCGCAACATCTCGAATACGCGCGCCACGGTCTGCGCTTTCTGCGCGACGCGCATTGGGACGCGCAGCACGAAGGCTACGACTGGGAACTCGAATGGCGCGACGGCCACAAGCGCACGCTCGACGCCACCCGCCACTGCTACGGCCTCGCGTTCGTGCTGCTCGCGTACTCGCATGCGGCGATGGCCGGCATCGAGGAAGCGAAGCCGATGATCGCCGCGACCTTCGAGCTGATGGAACATCGCTTCTGGGACGCCGCCGCCGGTCTCTACGCCGACGAAGCATCAGCGGAATGGCGCGTTAGCTCGTACCGTGGCCAGAACGCCAACATGCACACCACCGAGGCGCTGCTCGCCGCGCACGAAGCGACCGGGCATCTGGTCTATCTCGATCGCGCGGAGCGGGTCGCGTCGAACATCACGCTGCGTCAGGCGAAGCTCTCGCAGGGCCTGGTGTGGGAACACTTTCACGCGGACTGGTCGGTCGACTGGCACTACAACGAGGAAGACAGTTCGAACATCTTCCGGCCGTGGGGTTTCCAGCCGGGCCATCAGACCGAATGGGCGAAGCTGCTGCTGATTCTCGAACGCTTCCGGCCGCTGCCGTGGCTATTGCCGCGCGCGATCGAACTGTTCGACGCCGCGATGACGCACGCGTGGGACGAAGATCACGGCGGCCTCTATTACGGCTTCGGGCCCGACGGCACCGTGTGCGACCACGACAAGTATTTCTGGGTGCAGGCCGAAACCTTCGCGACCGCCGCGCTGCTCGGCAAGCGCACCGGCAACGAACGTTTCTGGGACTGGTACGACGAGATCTGGCGCTATAGCTGGGCGCATTTCGTCGATCACAAGTACGGCGCGTGGTATCGCATTCTCACTTGCGACAACCGCAAGTACAGCGACGAGAAAAGCCCGGCCGGCAAGACCGACTATCACACCATGGGCGCGTGCTACGAAGTGCTGGCGCACGCGTTGTCCGACGGCGCGGCCGCCGCGTCCGAATCCGCGGAGCAGACACAATGAGCGAAGCCATCGCAAGCAACGACTTTCCCGTGTTCGTCTCGGCCGGCGACATCCTCACCGACCTCGTGCGCACCGGCACCTCGCAATGGCTGTCGCGCCCGGGCGGCGCCGGCTGGAACGTGGCGCGCTGCGTCGCGCGGCTCGGTCTGCCGACCGCCTGCGCGGGCTCGCTCGGCGTCGACAATTTCTCCGACGAGCTGTGGCAGGCGAGCATCGCCGCCGGGCTCGACATGCGCTTCATGCAACGCGTGACGCGCCCGCCGCTGCTGGCCATCGTGCATCAGACGCATCCGCCCGCGTACTTCTTCATGGGCGAAAACGGCGCGGACCTCGCGTTCGATCCGAAGCAGTTGCCGGCCGGCTGGAGCGCGCAGGTGAAGTGGGCGCACTTCGGTTGCATCAGCCTCGTGCGCCAGCCGCTCGGCGATACGCTCGCCGCGCTCGCGGCCGGGCTGCGTTCGCAAGGCGTGAAGATCAGCTTCGATCCGAACTACCGCAATCTGATGGAACACGGCTACGAGCCGACCTTGCGCAAGATGGCCGCGCTCGCCGATCTGATCAAGGTATCGGACGAAGACTTGCGCCTGCTGTTCAAGACCGACGACGAAGCCGCCGCGCTCGCGCAATTGCAGGCCATGAACCCGGCCGCCACCGTGCTCGTCACGCGCGGCTCGGAAACCGCGCTGCTGATCGACGGGGCGATGGTGGTCGAGGCGCGTCCGCCGCGCGTGGAAGTGGCCGATACGGTCGGCGCGGGCGATGCATCGATCGGCGGTCTGCTGTTCAGTCTGATGACGGCGCCGCAGCGCGCGTGGCCCGAGCACCTGGCGTTCGCGCTGGCGGCCGGCGCGGCGGCGTGCCGGCATGCGGGTGCGCATGCGCCGACATTGGATGAAGTGGTCGCGCTGCTGTAGTCCACCGTGCTGGGCAGCCGCCCCGCGCGGCGTGCGCGGTGTGCGGTTGCCGCGTTTGCCATCGGCACGCGCCGCCGCGAGGGCGTCAGCCGGCGCTCCGCCATCGTGCTAGGATGAAAATCCGACACCGTTGCGAAGGAGCGCGGCCATGGACGACATCACGTACACCAAGGGCATCTACACCGCCACCGCGTCCATCAAACAAGTACAAAACGATGCGTGGCAGGGCGTCGTGACGCTCGCGCGCGACGAAGGCGACGCGGCCGATCAGGAGACGACGGCCTACGAAGTGGACAGCACGTCGTCGACCCCGGAAGAAGCGCTCGAAGAAGCCAAGGCGCTCGCGCACCGGATACTCGGGGACATCGAACTCTAGGCAGACCGGCGCCGCGCACGGACTGCCGTGCCGCGCCACGTTGCCTGAAACGGCCGGAGGCGGTCATGGCTGAACAGCTCTTTCTCTACGGCGTGTACTCGATACACGTCCGCCCTCTCGAACTCAACGGCGCGCGCTGGGACGCGGAATACGAGATCCGTCATCGCGACAAGGCGGTGAAGGCGTGGACCACCATCGGCGGCGATCAGGGGTATGGCGTCGCGGCGGAAGCGGTCGAGGCCGCGCATCGGCAGGCGGTCGACGATATCGAACACGGCGCGGGCATTCCGAAGCCGCGCGCGTTTCCTTGACGTGAGGCGCCTGAAGCATCAGACACGCCGTGCCTGATGCGCTGAACGCTCGTTAGGCGCTGAATTTTCCGCGCTGTACTTAAGGTCAACGCAAGGCGCGAACGCGTTCGCGCCGCGAAAGCGGCGTGCTACGCTTTGCGCGTTTTCATTTCCACGAGCACGTCATGGCCAGCGAACCCTCGGACCGACTTGCCGGCCTCGGCGAGGCCGACACCGGTGCCGACGCCGACACCGCCGCACGCGCGCGCCGCCGCGTTCCGCGCGGCAGCCGCGAACTGCGCCTCGACGATCGCGTGGTCATCACGCACAGCCTGCCGACGCCGCTGTGGCAGGACTTCTATCACCGTGCGGTGGTGGCGCGCTGGCCGATGTTCTTCGTGTCGCTCGCGCTGCTGTTCCTGCTGCTCAACACCGTCTTCGCGACGCTCTACATGCTCGGCGATGCGCCGATCGCCAATCAGTTTCCGTCCGGCTTCGGCGGCGCGTTTTTCTTCAGCGTCGAAACGCTCGCGACGGTCGGCTACGGCGACATGCATCCGCAGACCGTCTACGCGCACTGGATCGCGACGCTCGAAATCTTCGTCGGCATGTCGAGCATCGCGTTGGCGACCGGGCTGATCTTCGCGCGCTTCTCGCGCCCGCACGCCAAGGTGATTTTCGCGCGCTACGCGGTCGTGCGGCCGATCGACGGCCGCATGACGTTGATGGTCCGTTCCGCGAACGCGCGGCTGAACGTGATTGCCGAAGCGCACGCGCGGCTGCGCATCCTGCGCAAGGAAACCACCGTCGAAGGTTTCACGCTGCGGCGGCTCTACGACCTCACGCTGGTGCGCGATCAACACCCGGTGTTCAAGCTCGGCTGGACGCTGATGCACGTGATCGACGAGAACAGCCCGCTGTTCGGCGAAACCGCCGAGTCGCTGAAGGGCAGCGACACGTCGCTGGTGCTGACGCTGGAAGGCGTCGACGAATCGACGTCGCAGACCATGCAGGCGCGGCATATGTGGAACTGCGAGCTGATCCGCTGGCATCACCGCTTCGTCGATATCCTCACCGAGCAGGACGGCGTGAGCCACATCGACTATTCCCATTTCGACGAAGTGGTACCGCTCGACGCCGCGCCGATGACAGCCGCGAGCGCAACCCATAGCGCCGGCGCCCACGACCCCGCCGCCGCGCAAACCAGGCCGTAGCCGTCCGCAAACGCTCCCTTCGAAAACCCGCCGCGCCGCACCAGGGCATACCCGAATGCGCGCGCCGCGTGGCAGATCCACCTCAAAACTTCATTAAAACGCGCGGCTCTTCTCGCAGCTTCGCTACCCGCTCATCAAAGTAGAAAAAATCCACTCCAATCGGCGCTAAAAAATAGAGTCTCTTTCGCTGCGTCACCTCGTGGTCCCCACCACCGCGCGAACACAAAATGGAGACTCACCCATGACCGCTCGCCTGCCCATCGACGGCACGCCCGCTCTCGCCGACTACAAGCTGTCCGACAACCTCACCGCGACGCGCGGCCGCATCTTCCTGACCGGCACGCAGGCGCTGGTGCGTCTCGCGCTGATGCAACGCGCCGCCGACAAGGCGCGCGGCATGAACACGGCCGGCTTCATCAGCGGCTATCGCGGCTCGCCGCTCGGCATGGTCGACCAGCAGTTGTGGAAGGCGAAGAAACTGCTCACGGCGAGTGAAATCCGCTTTCTGCCCGCGATCAACGAGGAACTCGGCGGCACCGCCGTGCTCGGCACGCAGCGCGTCGAAGCGGACCCGGAACGTACCGTCGAGGGTGTATTCGCGATGTGGTACGGCAAGGGCCCCGGCGTGGACCGCGCGGGCGACGCGCTGAAGCACGGCAACGCGTACGGCTCGTCGCCGCATGGCGGCGTGCTGGTGGTGGCGGGCGACGACCACGGTTGCGTGTCGTCGTCGATGCCGCATCAGAGCGACTTCGCGATGATGGCGTGGCACATGCCGGTGGTGAATCCGTCGAACATCGCCGACATGCTCGAATTCGGCCTGTACGGCTGGGCGATGTCGCGCTTCTCCGGCGCGTGGGTCGGTTACAAGGCGATCTCCGAGACCGTCGAGTCGGGTTCGACGGTCGATCTCGACGCGCTGCAAACCGAATGGGCGACGCCGCAGGACTTCACCGCGCCCGCCGGCGGCCTGCACAACCGTTGGCCGGATCTGCCGAGCCTGACGATCGAATCGCGCATGCACGCGAAGCTCGACGCAGTGCGCCACTTCGCGCGCGTGAACAGCATCGACAAATGGATCGCGCCGAGCCCGCACGCGAACGTGGGCATCGTGACCTGCGGCAAGGCGCATCTGGACCTGATGGAAACGCTGCGCCGGCTCGATCTCACGGTCGCCGATCTGGAAGCGGCCGGCGTGCGCATCTACAAGGTCGGTCTGTCGTTTCCGCTGGAGATGACGCGGATCGACGCGTTCGTCTCCGGCCTCTCCGAAGTGCTGGTGATCGAGGAAAAAGGCCCGGTCATCGAACAGCAGATCAAGGACTATCTCTACAACCGCACGCAAGGCACGCGGCCGGTCGTGGTCGGCAAGAACGCCGCGGACGGCACGCTGCTGCTGTCCTCGCTCGGCGAGCTGCGGCCGTCGCGCATTCTGCCGGTGTTCGCGGACTGGCTCGCGAAGCACAAGCCCGCGCTGGATCGCCGCGACCGCGTGGTCGATCTGGTCGCGCCGCACATTCTGTCGAACGCGGCGGACAGCGTGAAGCGCACGCCGTACTTCTGCTCGGGCTGCCCGCACAACACGTCGACCAAGGTGCCGGACGGCTCGATCGCGCACGCCGGCATCGGCTGTCACTTCATGGCCTCGTGGATGGAGCGCGACACCACCGGCCTGATCCAGATGGGCGGCGAAGGCGTCGACTGGGCCTCGCATTCGATGTTCACGAAAACGCGTCACGTGTTCCAGAATCTCGGCGACGGTACGTACTTCCACTCGGGCATTCTGGCGATCCGCCAGGCGGTGGCCGCGAAGGCCACCATCACGTACAAGATTCTCTATAACGACGCGGTCGCGATGACCGGCGGCCAGCCCGTCGACGGCAGCATCTCGGTGCCGCAGATCGCGCGTCAGGTGGAAGCGGAGGGCGTGTCGCGCTTCGTCGTGGTGAGCGACGAGCCGGAAAAATACGACGGCCATCACGATCTGTTTCCGAAGGGCACCACGTTCCACCATCGCAGCGAAATGGACACCGTGCAGCGCGAACTGCGCGACACCGACGGCGTGACCGTGCTGATCTACGACCAGACCTGCGCGGCGGAAAAGCGTCGTCGCCGGAAAAAAGGCGAGTTTCCCGATCCGGACAAGCGTCTGTTCATCAACGAGGAAGTCTGCGAAGGCTGCGGCGACTGCGGCGTGCAGTCGAACTGTCTGTCGGTCGAACCGGTCGAGACCGCGTTGGGACGCAAGCGCCGTATCGATCAATCGTCGTGCAACAAGGACTATTCGTGCGTGAACGGCTTCTGCCCGAGCTTCGTCACGGTGGAAGGCGGCAAGCTGAAGAAGGCCGCGGGCGCTGCGTTCGATCCGGCGGCGCTGGCCGCGCGCGTCGACGCGCTACCGGTTCCGGCGACGCACCTCGACGCCGCGCCCTACGACATTCTGGTGACGGGCGTGGGCGGCACGGGCGTGGTGACGGTCGGCGCACTCATCAGCATGGCCGCGCATCTGGAAGGCAAGAGCGCATCCGTGCTCGACTTCATGGGTTTCGCGCAGAAAGGCGGCTCGGTGCTGTCGTTCGTGCGCTTCGCCGCGCGCGACGAATGGCTCAACCAGGTCCGTATCGACACGCAACAGGCCGACGTGCTGCTCGCCTGCGACATGGTGGTCGGCGCGAGTGCCGATGCGCTGCAAACGGTGCGCCACGGCCGCACGCGCATCGTGGTGAACACGCATGCGATCCCGAACGCGACCTTCGTGCAGAATCCGGACGCGACGCTGCATGCGGACGCGCTGATCGACAAGATGCGTCACGCGGCCGGCGCCGAACGCATGTCGACCTGCGACGCCCAGGCGCTCGCCACGCGTTTCCTCGGCGACACGATCGGCGCGAACATCCTGATGCTCGGCTACGCATGGCAGCTCGGCCTCGTGCCGGTGTCGTTCGCGGCGATGATGCGGGCAATCGAACTGAACAACGTCGCGGTGCAGATGAATCAGCTGGCGTTTTCGATCGGCCGTCTGGCGGCGCAGGACCCGGCCGCGCTGGAAGCGTTGTGGCAAGCGCGGCATCTGGCGAAACAGGCGGTGCGGGTCGACACGCTCGACGAGCTGATCGCGCATCGCGAAGGGCGTCTGCAAACCTACGGCGGCGCAGGCTATGCGAAGCGTTACCGCGCGCTGGTCGATGCGGCGCGCCGCGCGGAAAGCGCGGTCGATGCCCACAGCGAACGCGTGACGCGCGCGGTCGCGACGACCTTCTACCGCCTGCTCGCGGTGAAGGATGAATACGAAGTCGCGCGTCTGCACACGGACGTCGCCTTCCGCGAGGCGCTGGAAGCGCAATTCGAAGGCGTGGCCGGCAAGGACTTCGGCATCAAGTTCAATCTCGCGCCTCCGACTATCGCGCGTCCGCAGCACGGCAAGAATCCGGTCAAGAAGACTTTCGGTCAGTGGATGTGGCCGGTGCTCGGCATGCTGGCGAAATGGCGCGGTCTGCGCGGCACAATGCTCGATCCGTTCGGCCGCACGCTCGAACGCAAGATGGAACGCGAGCTTGCCGGCGACTACGAAACCACGCTGCAACGCGCATTGACGAAGCTCGACGCGAGCAATCTGGAGGACGTGGCGAAGCTTGCCGATCTGCACGCGCGCGTACGCGGTTACGGTCACGTGAAGCTGGCGAATCTGGCGGGCGTGAAGCGCGGCGAGCGCGATCTCGCGGCACGCCTGCAGATCGACGCGGCAACCGGTGCTTCAGTGAAGGCGTCGCTTGAAGAGATGAAGGGTGCCGGGCAGTTGCGTGGGATTCCGGTGGTGGTCGCGAAGTGAGCGAGAAATAAGCGCAGTCAGGTCCGGGTCGCGTCCAGCGCGGCCCGGACCTGTGCGACTCTGAAGGCCTCGACGGGCGCCAGACCGTGGCCACGCTCGCGGACGCCGGAACCGAAGTGCACCGCTTCGACCTGGGTCCGGCTCACGAAGCCGGCAATCGCCTCCAGCGTCAAACCGGCTCCCGCCAGGATCGTGCAATGCGAACCTGACGCCTGCCGGATCAACTCGCCGATCGTCGGCTCCGCATCCAGCACCGACGCCTTGCCGCCCGACGTCAGCACGTTCGTCACCGCATCGAAACCGAGCAGTACGTCCAGCGCTCGACGCAGATCGCGCGTCTCGTCGAACGCGCGGTGGAAGGTGATGGCGAGCCCATCGGCGGCGTCGATCGCACGCGCGAGCGCTTCGCGGTCGATCTCGCCCGCTTCGTTCAGCATGCCGATCACGATGCCGTTCGCGCCCGCCGCCTTCACCGCGCGCACGTCGCGCCACATCGTCGCGTAATCGTCGGCGTCGTAGACGAACGAACGGCTATGCGGCCGCACGATCACGTTGACGGGAATCGGTACGGCGGCCACCATCGCTTCGATCAAGCCGATGCTCGGCGTCAGACCGCCCTCGCCCATCGCGGTGACGAGTTCGAGGCGGTCGGCGCCCGCTTGCGCGGCAACGCGCGCATCGGCGACGGTGGTGGCGATGACTTCGAGTAGAACGGTCATGGTCGCGGCGAGATGTCGTCGTGGAAAACGACATCATCGCGCACGAACGTCTGGTCGCGCAGGTTTTCGCTGCGTGGGCGAAGCGATGCTCGAACGGCTGCACGCGGCTTTACGCGGCTGCGAACGGTTGCAAGCGGTTGCGAGCGGTTGCACGCGGCCCCACAAACCTCCTCACCGCGCCCGCCCGCTCAAAACCGCTCCTCGTCCACCCAGTCGATATCGCCGCACAACACGCAGGTCTGCTCGCCGACGCGCGTCGCCACCGACAGCGTCACGCACGGCAGCGCCTCGTTGATCGACAGATACGGCCGCGTCACATGCACGCGCTCCGGCGCATTGATCGCATCGCGGAAATACGGACGACGCAGCCAGTTCGCGCCTTGCGCGTCCGCCAGCGGCAAAAAGCGCGTTTCGTGCGCGGCGCGGTCCGCGCGCAGCACGACGTTGCGACCCGCCTGCCGCCCTTTCGCGTCGAGCAGGAAACAGCGCGCGGCGTGGTCGAGCGCGAGAAAATTCCAGCACACTTCCTCGAGCGGTTCGCCGGCAGCGAGCCGTTCGGCCGCGCGCTCGAATGCGCGCAGATACGGCACGAGCCGGCTAGCCCCACGCCGCTCGCGCGCCTCGGTCTGATCGCGATAGCGTTCGGTCAATTCGCTGATGCAGGCCGCCGCATGCACCGCATCCGCCGCACCCGGATTCGGCCGGCCGAAGAAGAAGCCCTGCACGAAGTCGGCATTGCAGGCGAGCGCCATCTGCGCTTCATGCTCGGTTTCCACGCCCTCGATCAGCACCAGCTTGCCCGCTTCGTGCAGTAACGCGACGAGCCCCGGCAGGATCGTCGCCATGTCGGCGCGATGCGCGGCATGCGACAGCATGATGCGGTCGAGCTTCACGATGTCCGGATTCAACTGCCAGATCCGTTCGACGTTCGAATGCCCCGCGCCGAAATCGTCGAGCGCGATCAGGAAGCCGCGTTCGCGGAACTGCCGTACCGCATCGGCGAGACGTTCGAGGTCTTCGGCGCGCTGTTCGAGCACTTCGAGCACGATGCGGCGCGGCGGCAGATCGAGCCGCTTGAGCGTGGCCAGCAAAGCCGCCGACAGATACGGATCGGTGAGCGCGCCCGGATGCACGTTCAGGAACAGCCATTCTCGATCGGCGCCGAGCACCTTGAAGTTTTCCAGATGCAGCGTCTGCGCGAGCCGGTCTACCTGCAGCACGTCGCCGACACGCGCGGCCTCGCCGAATACGTCGAGCGGCGACACCGGACGGTCGAGCGTGTCATGCGCGCGCAGCAGTCCCTCGTAGCCGACCGCCCGCATATGCGAAAGGCTGAAGATCGGTTGAAACACGCTGGTCAGCGTCAGCTCGCCATGCTGCGCCGAATAGCGTTCGAGACCCGACGTCACCTCGACATCGAAGCCATGCGGCGCGCTGGCCGTCCTTTCCTGTTGCGCAATGGTCATGCAATCCTCTCACGCGAGAGCCGGGCCGGTCCGAACGCGGAAGCGAACAACCTCGGCGCCGTTTCTCAAAATGTGCGTCATCGGTATGGCTTAAGCAAGCTCCATGCGCACGGTGGCGCACATTCGCATGACGTTTGCATTGGAGATTGCACGGCGCAAGGGCCGATGCGCCGCGCGGGGGCGTCGCGCGCACCGTTACGGTGCGCAGCCGGCGGTGGCGCCCGTGTTGTCCGCAGTGGTATCGGGCGGCATCGGGCTAAACTTCCCGCGGCGCCTCACGTCGAAGCTCATCCACGCAACCCGTCATCCCCAGAAACAGACCGATGGACATTGTCTTTACCGTATTGATCCTCCTGCTGGCCGTGTCCGTGTCGGGCATCGCGATCCGTCTTCTGCCGTTCTCGTTGCCGCTGCCGCTCGTGCAGATCGCGATCGGCGCATTCCTCGCATGGCCGGCGCTCGGCCTGCACGTCACCTTCGATCCGGACATCTTCATGATGCTGTTCATCCCGCCGCTGCTGTTCGCGGACGGGTGGCGCATTCCGAAGCGCGAGTTCTACATGGCGCGCCGTTCGATCCTGATGCTCGCGCTCGGTCTCGTGTTCATGACGGTGCTGGCGGTCGGCTATTTCGTGCATGCGCTGGTGCCGGCCATTTCGTTGCCGGTCGCGTTCGCGCTCGCGGCGGTGTTGTCGCCGACCGACGCGGTCGCGCTGTCGGGCATCGTCGGCAAGGGCAAGATCCCCGGGCGATTGATGCACATTCTCGAAGGTGAAGCGCTGATGAACGACGCGTCGGGTCTGGTCGCGCTGAAGTTCGCGATCGCCGCCGCGATGACCGGCGTGTTTTCGCTGCGCGACGCGTCGATCAGTTTCGTGATCATCGCGCTGGGCGGACTGCTGGTCGGCGCGGCGGTGAGCTGGCTGTTCAGTTTCGCGTCGACGCATCTGCTGAATCTCAACGAAGAGGGCGACCCCGCACCCGGCGTCGTGATGACCCTGCTGATTCCGTTCGCCGCGTATCTGATCGCCGAGCGCTTCGAGTTGTCCGGCATTCTCGCCGCCGTCGCCGCCGGCATGATGATGAACTACACGAGCGTCGCGAACGCGGGACCGGCATCGACGCGGATTCGCGCGGGCACCACGTGGAGCATGATCGAGTTCGTCTTCAACGGCATGGTGTTCATTCTGCTCGGGCTGCAGTTTCCGCACATTCTCGGCCGCGCGCTGCTCGACGCGCATGAAACGAGCGACGTGCAGGTCGGCTTGCTGATCGGCTATATCGCGGCGGTTGCGGTGGCGCTCTACGCAATGCGCTTCGTCTGGGTGTGGCTGTTGCGCTGGTTCGCGAGCCGGGGCGCGACGAAGCACGGCGTGGCGAACGCGGTGCCGGGTCTGCGCACCGCCACGGTGACGACGGTCGCCGGCGTACGCGGCGCGGTGACGCTGGCCGGTGTGTTGTCGTTGCCGGAAGTGTTGAAGAACGGTGCGCCGCTACCCGGCCGCGATCTGGCGATCTTCATCGCGTCGGGCGTGATTCTGGTGTCGCTGCTGGTGGCGGTGGTGACGTTGCCGTTCCTGCTGCACGGCTGGCGCAAGCACAAGGACCCGCACGCGGCCGAGGAAACCCTCGCCCGCACGATGGCGGCGCAAGCCGCGATCCGCGCGATCGACGACGTCCACGAAACCGAGTCCGCCGATCTCGACGAATCTGCGGCGGCGTACGCGGCGGATGTGACCGCCCGGGTGATGGATCTGTACCGCCGCCGGCTCGCGTCGCTCGACGACGAGCAGGAATCGCGCGACCTCGCGCGCCGCGCGGAGTCACTGGAATTCACGATGAAGCTGGCCGCGATGCGCGCCGAACGCAAGACCTTGCTGGCGCTACGCAACAGCCGCACGATCAACGACGAGACGTTGAACAAGCTGATGCGCGAGGTGGATCTGTCGGAGACGGCGCTGACTGCGCGCCGCAAGTAGAACCTGTCAGGCCACCGGCCCTTGCGCCGGTTTGCGGCGCAGCAGCGCGTAGAGAATGATCGCGCCGAAGGTCGCGGTGCCGATGCCGCCGAGACCGAAGCCGCCGAGCTTCAGCGAGAAATCGCCGGCGCCGAGCACGAGCGTCACGGCCGCGACGATCAGGTTGCGGTTATCGGAGAAGTCGACCTTGTTGACGACCCAGATGCGCGCGCCCGTCACCGCGATCAGACCGAACACGACGATCGACACGCCGCCGAGCACCGGCCCCGGAATGGTCTGGATCACCGCGCCGAACTTCGGCGAAAAACCGAGCAGCAGCGCGATCAACGCGGCGATCACGAACACCAGCGTCGAGTAGATTTTGGTGACGGCCATCACGCCGATGTTCTCCGCGTACGTCGTCACCCCCGTGCCGCCCGCGAAGCCCGACACGATGGTGGCGAGGCCGTCGCCGAGAAAGGCGCGGCCCACGTAACGGTCGAGGTTCTGCCCGGTCATCGCGCTCACCGCCTTGATGTGGCCGAGGTTTTCCGCGACGAGAATCACCGCGATCGGCGCGAGCAGGGTCATCGCCTGCAGGTTGAAGACCGGTGCGGTGAAATGCGGCATGCCGAACCACGCGGCGTTGGCGACGATCGCGAAATCGATCGGCTTGCCCATGCCGAGACCGTTGGTGACGATCGCGTAGATCACGTAGGCCATCAGCAGGCCGACGAGAATCAGCAGGCGTTGCAGCATGCCGCGCGCGAACACCGCGACCGCGCTCACGCACAGCACCGTGACGAGCGCCATCCACGAATCGAAGTTGCTGCCGCTCACGCCGTGCACCGCGATCGGCGCGAGATTCAAGCCGATCACGCAGACGATCGCGCCGGTCACGACCGGCGGCATCAGCGTTTCGATCCAGCGCGTGCCGACCGCCGACACGATCAGGCCGATCACCGCATACACCACGCCGCACGCGATGATGCCGCCGAGCGCGACCGGGATGTTCAGGTTGGGACCATGACCGCCGTAGCCGGTCACCGCGATCACGAGGCCGATGAAGGCGAAGCTCGAACCGAGATAGCTCGGCACGCGGCCGCCGACCAGCACGAAGAACAGCAGCGTGCCGATGCCCGACATGAAGATGCACAGGTTCGGATCGAAGCCCATCAGCAGCGGCGCGAGCACCGTGGAGCCGAACATCGCGACGACGTGCTGGACGCCCATCGCGATCATCTGCGGCCACGCGAGCCGTTCGTCGGTGCCGACGATACGGCCTTCGGCGCCGGCGGGCTGGCGTCGCCAGTGGGGGAAGTAGGAATCGGCCATGACGGGGGTTCTCCTCTAATCGGCGCGGTGTATCGTGGACGGCGCCGGAATCGACGCCGCCGCTCGGGAATCAGGCGCGAGTGTACGGAGTGCCATGGGGCCTGGCAAGGCCGGTAAAACGCGCGGTTTTCGCCGCGCGTTGCCGTTGCGTGCGAGCTTGACGGGCTGGCTTCGGAACGGGTTTCAGGACTCGCTTTAAGCGCCGCGCGCTTCGAGCGAAAACACCGTGACGGCCGCTTGAAGTTGACGCGCCTGATCCGCCATCGACGCCGCCGCAGCAGCAGCCTGTTCGACCAGCGCGGCGTTCTGCTGGGTCACGTCGTCCATCTGCGCGACCGCGCGGTTGACTTCCTCGATGCCGGTGCTTTGTTCCTGCGACGCCGACGAAATCTCGCCCATGATGTCGGTCACGCGCTTCACCGCATGCGTGACCTCGGCCATCGTCTGGCCGGCGCGTTCGGCGAGTTCGGCGCCGCTGCCCACGCGTGCCGTCGAGTTCTCGATCAGTTCCTTGATCTCCTTCGCCGACACCGCGCTGCGCTGCGCGAGCGAGCGCACTTCGCCCGCCACCACCGCGAAGCCGCGGCCCTGTTCGCCGGCGCGCGCCGCCTCGACCGCCGCGTTCAACGCGAGGATGTTGGTCTGGAACGCGATCCCTTCGATCACCGCGATGATGTCCGTCATCCGCTTCGAACCGGCCGCCAGTTCGCGCATGGTCTCGACCACGTCGCCGACCAGATGACTGCCGCGCGCCGCGACTTCCGACGCGCCGTGCGCGACGCCGCCCGCCTGTTGCGCGTTCTCGGCGTTCATCTTCACCGTCGAGGTCAACTGCTGCATGCTCGACGCGGTTTCCTGCAGCGCCGCTGCCTGTTCCTCGGTGCGTTGCGACAGGTCGGTGTTGCCCTGCGCGATTTCGCCCGACGCCATCAGGATCGATTCGCTCGACTCGCTGATGCCCGACACGATGCCGGCCAGACGCTCGCGCATGTTGCGCAGCGCGAACAGCATGCTGTCGTTGTCGCCCGCGCGGGTGTCGACGCGCACGCTGAGGTCGCCGTCGGCGATCCGGTTGGCGATCTGCATCGCGTAGTCCGGTTCGCCGCCGAGCTGACGCGACAGACGGCGCGCGATCAAGGTGGCGAGCGCCATGCCCGCGACGATCGCGCCGAGCACCAGCACGCTCATCACGATGCGCATGTGCTGATAGTCGTCGCTCGCTTCCTGCTGCGCTTCCACCGCCTGCTGGCGACGGTAGTCGATCAGCGCGGTGATGCGGTCGCGCAGCGCTTCGCTCGCGGCGATCGCGCGGCGCACGAGTTCGTTGTTATCGACGCCAGCCGGAATCGGTTCGAGACCGATCTGCTGGTGCACGATGCTTTCCCACACGCCCGACTCGCGCAGCACGGCGTCGAACATTTCCTGGCCCCTGGCGCTGCCGGTCGTCTTGCGATATTCGTCGTAGGCGCCGTGCATGGTCTTCAGCGACGCGACGATGCCGTCCTTCAGCTTTTGACGGGCCGCGTCGTCGGCGGCATAGCCGAGATTCGCGGCGGCGAGGTCGGAGTCGATCTTGTGGCGGTTCGCCTCTTCCATCCAGTAGAGGCCATTCATGTGCTTGTCGCCGATGACGGTCGTGATGTCATGCATCGACGACAGCGTGTTCAGCGCGGTTGCGCCGATCACCACGCAAAAGCCGATCACCACGGCAAATGCCAGCAACAGTTTGCGGAATACGGTCATGCGGTCGAACCACTTCATCTCTTCATCCTTCCCAAGGTCGCGTCAGGCGCTTTCGCCGATGCGCCCCGCCGCGAAACATTTCGCGAACGAGCCCTACGCAGCGACGCTCCTTCTCATTTACGGCTGCGATGACAGAGTCTTGATCAGACAAATGACAGGAATAACGCGGCAAGGATGATGAAAGGCGGCACTCTGGCCTAGGGACAGGCCGCAATGCGCCGCCAGTACTGCTTAAGAGCTTGGCGGGCGTTTGGGATTCGTCTGATGTATCAGGGTAAACCGGACTCTTAGACTGCGTGGGCTGCGTTCACCCCATGAAGCGCATGCGATGTTGTAACTCTCCGACTTGCCGCTCACGCTTCCCCGGCGTGAGCGGTTTTTTTTCGTCTGTGCGGTCTGTGCGTTTTGAAGGAGCGGCATTTCGCCACGTGGGGCGAGTGCGGCGCGGGTGGCGATGTGGCGATGTGGCGATCAGCCTTCACGCCTTAGCGGTGAATGCGCGTTCGGCAAGACGTGACGCGAACGCGCACACATCCGCGGGCCATGTTTCGACGATCTGCGTGAAGCGCGTGCGGTCGTCCGCGAAGAGTGCGCGCGTGGCGTCTTCGTAGTTCGGCAGGTTGCCGGCGAGCGCGGTCATGAAGCGATACGACGCCTCCTGCGCCACACGTTGCCGATGCCGGTCCTCACCCGCGACGCGCGCCGCTTCGACCAGCTTGCGCAATGCCACCGACGCGCCGCCCGATTGCGCGTTCAACCAGTCCCAATGACGCGGCAACAGCGTGACTTCGCGCGCGACCACGCCAAGCTTCGGACGGCCACGGCCGCGCGGCGCATCTTCCGCGGAAGTCGCGGCGGTGGTGGTGTCGGAGTCCGTTGCGGCGGAGTGGGCCGCGTTGGCATCGGTCGCGTCGCCGGCCTGTTTCTTCAACCGCGCGACGATCTCTTGCGGCGTGCCGCGCAAATCGAACTCGATGGGCTGGCTCGTGACGTCGTCGAAAATCAGCACCGGCGCCTGTTCGCCGCGCGCGAGCACCGCGTGCACGGCGAGCGCCACGTCCGGCAACGCGCCCGACGCGATCCGCCGATGCCCTTCGAAGGCCGTGCAAGTGGAAATGGAAGACTGTGAACTCACGACAAACTCCTGATCCCGGAAGGAAAGTTTGTCGAATTATACCCGGATATAATTTATCCGCAAATAATACCCGGGTTAAATTTAACGGAGACGCGACGTGGAACCGGCGCGTGCTTCCGCTGCGAGCGCGTTTGCGGGTTCTGACGCGGCCGTCGAGCCTGCGCCGCCTTGAACGCTCGCCGTGCCGCGCGCATGCGCATGCATATGCGTATGAACCGTCGCCCGATACGGCATCACGCGATTGCGGCCCGCGTCCTTGGCTTCGTAGAGCGCCTCGTCGGCGGCATTGATGAGCGCGCGGCTCGTCGCGAAGCTCTGGTTGCGCATGGTCGCCAGACCGATGCTCACCGTCAGCACATGGTGCGAACTCGCGACGTGCCGAAGTTCGCGCGCCTGAATCGCCGCGCGAATTTTCTCCGCGATATGCGCCGCGCCGACCTCGTCGGTATCCGGCAGCAGCACCGCGAATTCTTCGCCGCCGTAGCGCGCCGCGCCGTCGCCCGGACGCCGGATGCTCTGCGCGATGCTGTGCGCGACCGCGATGAGCGCGTCATCGCCCGCCGAGTGACCGTACAGGTCGTTGAAGCCCTTGAAGTTGTCGACGTCGATCAGCAGCATCGACAGCGCCCAGCCGTTGCGCTGCGCGCGGCGCCACTCCGCCTCGACCTCCTCCTCGAACGTGCGGCGATTGTTCAGGCCGGTGAGACCGTCGGTGCGTGCGAGGACACGCAATTCTTCCTCGGCCGCGCGACGCCGCCGCAGTTGCTGCGAGAACAGAACGGCCAGCGCGATGATCGTGACGTCGAGCGCGCCGATCAGCGAACCGATGATCCACGCGCGCCGCCGCCATTCCACGTAGATGTCCTGCGTGGAGAGCGCGACGTCGAGGATCAGCGGATACATGTCGATGTGACGGAACGCATACCAGCGTTCGACGCCGTCGATCGCCGCCGTGCCGAAGAAATCGCCGCTCGGCTGGGTCAGAAAGCGTGAGTAGTTCGCCGTGCCGGCGAGCCCGATGCCGATGATCTTCGGATCGTACGGACGCCGCATCAGCATGGTGCCGTCGCTGAGCATCAGCGCCATCGAGCCACCCGCGCCGAGATTCATGCCGGCGAACAGGCTGCGGAAATACGTGAGCCGCATCGTGCCGACCACCACGCCGCCGAAGCTGCCGTCCGGTTTCGAAATGCGCCGGCTCAGCGCGATGCTGACGTCCTTGCCGTGGATCTTCGGAATGAACGGATGGCTGAGGTACAAGCCGACGTCGGGCGAATCGCGCTGCACCTTGAAGTAGTCGCGATCGGCCACGTTGATCTTGCGCGGCGGCGACGATTGCGAATCGAACAGGATGTCGCCGGCTTCGTCGATGACGAGCAGCGAGCCGAGGTCTTTGGCGCTGGCGGAGCCGTCGAACAGCACCATCTGGCGAATCGCCGGATCGAGGTCGAGCACGCCCGGCTGCTTGAGACCGTCGATCACCGCGCGCAGCGACAGATCGTAGATTTCCAGATTGCGCGACACGTCCCGCTCGATCAGCAGCGACACGTTGAACACGGAGTCCTGCGCGCGGCGCAACGCGTCGTCGCGCATCTGCGCGAGCACCCAAACGGCGATCGCCAGCATCGCGCTGGCCAGCACGATACTGATCGCAATCACGATGTTCGGTCGGCGCGTCACCATAAGGACTCGTTCAACGTTGCGCTGGCCCACGCGCGTCAGAAGGTGGGCCACATTCCGCGTCCGGCATCCGGTCAGCGCCCTATTTTTCAGATAGCGTACCAGACCCGGCGGGGCGTCAAACGGTTGAACAGGCAGGGTTTTTATGGTTTGAGCCGAATCTGGGGCGCTAACCGGCGCGCAGATCGAGCGCGGGTGGCGCCGCCGTGCGGCTCAATGCGCGGATGCCGGCGGTTTCGAGTACCGCCTGCGGCGCGCCGTGGCGCACGGCTTCGAGCATCGCGAGGCCGATGTCCTCGGTGCTCAGCACGTAGTTGGGCAAAAGCGCCCGCAGGATCGGCAGGATGGGTTTGGCGAACGTGTAGAAGAGCCGGTAGGCGCGCGTTTTCGAGCGGATTCCGTGTAGCGGCTCGATCGCGCCCGGGCGGAACAGATAGACCGCCGCGAACGGCAGTTGGCGCAGCGCGTTCTCGGTGCGGCCCTTGACCCGCGCCCACATGCTGCGGCCGCGCTCGGTGCTGTCGGTGCCCGCGCCGGACACGTAGATGAAGGTCATGCGCGGATTGAGTCGGGCCAGCGTGCGTGCGGCGGTGAGCGTGAGGTCGTGGGTGAGGTGGCTGTAATCGGCCTCCGTCATGCCCGCCGACGAGATGCCGAGGCAGAAGAAACACGCATCGAAACCGGTCAGCTGGTTTTCCAGCGCGCTGTAGTCGAACAGATCCGGCTGAATCACTTCGGTCAGACGCGGATCGAGTTGACCGCTGCGCGTGCGGCCGATGGTCTGGACCGCCTCCACGTCGGGCGCGCGCAGACATTCGCGCAAGACGCCCTGGCCGACCATGCCGGTCGCGCCGAAAATCAGAACCTTCATGCTGCGGTGCTCCGGTGGGGAGGTTGATGAGGGTGTACGGGTTGGTCGTATTGTTCGGGTTTCGAGTAGCGTGGCATCGGCGGATCAGTACGTGCCGATGCCACGGTTGTTACGTTCAATGCAGTCGCGCGTTACGGCAGTTCGACTTCAAGCTGCTTCACGACGGCCGGCAGCGCCGGCACCGGTCCGGTCGCGGCGTAATCCGTCGACAGGCTGACCGCACGCCATGCCTCGGCGTTCTCGGTGCGCGCCTTGTCGCCCGCGCCGCAAAAGTACACGGCATCACTACCGAGCAGCAGATGCGGTGGCAGCGCGTCGTGATACGCGAGCTTCAGCACGACCTGCGCGACCTTCGCGATATCGCTGGCTTCGCGGCCACGGTATTCCTTCAGCATCCCGGTCACCATCCCCACCGATGCTTCGTAGTCCGGCAGCAGCTCCGGCGTCGCGCCGGATGCCTCCGCGCCCCAGCCGGTTTTCATCCCGCCGGGTTCCAGCGCGACCACGTGCACGCCGAACGGCGCCAGTTCCTGACTCAGCACTTCGGTAAAGCCGCCGACTGCCCACTTCGCCGCCTGATACGCGGCAAGCCCCGCCATCCCGACGCGCCCGCCCACCGACGAAATCTGGATGATGTGGCCAGCGCGCTGCTCGCGCAGCACCGGCAACGCCGCGCGCGTCACGTTGACGACCCCGTGGAAATTCGTGTCGATCTGCGCGTGGAAATCGTCCTCGGTGGTTTGTTCGAACGGCACCAGATGACCGAAACCCGCGTTGTTGACGACCACGTCGAGACGTCCGAACGCATCGACGGCGGCCTGCACGGCGGCGCGCGCCGCCGCGGCATCGGTGACGTCCAGCGCGACCGCGCGGATCTGCTCGCCGTAATGCGCGACCAGGTCCGCCAGCTTTCGCGGATCGCGCGCCGTGGCGATTACCCGCTCGCCCGCCTGCAACGCCGTTTCGACGATCTCGCGACCGAGGCCGCGAGCACTTCCGGTAACCAGCCAGACCTTCGACATGATGCGCTCCTTTTGAGAGTTAGTTGAGCAAGTAATCACTCATTAATGCGATAAAAAAAATTACTGCTTCGCGATCGCGTTCCAGAACGCATCGAAGCCAGCCTGACGATAGCGCTCCGCTTCGGCCGGTTCGCGCGCGATGAAATCCATCGTGGTTTCCGCGAGCGAGCTCATGATCGCCGACCGGAAAGCCGGCGGATGATCGCGCAACGCCCCGCTCGCGATGCTCGCCTCGATCATGCCGTTGATGTCGGCGAACGACTTCATGCCGGTGGCGCGCGTGTGTTCGGTCAGCCGCTCCGACACGCCGAGTTGCGCCATGGCCTTGCGTTTCTGCGGCTGCGCGACGCCCCAATCGACGAACTTGTTCCACACGTATTGGACCCGCTCTTTCACGCTGGCGTGCTTCGGGTACGCGCTCATCATCAGGTCGCGCAGTTCGCCCTTGATGTCGAGATACAGCGCGTTCAGCAAGTCATCCTTATTGTCGAAGTACGTGAACAACGTGCCCTCCGCGACGCCCGCGAGTTTCGCGATGCGTGAGGTGGGCGCGCTCAGTCCCTGCTCGGCGATCACCTCGGCGGCGGCGGCGAGGATGGCGTTGCGTTTGTCTTCGCTTTTGGGACGGGCCATGCTGAATCGAATCCGGGTGACGATGTGACGCCCTATCGGCGCCAACCAGCGAACTTCGCTCAGGAAGATCACCGGTTAAATGAGTGATTGCTCAATCATAACGACAGAATCCGAATCGTTCAAGCCACTTTTTTCACGCCGCCTTGCCCGGCCGTCGCACTTCGCATTGCTGCCGCGCCCGAACGTTCGTTTTGCAGCGCAATAAACAGACGATTGAACCTCCCGCCGGATGCCTAAATTTACTCATCTTCTTAGGAAATGACGGCTTCTTCGCTCATCGTGTGCAAGCTTATAGAGATATACCCGATAAGCCTTAAGTCCGCGTCCGCGTATTCCGATATCCGGTAAATGGGATACCCATTTTGTGCCTGACGCCGGCTCGCCATTCGTTGCGGCGAGCCACGTCGGGACCGAGGAGGGGAAATCAACGCGCAGGGCCGCCTGGTAGTACGAAGCGGTCACATAGACGCTCCCATGCCCGGACCTGAGAGTCCATTGCGAACGCTTCTAACGTTTCGTTATTGGAGAACTAATCGTGACACTTAAGCATCTGTCTATCAAAACCAAACTCGTTGCCGGTTTCGGCATGCTATCTGTCATCGTCGTCGTGGTTTCCGGCCTTTCGCTGAAAGCGCTGAGCGATTCGACCGATGGCTTTTCCAGCTTCGTCCACGGCATCAACGCGCGCGCGGACATGGCCGTCCAGGTGCGCACCGCCGTCGACCGGCGCGCGATCGCCGCGCGCAACCTCGTGCTCGTCACCAAACCTCAGGACCTCGAACTTGAGAAAGCCGACGTGCTGCGCGCGCACGAAGACGTGCAGACCGACCTCAAGAAGCTCAACGACATGATCGGGTCCGCGACGGATACGTCGGAGAAGGCCCGCAGTCTCGTCGCCGAGATCAACCGGGTGGAGTCGCTGTACGGTCCGGTCGCGACCGACATCGTCAACCTCGCGCTGACCAACAAACGCGACGAGGCGATCGTGAAGATGGATGAACAATGCCGGCCGCTGCTCGCCGCGCTGATCCGCTCGACCGATGCGTACGCCGAGTACACGCATGGCCGTCAGGAAGAGATGATCAACGACTATGCCGCGCATTACGTGAGCCAACGCAATCTGCTGCTCGCGATCTGCCTGATTGCGGTGGCGCTGGCCGTGATGGCGTGCGTGACGATAACGCGCGCGGTGACCAAACCGCTGCGTTTTGCGATCGATGTCGCGCGGACGGTGTCCGAGGGCGATCTGCGCACGCGGATCACCGTGGATGGCAGCGACGAGACCAGCAAACTGCTGCGCGCGTTGCGCGAGATGAACGAGCGGTTGACGGCGATCGTCGGACGGGTGCGCGACAGCAGCAACAGCATTGCCGGTGCGGCGCGGGAAATTGCGGCGGGCAATATGGATCTGAGTCAGCGTACCGAGCAGCAGGCGGCTTCGTTGCAGGAGACCGCGTCGAGCATGGAAGAGTTGACGTCGACGGTGAAACAGAACGCCGACAACGCGCAGCAAGGCAGCACGCTGGCGGCGAATGCTTCGTCGGTTGCGCACAAAGGCAGCGAGGTGGTTGGGCAGGTGGTCAGCACGATGCACGACATCAGCGAGAGCTCGACGAAGATCGCGGATATCACCGGGATCATCGAAGGGATCGCTTTTCAGACCAATATTCTTGCGCTGAATGCGGCGGTTGAAGCGGCGCGCGCCGGCGAGCAAGGGCGTGGGTTTGCGGTGGTGGCGAGTGAGGTGCGGAGTCTGGCGCAGCGGTCGTCGAGCGCGGCGAAGGAGATCAAGGATCTGATCACCACGTCGGTGGAGAAGATTCGCGATGGGTCCGCGCTGGCCGGTGAGGCCGGGAAGACGATGAGTGAGGTCACGCAGGCGGTGGCGCGGGTGACGGACATCATGGCGGAGATCGCGGCGGCATCGACCGAGCAAAGCCGGGGGATCGAGCAGATCAACCTCGCCATTACGCAGATGGATAACGTGACGCAGCAGAATGCGGCGCTGGTCGAAGAGGCGGCAGCGGCGTCGAAGTCGATGGAGGATCAGGGGGAACGGCTGAACGAGGCGGTGGCGTTTTTTCAGATCGCGAGGGGGGAGGCTGGGGCGGAGGTTGCTTCAGCGGGCGGCGCTTCGCGTAGGGAGGCGGTGCGGTATGCGGGCGGGGCGGGTTCGGGGTTGGCCGCGGGTTCGGGCTCGGGTTCTGCCTCGGCTTTTGCGCGGAAGGTTACGCATGCGAATGCCGTGCCGATGGTTGCGCTGGCGGGAGCGAGTGCGGGTGCTGGTGGCGAGGATGGGTGGGATAAGTTTTGAGAAGCGTCCCTGACGAGCGCCCTGTCTACTTGCCGAGCGTTCGTTCGAAGAAGGTCACGACGCTGGCGTCGAATGTCTCGTGGAACTGTTTGCGGTCGAAGCCGGTTCTGTCCGTGCAGATTTGCGGGACGGCTTGCGCCAGCGCCGGGCTGCATGGCGCGAGAAAGGCGTAGTGCGTGGCGTTCGGGACGATGGTGTACGAGGGCTTCGTGGGGAGGCCTTCGTCCACTGCCTTGGCATCCGCGGGCGTGACGCCGCCGCCGCCGTATTCGCTCGCCCAGAGTTGGAGTGGAAGGGTCACGGTGGAGAGGCCGTCGACGAACATGGCGCCGAAGACTGGGTCGGCTAGAACCATCGCGCGGATTCGAGGGTCGCGAGGGAGCGGTTGTGGCGGCAGTGTGGGGTGTTGGCATACGCCCCAGTCGGGTTCGGCGCGACATTCGATCGCCATTTTTCCCATGTCGGGCTGGCCGCCCGCGAGGACGAGGCCCGTCAACGCGCCTCGGGAAAAGCCGAAGAAGCCAATGCGGTGGGGGTCGATTCGGGATGCGTTTTGCCAGTCGCTCAGCATGAAATCGATCAGGCGCTTGATGTCGGATGGACGGTTGATGAGTAAGGCTGGGAGACTGCCGATCGCGCTGTGGTCGCGGGCGGTGTCGCCAGGGTGGTTGATCGCGGCGACGATGAAGCCGTGGTCGGCCAGGGCTTCGGCGGTGTCGTGGTGGCCGTTGACGTCGCCGCCGGCGCCGTGGGAGATCACGATTAGGGGAAGTGTGCTGGTGCCTGGGATTTGACAGGGAGCGGTGCCGCTGTCTGAAGCGCAGGGATACCAGACTTTGCCGGCCAGGCCGGGGCGGTCAGCGGTTGCGGGGACGCTGATCGATTGGCTGCCTGCTGCCTGTGCGGCGGAGCCTAGTAAGCACAGTGACAGCGTGAAAACACGAGCTATCAGACATTTCATCCGGATGCCTTTTAGTGCGAGTTCGAGAGCGGAGCACGATCGGCGCGACTACGTTTGCAGACAGACGGGCTCTGGCTAGAGCTGATTGTTGCATGCTCTATGCCGCACCTGAGTTCAGGTTGAGCAGAAAACAAAAAAGCCACCCGAAGGTGGCTTTTTCTTGAAACGTTTCTTTCGCAGTAAGGCGTTGCCGCCGTCGCGGGGGCTCGGTACTGCTCCAAGCACCCCACCAGTGTTAACGATTATGCGCGGATAGCTGTCCACTGTCAATCGGCCTCTTCGGCCATTTCTCGGTACAAGTGAGCAAGCTCGGTAACCCTTGCGTCAAGCGTCCCTCCTCCAATTGCTCTATCCCAGTCCCTCGCGATTTCCTCGATGAGTTTGAGCCGCGCGTTTTCTGTTCCCGCCGTCGCGAGTTGAGCTTTCAGATTTTCGACCGACTGCCTGAGCTCGTCGATTTCCGCGCATTCAAGTTTCTTCGCCGAGAGTTCGTCCTTGAGGGAAGAGTAGTCGGTAATTCCAATAGCATGAAGCAAAGCTGATTCGAGCAGCTTAAGCTCGTTTGCGTTCAGCTTTTGCGTATAGTGGACATTCCGACCATCTCTTTCGCGGCCACGAACCAAAAATTTGGACATAGGCGGCAGGATGCGACTGACCGACACCGTTTCCAACATGCTACAGAGAACCCAACTCTGCTTGCCTGAGGAACCATAGAAGGACAGCTTGCTTAATGTCGTCGGGTCCAGTTCAAAACAGGTTTTATCTTGACCGGCTTGCGGATTCGACGTGACCGGAGCGACCTTGACGCGACCACCAGAAACGTTCACGACGACAGCCAGGCGGCGCTTGTGCATCTCCCCTTGTTGCAGGGTGTCACTGTAGCGTTCATTAGTGCGGACCACCCCGTCGTGTCCACCCACGCTCTGAATGAAACCATAGTCGACTTCGACCAATGTGCCGGTCCATAGGACCCGGTTCACTGCCGCACCGGTATTCCGAAGCGTTTGCTCGAGATATACCTCAGGCACTCGCTGATTCAGCTCGCTCAGTTCTACCTTATAGCTTGCGGTGGGATCTCCAGGCGCTGACGTACAGACGACGCTCTCCACATGCCAACGATAGTTGTTGGTTCCAGCGAACTTCTTGACGCAAAAGACCTTGAACGTTTCCGATGAGGGAATCAGTGCCTCTTCGATATCCTCGAAGCTCTCACGACCTCTCAACTGTGGGGTTCGGTTTCCGTTTCCAACTGGATCGTCTACCAGCTCGAAATACTCGACGTTGATCTGCGGCATTTGTTGTTATTCCTGCGAGCGCTTCTAAAGCAGGTGAATGTGCCACAAGTGGGGCTGGGTGAATAGTCGCGACTAACCTCGCTACAGGAGGCGCGGAAATTCTGCCCCCCCCATATTGAAAGACTTCGAATACCCCCTGCGCGTCGACGGACTGGTCGTATAGCGTACGCGCTCTTCTCCGGTAGCGTTTCCTCTTTGAGAACGTCGCGGCCCAGATCAAGAACGCGCCATCCATCGGGCTACTTGTCCATACAGACGTAAAGCGAAGCAATCGCGATCAGGACAATTGCCAAGGCGAACGGCAGGCGAAATTGCGGCTTGGTCTGAGCGACCGAGCGCATGAAACCAGTATCAAGGCGCGCGGGCGAGACAAGAAAAGCCACATACCAAATCAACAGATTCAGAAAAATCGCAACGGCAAACATCGATCGCGTCACGGTGACGAGTGAATAAGCATCCTGCGGAACGATGACACAGATCCATTTTCCGAGCAGAAGTCCAAACATCAACGCGCCGAGAGCATAAGTGTTCAGCATTACCTGATATGCCGCGATCGCAAGCCATTTCTGTCTGGGAACTGCAATCAGAAAACCGGTAAGAACCATACCAAGCACCCCGAAGACATTCCAGATATGCGGCCCAATGCCTTCCTGAATTGAGATTTGCAGATATCTGACTGACCGGTAACGGCCGAGCCAGTCAGTTACGACAACCCCAACTATTGCGGGAAGTGCCCAAGCCGCGAGGACAATGGCGGCTTGCTTTAGCTCACGGCCAGGCCAGAAGTCCGAGCAGTTGAAATGGCACGTGTGACGCCGTACCCAAGCTTGGATTCGATTCAGCAGCACTCGAGCAACGGAGATAGTGGTCGTGTTTTGCATTGGATAAGTGGATCAAAGAACGATGACCTTGATGAGATGAACTCAGAGCTTTATGAGTCAACCAAACTTCAGTTGAGGAAATAGATGGTAGTCGGAAGTGGGGACACACGTCGTGCGACGAACCAGGTAGGATTTTCTTGCAGCCAAATGGCGAGCCAGTTCGGAACGTCATGGGTTGTTTAGCGCGTATCGAAAAACCCATGTTCAAGGCGAGGATAAGCGTGTCGCCAGTATCGTGTAGCAATAGCCGTTGAGTTTGGCTACTTTGGTGTCCACCAAATAAATGGTGGACACCATCGTGGATACGACAACGCAGGCCAAACAGATCAAACGCCCCAACTTCCCGGTGGAATTCAAGCGGCAGCTCGTCGAAGCGACGCTCGTTCCAGAGACGTCTGCTGCACTCATCGCACGCGAGCACGGGTCAATGTCAATCTGCTGTTTAAATGGCGCCGTCACTACCTGGCGGGCGACTATGACCTGCCGGAACCGGGCGACCCACGTCCGAGTTATAAACGTCGGCGCCGACGCGTAAACTGTCGGCATGACTTCTGCTGACACACTGTCCAGACGACTTCGAGGCCCCGAAGGCCGTGCTGCGCGAACGCGACGCGTAACTCAAGCGTATGCAGAACGTGGTCGATTCGCAGAAGGCCGCTATTGCGACAGACAAGGCCGAAATCGAGCATCTGAAGCTGCTCATTGCGAAGCTGCGCCGCATACAGTTCGGACGCGAATGGGAGAAGCTGCACCATCAGATCGAGCAACTCGAACTACGTCTGGAAGAGCTCGAAGCGGATGAAGGTGCCACACCCGTCGAAATCCCCAGAACGCCGCACACCGCACCGGAACAGATGCAGCGTAAGCCGTTGCTGGAGCATCTGTCCGGAGAAATCCAGACACATCCGCCTGAGTCATACCAGAGCTGTACCGAATGCGGTGCCCAGATGAAGCAACTGGGAGACGACGTCTCCGAACAGCTTGAATACGTTCCGGCGAGCTTCTGCGTGATCCGCCATGTGCGCCCCAGGTTTGCCTGTTCGTGCTGCGAGCATATGGCGCAGGCCGCAGCCCCGAGCCGCCCCATCGAACGCGGCATGGCTGGCCCCGGCCTGCTGGCTCACGTACTCGTCTCGAAGTTCGCGGATCACCTGCCGCTCTACCGGCAATCGGTCATGTATGCGCGCGAAGGCGTGGAGCTTGATCGCTCGCTGCTTGCGAAGTGGGTCGGCCACAGTGCTGCGCTACTGCAGCCACTGGTCGACGCGTTGCGCCGACACGTCATGGCGGCAACGAAACTGTACGTCGACGGCACGCCTGTGACAGTGCTGGCGCCAGGTGCCGGCAAGACAAAGAGGGGACGTCTGTGGGTCTATGTGGGCGACGATCGGGCCTCGGGCGACAAGACGCCGCCGGCCGTGTGATTCACCTAGACGCCGGATCGCAAGGGCATCCATCCGCAGGAGCATCTTGAATCGTTTAGCGGCACGTTGCAGGCCGATGCGTACGGCGGCTACCAGGCCATCTACGAAACGGGACGTGTCGCCGAAGCGGCATGCTGGGCCCACGCGCGAAGACAGTTCTACGAACTGCACGCGGCGCGTCCCAATGCGCTGAACACCGAACCGCTCGAGCGCATTGGGGCTTTGTACAAGGTCGAAGATAATATCCGTGGCAAACCGCCCCCACGAACGCCGTGCGTACCGGCAACAGCACGCGCGCCCACTGTTTGATGAGTTGAATGCGTGGCTCACCGCCACATTGGAAACGCTCTCGCGCAAGTCCGATACAAGTCGCGCAATCCTCTATACCTTGAATCGATGGGCGGCGCTCACGCGCTATTGCGAGGACGGCTGCCTTGAGATCGACAACCTGCCGGTCGAACGCGCATTGCGCGGCGTGGCGATTGGCCGTCGCAACTATCTCTTTGCAGGGGCGGACTCAGGTAGTGAGCGTGCCGCAGCGATCTACAGCCTGATCGGCACCGCGAAGCTCAACAATGTCGATCCAGAGGCATACCTGCGCTTCGTACTCGCCCGTGTTGCCGATCATCCCATCAATCGCCTCGATGACCTCACCCCGTGGGCCGTCGCTGCTCAGCTTCCAGCGCGTATGTAATTCAGCGCCGCGTCAAGACGGTATCGGCGACACGCTTACACATGGGACATTAACCATGCGCGAGAGATTGTCGGCGACAGTAAACGAAAAAATCCCGGCAGCCTTATGCTGCCGGGATTTTTTTAGCCTTTTTCAGACGTTTTGATCTATTGGGAGGAGGAGGATCGAACTCCCGACCTTCGCATTGCGAATACGAACAAGTCAGGAGTCACCCGGATAGATTGACATCAATTAACACCCACAACCCATTGTATTTTAACAACTATTCCAAAACCAATCATCCATACACGTTGATCTAAATACCTTCGCTACCGCATAATCGGGTTACACAGCGGTTACACGGGATTGCCGACTCATAAACAGGAGGCTCGGTGGCGAAGGTCAATTTCACTGCGGCGCGGGTAGAAGCCCATCGCTGCGCCGAAGGTAAATCACAATCGTTTCTTTGGGACAGCAAGACCCCAGGGCTAGGTTTACGCGCTACATCAGGCGGTGCAAAAGCTTACATTTTTCAAGGGAAGATCCACGGCTCGACGGTGCGGATGACGATCGGCGATCCGAGAAGTTGGACGATTGATGTTGCGCAAGAGCGCGCACGTAGCCTCCAGACGCTTATCGATGGCGGCATCGATCCGCGGGAACAGGAGGCTGAGCAGAAGGCAGCACATGAGGCTCGACGTGCTGCAAAGCACCGTCAGGATGTGACGGTCGGCGAAGCGTGGGAACAGTATCTGGAGCATCTGCGAACGAAGATTTCACCGAAGACAAAGAAGCCTAGGTCAGAGAGATACATTCTCGACCATATCAACCTCTCGTCACCCGGCGGCGGCATTGCAAAACGCGGCGGTAAAGAAAAGGTCCGCGGCCCATTGGCCCCGCTTATTCCGCTGAAATTGACAGACATAACGGCAACATCGATGTCTCAGTGGCTTGAGGGTGAAATACCTCGGGGTCCAACGAATGCCGGTCATGCATTCGGCCTCTTCAAGGCATTCATTCGATGGTGTGACACGCACGAGATGTACGCGGGCATCATCTTGCACGAGGCTTATTCTTCGCCAAAGGTCAAGGGCATTCTCCCTCGTAGCGCCGCTAAAGATGATTGCCTTCAGCGGGAACAATTGTCTGTTTGGTTTAGTGCAGTGCGCAGCATTGCGAACCCCGTAATCAGCGCATACCTTCAAGGGCTCTTAATCACGGGTGCCCGTCGGGAAGAACTGGCCGCGCTGCGTTGGGAAGATGTGGACTTCCGATGGCGCAGTTTGACCATGAACGATAAGGTTGAAGGTACCGGTGGTCGGACCATTCCACTCACTCCGTATCTTTCGGGCCTACTGTTACATCTTCAGCGTCTGAACGAGATACCTCCCAATAAACGTCAAACCAATCGCCTCGCTGAAAGACGTGAGCAATGGGAACCATCGGAATGGGTCTTCGCCAGCAAAACAGCATCGGACGGAAAGATAGCTGAACCGCGTCACGCGCACAATCGCGCGTTGGAACCAACAGGTTTGCCGCATATTTCGCTGCATGGACTGCGCCGGTCATTCGGCACGCTTTCGGAGTGGGTGGAGGTCCCCGTCGGCGTTGTCGCACAGATCCAAGGACATAAGCCATCAGCAATCGCCGAAAAGCACTACCGCCGACGCCCGCTCGACCTGCTGCGCATGTGGCACGACAAGATTGAAGCCTGGATGCTTGAGCAAGCGCAAATTTCGTTCGAGCCAAAGAGTTAAGACACTGCGGCTTCACTTCTTGGCAGGCTTAGTCTCGATCTGTGGACATGCTGCTCACGCGGCGACGGGTAGGATCTAGCTCATCTGCAACCGTCGCCGCCCATTCGCGCCAAGCGCTGTATCCGTCCGCGGGCCGAGCAGCGCTTCCTAACCTGCTATCGAGCAACGCGAGATAGGCACGGATCAGTTCCGCACGTTGCCAACTCTCGACTTCTAGAAGCAACGCTTCGCGTCGTCGAGCCTCTTCCTCGACCTTCCTTTTTGCTTCCTTTCGCTGCCGTTCATCTTCCTGTCGACTGATTTCAGCCTCTTTCCATTTCCGGTCACGTTCGGCCCATTCGATGATCCTTTCGAGAGAGCCACGATGTCGATAGTCGATGGCCGCAAGAATGCGTTCAAGCTGGCATTCGAGCGGTTGATCCGGAAGGTCCGGTAGCTCTGTGTGACCTGTGCCTTGCTGCTCGACAAATAGCGCAAGCTTTCCAGTGGGGGTCAGCGTTCGCACGGGTTCGCGAGACTTGTCCCAGCTGTTGATACGGTATCGAGTATCCCGAGTCAGCTTTTCGGTGACGCGAATCTCAACATAGGCGCCATCTTTCGACAACTTTAATCGCTCGTCACCATTTGTCATCTCGACTGCGTATCCGCCAAGCCCTGCCGAATGGCAGATTATGTTGAGCACCGACAGCCCTCGTTTATAACTACCTAAGGACAGACGTGCAACAAGCTTGCGATGCGTGGCAGTCAGCAGCAGTTGACCGGCGTCACAAAAGTACTCCCAGCTTCCATATGTGGCAGCGGTATCAGGTGGATAACGCTTTCCCGGATGAGCCTGCTCCCACTCATGTCGCTTTTTAAGGCGATCGGCACGAGAAGCGTCTTTTGCCATTTGGTCGCGCAATCCCTTGATAGCGCGATGCCAATCTTGCCGTTCCTGCGCAGTCTCAATCAAATCGCTGGCATTTCGCCGCGCCCGCTCGCGGGTTCGCACGCCTACGCCCCGTCTCGGACGATCGACTACAGCTTCGATCGCCGAAGTAGCCGTCATAATTTGTTGTGCCGACATAGGCGGAAGTGCGGGCCGCGCTACTGCACGCCCTAGTTCAACGCGCGTCCAATGCCCTGGTGCAGGCACCGGCACGTGAAGAGCGTCACATACTCGCCGAACATCGGCGCCAGAAATGCCGTATTTCTCGCCGACGCGCACCATTGGAGCGGTCCACACCTCCCCGAATAGTTGCTCGCGATTGAATAAAGTCGAAATCCCGGCGTCTGCCATCGGCGTTCCTCTTTGTTCTAAGCAATCGAAGTTTACGTTCGATCATAGCCACCGACGTAGCAAGGTAGAGAAGGGCGTAGGCGGAACGAGTCATCCTTTCTCACAATTTGCTTTCAAGTCCTTGGGGCTGCATTTTGTCGAGGGATATTGACGATCGCCGCATATTGGGAGCACTGTTTCGAAACTCAGTTTCGCGCCCGCTGGGCGCGATGCCGGGAAAAAGAAAATGATGGCGGGGGCGATGATGAGAGAGCATCAATCCAAACGAGAACATCTTACGATCTATCTGGTCAGGGATGCGAAGCTGAAAGACGACCAAATCGTCAAAACCGACCGAGCAAAGCCGCCTATTGACTTGAAAATCAGCGAGGGAAAGGCCAGCCTTTACGCCAAGAAAAGCTCGCGTCCGAAATTGCCAGACTGGGCTCCGTTTCTCGTCCGCAACCAAGACGTGCCGCCCGATCTTTTCGAGGGTAACCGGTCCGAGGGAGCCGTCCTGCTGGTCCGGCACGCCGGCGCGGTCTTCGCGCTCTCATTCGGGATGGGGCACCACCTCATCAACCTTGACCTCGCCGATCGGGACTTCGGCTTGCGTGTGACGCTCAATTCGATCGACCCGCAAAAGCTGCGCAGCCTCGACAAGGCGAGCCACGAGGTCAATTCGTTGCACATACGGAGCCAAAGCTCGCGAGACGCCGATATATTCGATTTGAATATCGACCCCGAGCTCGACATGGTCCATGCGGTCACAGGCACATCTGAGGTCGCGCTCTTCGGCGAGCACATTAGTGGCCGCGACGCGCTGACCATCAACCCACCAGCGACTCTCGACGACCTACCAGAGATTCTGGCCGAGGCACTGGCCCACCGGGACAAGCCGCTCCCCGAGCGATTCGCCTGGATAGACAATGTTCATCGAGTCCGCGATTCAACGATGATCGAATGCCTCGACGACGCGCTCACCGACGCCCTGCAATCCAATCCCCGACCGGAGAACCTCTGGCTTGGGGAACCGGAGATTGTCGATTGGGAAAAGCAGTCCGGCTACTCGTTCGACCAGCGGTCCAAGACAGCGCACCACCGCACGCTCCAACTCGACCAGTTGCTCGACTACATCGCCGAGCATGGCGACAAACCTAACGCGACACTGCTCCGATCCATCTCCGTCCACGTGAACGATGCAAACTACCAGTCGATCAAAAGCTGGGCGGCCTATCGGTGCCTATACGCGGAACTCCCCATGGGCGACGAGACCTTTATTCTACGCAACGGCCTGTGGTATGAAGTCAGCCGCAAGTTCGTCGATGAGATAGACGCTCACTTCAAGCGGCTCGAAGTTGACTCGGCGAAGATGCCCGTCTACCAACACGCCAATGAAGGGCTATACAACGCGAGCGTCGCAACGGAGAACTCAGGATACGAGCTGCTCGACAAGAAAAACATTTCGTTTGGCAACGCTTACGACAAGATCGAATTTTGCGACCTCGTGCGCGACGGACGCGATCTCATCCACGTGAAGCTCTATAGGAGCTCGGCCACGCTCAGCCACCTCTTCGCCCAAGGAAGCGTGTCGGCCGAGACCTTCATGCGCCATGAGGAGTTTCGGGTCAAGCTCAACGAAAAGCTCCCCGCCAGCATCAAGCTCGACGACCCTCTCGCGCGTCCTAAGGCCGAGAACTATCGGATCATCTACGCCATCGCAACCACGAAGGATCTTCCAAAAGATCTGCCGTTCTTTTCGAAGATCACGCTCAAGAACGCCATCATCGGCTTGAACGGGCTTGGCTTCGGAGTCGCGCTAGCACGCATCGACGTCGATCCAGTCTTTCTGAAAACCGCCAACTATAAGCCCGCTAGAAATGCGGCCGGAGCATCGAGGCCGGCGAGGAAGCCGAGACAGACCGCACAACGCGGAGGCATTCATCCCCCACCTGCGACCCCGCCCGCCGCATGACTTTCGCCGCCGATCGACAGGTAATTTCTTGGGAGCGAGTCAAGGCCAGGGCAGCCCGGCAATGCCAGCCTTCGACACATGCATTGGCGAAGAGGGCAAAGCGGCTCCGCTTCCTGCTTCTGTCGCGATGTACTCACTTCGACACACGGCCATCAGTGAGATGATCGCGAACGGCATCGACAATTTTGAAGTCGCGCCTATGGCGGGTACGTCAACCGAGATGATCGATAAACACTATGGGCATCTTCGACATGACCGAACGTGGGCGAAGTTGGACGCGATAGCGATCCTGTAGCTACGGGCAGTCGAATACGCACAAAACGCGATGCGCGCAAGATGGGCGATCCATTGATTCGACGATCGCCCCAAGGGTTTCGCTTTCGCGAGAGGAGTCGCGCTGCCCCCCTAGACCAGCCATCGACCAATAGGCCGGCATGCAACCGTCATCTAAAAGATGTGATCGTGTAACCGTGATATAAATCTCTCTGGGTCGAATATCGGACATCGACTCATTCAAGCACTGGCAACACGCTGAAAGCGGTGACAAATTCCTCAATACCTCGACTAAGCTGCTGAACGAAATTCCGCTCCGCAATGGGATCCGGCAACAGTTGCGCAGCACTTACCAGATAGCCAGCACCGGTGTGGGCAAAGCCTGAACGTTTCGTTGTTAGTAAGTCGAGATCGTTACGTAGATTGACGAAATTTTCCTCTGTATCGAAACCCAGCTTATCGAAAAGTTTGCTCAGGTCCGCCTTATTCAGTCCGTTATTCTTTCCAACTTCATTACGCTTTGCCGCGAGGCACGCACGCGCAAACGCAAACGCCTGATTCGCAGCGTTAATATCAACGACCGGCTTCATCGCGCAAACGTCAAGCAGGTCCTTCCTACGCCTGTCTTGACTAGGCACAAGCTTTCCAAAGCAGCCCTTCAAGGTCCCGGCAAACTGCTTATTAGAAACCGGCTTTCCTTTTTTCAACTCCCCTTTTATGCGCACAGAAAGTTCTTCAATGGTTGCGATAAGATACAGCGAACAGCCTTCGATGAAATCCTCTGTTTCTGCATAAGCAAGGATCACAAATGCCTTCGTTTTATCCAACTCTTTTTCTGGCAAAGGTTCGCCCCGCTTCGATATGCCAACACCACCTTCAATCAAATGTTCGAGAGATTTCAGCCTACGCTGATATTTTTCCAATGGCCTCACAAGCGCGTCCAAAATCCGTTACTCCAGGCCAAATGTGATGTCGCAACCTGTAGCCTTGTTAACGATCGAGATAAAACGCGTGAACCGAGTTCTAGTCGCATCAAGGCTTTTGGTTGTGCTCTCAACAGATTTCCTAAACTGTGGATTTAGTGACAGGAGCTCAAATTCGCTCTTTAACTTTTTCGCCTTTGCTGGTTGCTTGAGTGCCTTGCAGACATCCGGCTCGGCCAATGCGTACGCGACGACGTCAAACACCGCTCGATTCAACCTTGTCTCGTAACCCGTTTTCAGGTATTTTCTGAACGCATTTTCCTCGCCGAAGACCTCGAGGGCCATGGTTATGCCGGCTTCAAGGTTCCTGCATTCCTGTTCTACCACCGCCTTTTGTTCCATCCAATTTTGATTCAAGAAATCGCAGGTGTCGTCGAGAAACACTTTTAGGTTCCCGCGATAGGCAGACGCCCTCAACCGAAACGCTATATACCGGATGAATAGTTCCACGTCACGCATCCGGAAGTCAGGTCCCTTCAGCCCTAGTATTTTCCGCAAACCCACGCTCTTGCCCGAATAATCGTCAGCGAAGGACGTGAACGGGCCGTGTTTCAGCGCCTGTCGTAGCTCCTGCGGCGAAAGCGGCAAGCTTCCTTGGTTAAGCCGCACAAAGATACTGTACAAAAATTCCTCTGACTGCCAACTCGATACCACGACAGAGCGGATGGTAGCGTTCTCGAGTACCGCTAGGTCCTCCACTAACTTACGATTTTTAACACCGCGTTTAATTGAGGACAGTGTCTGGCCGTTCCAATCTTTCTTAATAGCTAATCCGGTTAATTTGAGCGGCTCAAGGGTGAGTGGAGTGCGCCCAATTTTCTTGACGCCAAAAAATTGCGCGAGTGTCATTAAGCGTTGTTTTCCATCGAGCACCAATAGTTTGTTCGCTTGCGACGGATCACGCGCAAGCACTATCTGCGGCACTGGGTAGCGGAGCGCGAGCGACTCGATGAACTGGCTACGCCGGAGGTCCGTCCACGCGAATCGCCGCTGGAATTGTGGGCTAAGGTCGATGTTGCCCTTTTGAATCTGACTAACGATAGTCTCAACCGTCCAGTCAGTGGTCGTAATAGCGCTTTCGGACACCGCCTCAAGCAGCGGCTCCTCCTGCTCGTCAGCAATCTCGTCGTACTCATCGGACTGTTCGATCTCAAGGTTAATTGCATGAGTCGACCTGCTCAATCTTCTTGTGGTCATGTTGGCTCGGTACCAGTAGTTGGCCGTGAATTTCCGTTCGGTGGGGGAAGTTTAGCAAGAACAAGCGCCACGAAACGTGCCCGGCCAGTATGCGTGGCGGCCGCTCTCACCACAAAGGCTGGGAACTTGAGCCCTACGCCCCCTCAACCCCATTGACGCTCGCCGCGCGACCCGCAAATGCGATGGCAGTAAAAACGGTTAACGGCAAAAATCGAAACATCTTGTATTGAAAGCAAACAGCGCCCTCTCAAGCGGCTACAAAAAGCATAGCGACGGAAGTCCAACTACTACTACCGGCGTGCGGATGACATGGGCGAACTCTCGGCCCAATCCACGTAAACGATTCGCAAACATTTGCGGCCAAATCTTGGGATCGACAAATAATGCTATCTGCAGGTATTATTGATCTTATTTGCCGACCGGACCGGCGCGGTGGAAAATACAATCGTCGAGGCGACATTCCGCGAATTGCTTGTCGCGAACTCCATTGACTCCGTGGCTGCCGTAGGCCGGGAAGGCGGGTTCGTTGTCACGATTGGCTACGGCGGCACCGAAAGAATTCTCGCCAGTGCACGAGGCAGCGCTCGCGTTTTTCCCAATCTCACGAAGCTTGCAACCTTTTTGCGAAACCTCGGTGCTGCTACGTTCATCGTCAAAACCGAAGGTTACGTAACCGGCAGAGTGCGAAAAGCGCGTCCCGACCGAGCGGCTGCGCTTCGAAAGACACGAACTACCCCGCGACAAATAAGCTTGCTTGAGGAAAACAAATGACGCCGTTCAAGGTGGTAGATCTTTTCGCCGGCGCAGGCGGCTTGTCGGAGGGATTCCGGCAAGCAGGTTTCGCAGTTGTCGCCGGGTCAGATAACGACCCGGACGCGACGGCGACTTACGCGACAAATTTTCCCGAGGCCACGGTTATCACTGGCGATATTCGTTCGACAGACATAAAAGAACGAATTCTCTCCGTAGCGCGAAACGCAGACGTACTGGTAGGTGGACCGCCATGTCAGGCCTTTTCACAAGTCCGCAACCATACGCGAATGATCGATGATCCGAGAAACAGTCTCTATCGAGAGTTCGTCGATGTGCTAGGGCAGACGCTACCCCCAGCGTTCGTCGTCGAGAATGTCACAGGAATGGACCAGATGGGAGTCCGCGAGCAAATCGCTACTGACCTCTCTCTAGACGGTGCGTACAACGTGCATCCGCAGATTCTCGACGCCGCTGATTTTGGCGTTCCGCAGACAAGAAAACGACTCCTCTTTATCGGTGTCCGGGCAGGAACGGGTATGGACGTGCCCTTGTTGAACGGATCCGGAGCGACCGAATCAATCGCGCTGACGAGGTTCACTGGGAAGCGAAAACCTAGGTATCAGGTAGTTGTCCAACAGCACATCAGAAGCTTGCGGACGGGCGAAGCGTTGTCCAACTTCGACAACCTCTCTGCAGTAACTGCCGCCGAAGCGATCGGCGATCTAGTCAGCCTTCCCACGGGCAACCGCGCCGACGCTATGCCATATAGCCAGGTCGGCAAGCCGAATAGTGCATACCAGCGTGCGATGCGCGAGGGTTCCGGCAAAATCTTGATGAATGTTCAAGTTCCACGGATCAATGCAGATACTGAGTTGCGGCTGAACGGAATTCCTCCGGGCGGCAACTATCGAGATCTTGAAGAGGAACTGTTGGAACGTTACCTAACTGGTCAAAAATGGGGGCAAAGCAACGGCTCTGGCAAATTGTCACGACGACACTTCTATGCCTACCGACGGCTACATCCAGACATTTGGGCTTGGACGTTAAACACGAAGGGCGATTCCGTCTACCACTACGCGGTAGCTCGAGCGCTGTCGGTCCGGGAATTTGCACGTCTGCAATCGTTTCCCGACCGATTTGTCTTCACCACGGACTCTCGTCGAGGAATGATCGATGGCCGCCATGACGGTGGCCCCGCGCATTCTCGATACAGGCAAGTGGGCAATGCCGTGCCTCCCCTACTTGCACGTGCAGTAGCGCAAAGACTTCTCGCAGAACTAAGCGCTGCATTTCCGCAACAGCGACGCCGGACCAAGGCGCGAGCATGATGGCAGAAGAAAATCAGCAAACTGAAAATAATGGGGCAGTTAAATCAGCCTTTGGCGCCAAGAATCGGCTGCGATTAATCGACGCGTATTTTTCTGAGCAGAATGCCGCCGACATTACGCCTGCCAAGGCTTGGGCGCATGTCTATCGGTTACTCCTGTGGGTCGATCAGACAACGGGGCTTGGGCACTGCTACGAGAGCGATAAAAGTCAGCCGGGAAAGCGTTGGTACGCAAGGTCTCTTGCCTTTCATGAGTGGGTTTCCGATGCCCTGGAAACATCACCGAACGAGCTCGCGAAGCACATCGACTGGCTTTTCTTGCGAGCAGCAGAAGATTTGGCAGCCGACGTTATCCGCAAGGCCGCAAGAATCACAGCAAGGGCGCAAGCGCAACGCAAGCCGTACGAAGGGCGTGGGTTTCCTCGTCCTGGAGAAGATCCGGAGCTTGTTGCTATCGTAAAAGAGATGCTAGGCAATCATCTGAACACGGAGCCATCGCCCGAAGTCTGGGGTCTCCTCGTCCAGCGGATCCGTCAATATCTTACGCTCGACAATAAACGCAAAAACTTGGTAGGCGAAGGTTTTGAAGATGTGCTTTCGGAGGTCATCCGACGCACCTGCCGCCGCGACGATCTGCAAATTCACACGCGGCGGGCCCTCCACGAACTTCCGGGTTTCAACCGAGCCCGCACTGGCGACAAGCCCAACAAAGTCGATGTTGCAGCGATTCGCCCAGGAATGCGCACGCTCGTAACAGCAAAATGGAGCGTGCGGGCAGACCGCGAAAAACAATTCACGACGGACTTTGCCGACTACATTGCCGCGGAATCAGACCGCAAGCCCTTCGAATATGTGTTCGTGACTAACGAATTTGACCCAGCTCGTCTGATGCGTGCCTGCGAGCAGCTCTCCGGCAACGCATTGATGTTCAATCACGTTGTACATATCAGTACGGACGCCATTAAAGCCACGTATGGACAGCTTAACGCCGAAAGAGGCGAAGCTGATTCAATGCAGCATGTCATCAAATATATTGACGATGGACGGTTGATCAGCTTGGAACGCTGGCTTTCCGAACTTTGCGCAGCAACCTGACCTGTGTATGGCTGTTAGCAGAAGCGAGAACATGCGGCGGATCCGAAGCAAGAACACCGCGCCCGAGCTTGCTGTGCGAAAACTGCTGCGGGAACTCGGTCACACAGGCTATCGGATTCACCGCAAAGACTTGCCGGGAAAACCAGACATTGCCTTCTTAGGCAAACGGAAAGCCATCTTGGTACATGGATGCTTCTGGCATGGACATAATTGCGAAGAGGGGGCGCGACGCCCGAAATCGAATGAAGGCTACTGGTCAGCAAAGATTGTGGGTAACCAGTTGCGTGACGTAGCTCACGCTGAGAGCCTAGACGCACTGGGATGGTCGGTATTGACACTATGGGAATGTGAGCTTCGAGACAGAGCAACACTGATCGCCAAAATCGCGGCCTTCATGAGCGGTCCGTGATGGATTCGACTCAGCAACGGCATCCTTACGGTCAAGGAGCCATTTTAGGTGCCCCGACCAGACGTGTGTGCTCCACACCTTACGGCTGACATGCCATCAGCGCTTGCGCTTGACCGCCTCTCGGATACCCTTTTCACTCGTCTCGCCGGTTTTATCCCGCATCGTTTTGAGCGTTGTGTTCGGACCGAACCCAGGAATCGGCTGCGGTAAGTTCTTGTTCTTCGTGTTGCCGTGCTTCTGCTCGATCTGCCCATTCTTATCACGATGGCGACCATCCAATCCTGGCTGCTTCATCTCTTCGCCCCTTTTTCATCGAGAGAACCGCAATAGACTGCTTGGTAACGCGCTCGATTACACGCACAACGCGAACGCCAGCACAAATACCCCAAACCGTCGACCGGCAGAAACAACCCAGTCATGCTTAGTTGGCGGATACCTCAAACGCCCTCTCGCACCCGACAAGACCATAGTCGTAGATCCCCTGACGACATCGAGCACTATGCTAACTGGAACGCTCCGACGAGTGAATCAGCTTAACTATCTTGCGTTGCCCTTTCGTCTGCGTACCGCCGCCTTCCCCGCCACCTGTGAGAATGTCTAGCATCAAGTTAAACGTCAATGCATTTATTTCGCCGAGCGGAATAGAAAGCGCACTCGCGACATCCGCCTTCGATGTTCCTTCGTCCCGAAGGGCCTTGAAGACCTTCTCCAGCGTAAGCGATTTTTCGTGTGCTGCGCTCTCCGGTTCTTTCGTTCGATAGCCGGCCTCAGCCAACTGAATACATAGCGTGCGGTAAATCCAGTCGCTAGTCATACCCAGTGCGTGCAATCGGTAATTCAATGCAGCGACTGACACCTTCCAATAGTGCTTTGCGCGCACCAGCCCCGGTAGCGTAGCGACGCGCGGTGCGTGGGCAAGCACACTTTTACGAGGCATCAGGAACGCTGATGCAAACGCATTAGCCTCACGCTCAAGTTCGGGTCCCTGGGTTTGCCCATGCCGGTGCAAAACCAGGTGTCCAAGCTCATGCGCTGCGTCAAAACGGCAATGTTCCGCCGATTTGTACGTATTCAGGAACATGAAAGGCTTGCCACCGTGCCACATGGAGAAAGCGTCCACTTCTTTCGCATCAATCGCAAGCGAAAAAACGCGTACACCCTTTGATTCCAATAGGGCAATTATATTCTTGACCGGCTGTTCACCCAGTCCCCAGTGGGAGCGGAACGCCTCAGCCGCTGCCTCTGGGCCGTACGCAGTCGATCGCGAGGGAAAAGGAGTCTTTTCTTTAAAATCTTCGCGCGGTGCAGGGTCAGTCAAGGCGCCGGGCTCACGGCCCAGATCCGGCCGGTCGGGTCCAGGCAGGTTGAAGTTTTTTTTCCAACCATTCATTCAGTAGCAAACCGATCGCTCCCGAGCCAAGTGCGCTATCTCTCTGCCGAGCACTCATCTTGGACATCGAGCGAAAACTCGCTACGCCGTCCGTCAATTCTTCTGGGTCACCGGCAAAAAAGAAAGCTTCCGGGAATTCCAGCACCGCCGCAATACGCCGCACATTAGACGGATCGGGCTCCTGATCGCCCTTTTCATAGGCAGACACTGACCGCTCGCTGACGCCAACGCGTTCAGCAATCTCGCGTTTGGTCATGCCTCGCCGCCGCCTTGCCAACGAGAAACGCTTTGCATTAAACATCGATTACTCAGGCAGATTTACGGCTAACGACGAAATCAACGTCGGGTAGTTGCTGGATAGGAAGTGGCGTGGAATCGCCATCAAGCTCGATCGACCCGAGCACAATGCGCTCCGACCATGACGTAACGCAACGCTCGGTCGAATCGTAGCCGTTCGGTCGCGAAAGCTCGAGGCGAATCTCACCGCCTTCGAGCCGGTGTAAGAGTATCCACGTATCGAGACTCCGTACCTCGTCTTCTACAGCGGGCAAGGTCTCAGGAAACAGATCGGCTGTCCTGTTGTCATCAACGGCTTTAGCAGTGCGCGGCCCTTTCTCGCTCTTATTCGAAGGCGTTTGGTCCCTCCTCCCCGTCCCAACATCTCCAGACGCAACTGCGATTGCCAGATTCAGCTCAGAATTTACGACCAGCTCGTAGTTTCCTTCATCCTGCTTTACCCACACACCCACGAGGCACCAGAAAATCCCGCAACGCGGCGACCGTTTCGTTAGTCAACGTCGCATGCCGATACAGATTGGGATGATGGGGTGTGAGGCGCGCCCGATACATGTTCGCCTGCACCAGCGAATCAATCAGCACCTGCCGATCGAGCTGCAATAGCGCAAGGCGAGCATCGACATCGGCTGGCTCGTGGAAAATAACCGTCGCAAGCATGGGTGCGCCCGAGAAGTTGACTTCCGGTTACTGCACCACAAATGTGGTAGAAAAACCGGAAGCGAATACGTAATGGGAGAACCTGCCTTCACCGCGCAATTTCATGAGGGCATGGCCGCTCCTGGGTCAGGATTCGGTGCAAATCAACACGCGATCGGTCGAGCAAACCATCTGGGCGGCAATGTGCTGGTTGCAGGCACAACAGATGCCGAACACCCGAGGGCCGTCGTAATCGTCCCACCGTCGAGATTGACGCCGATCAATTCTGACAGCGACTGGTTCCGCGCTCGTGGCGAGAACAACGCCTACCTGCCGTGGTGGGGCCGTCGCCTGGACACGGATTACAAGGTGCAGGGCTATTCGTACTGAACGAGAAAGCGATGCGCGGCATTATTCGGGTAGGCGATGCGACGAGCCACGGCGGGAAAGTAATCTGTGGTAGCGCCGTGAGCGAGGTTATGGGTCGTCAGGTAGCCAGGATAGGCGACCTGTGCGTGTGCCCTATCGCGGGACATCAGGCCTGCGTCATTGTCGAGGGGGACCCGACTTTCGTGGTGGACGGCAAACCCGCGGCCTTCGATAAGCACAAGACGTCCTGTGGCGCAGTACTGATTTCCAGCCTCGTATCCTCGGGGCGCGAATGAGCCGCCATACGCCCGACAGCGTTTTGATAGTCCGATGTTTCCCGACTTTTGGATGTGTTTGATTGGGCACGGCGAACTCGACCTGGTCCGACGCAAACTCGCCCGCGATCGCTTCGAACTGCTCGACACCATTTGACAGGGGCACGATGCGAAGTACTGCTTCCGATGCGCACGGGGCACGAATTCGAATCAACTACAGACCCAATCCAGGGCCTCTCGTGATGTCAGGTCTGCGCGCGAAGCTCACGCCCGGCTATCAGCTCGGATGCAAGCGCATACTGCTGTCGAGCGACTACGATTCCGCGCTCTGCTAGCTCAACGTCGACGTCGTGACGAGCGCGATCCGCGAAATCGTCGAGAACTGTGTCGTAACCACCGACGGCACGCACCATTCCGCCGACACAATCCCGTATCGGCTCACTTCACTCAGGAGTTTTTCGTGGTCTCGGATCCCCCCACGTAAGTGACGACCGACCTGACGCTAGCATCCATCGCAGCGCAGACGTACCGCGCACGAGACCTACGGTCAGCTACTGAAATTTTTTGCTAAAGGTGTCAATCCGCGCACAATGCGGTGTATGACACAAGGCACCCAATTCGGAGGTCGTGTCAGGCCGCCTTCTCGCCACGGCTATCCGGTGTCAACGTCTTTACCTCGGCAATCGCCTGTAGCTGCTGCAGATAGTCGGCGCGAAACTGGGCCAGCCACCGTACTACGCGAGCATTGTCGAGCAGGTTGGTAACATAGCTTTTGATCACCACCAGCTTCAGGCTGTCCGGGCCATAGTTCTCTTCGAACAGTTTGGTGTCGGCCTGCAACACAGCCAGCTCGCGCTCCAGACGCCGGATTACCTCCAGCGCCCCACTCTTCGCTGGCCGCTCCCTCGGGCCTTCCACAAGCTGATCGTCTGGCGTAGTTTCAAGCATCGCCAGCGCGAATTTTCCCGAATAGTTTTCGAGGTTAATCATCGCGTGCACCACGTCAACCTGGCGGAACGGCTTCATTTGACGCAGGATCTTGAAAATGCGATGGGGTACCCGTTTGTCAGATAGCAGTTTGATCGCCTCGTCGCATACTCCGTCCAGCATTCTGAAACGGTCTCTGATCGTGTTGGTCGACAATCCGAGCGCCGCGGCCAGCCGCTCCACTGATACGCCGCTTTCGCACACCCGCAAAATCATGAGGTGATCTTGGATCGCGGCCAGCCGGCTGACGCGCTTGTTGTACGTGAGACTTTCATCATCTTTCGCAATCAGACAACGGGCGTGCGCCTTTCCGATCTCCTTCAATGCGTCAACGCGAAGATGGCCATCGAGAATCGAGAAATGGCCGGGAGTGGATGAGTGCGGGATGACGACAACGGGCTCGACCAGCCCGATTACCTCTACCGATGACCTGATCTGCGCATACTTGGCACTATCTTTCACTCTGGCCGGTAACGCTTTCGACGGGTGGAGCACCGCGAGTGGTATGTCAAACCACTCGCGATTGAATCCGCACTCCACGACTCTCGCGCGAGACTTTTCCATCACACGAGCCCTCCGCGGCTAGCCGCCTCGGCCAATGGCTGAGGGACGGTCATCAAACCTTCTGCCTTCACCACGCTTACGAATTCCGGATTCGAGAACAGTTCCTTGAAAATCTCGTTAACAACAAGCAGGGAAGTGCTCACGCGCTCTGCCTTGAGTTGAATCAGCTTGTGTTTTTCCGCATCCCGCTGATACAACCGCATCAGATCTTCTGGACTAAGCTTCTTTCGTTTAGCGCCCCCTCCGGCCTGCTCACCGACTGCCTTGCCGACCCGCACGCGTTGCTGAAGAAGCCGGCGGATCGTCGTCACCTTCTTTCCCTTGATTTCGCCCCTGTTCACAGCTTCAAGCAATAGATGCTGCGCTTCGGAATCGCTCGCCCGGGAAATGTCGATCGCCAGATGCAATGGAATATGCCCGGCTTCGGTCGCAGCAAGCAGGCGCTTTTCCCCACGCTCCAGCAGCGTTCCCACCATGTTGACCCACGACGCCGTGTAACCGATCTTCTTGCCAATTTCGGCGTCTGAATATCCCTTCTTGCGCAACGCGTCGACTTGCGCCAGCATCTCGCTCGCCGGGGGATTGCGCCGGGCGACATTCTCCACCACGCTCATGATGTACCCGGTCTCCTCATCAACATCGAGAATGATGGCAGGAATCTCCGTCTGTCCCAGAAGCTTGAAGGACTCCAGCCGACCCTGACCGCACACGAGCGCGTACCTGTCGGAATTGCCGGGCATACGTCGCACCTCGATCGGCCGTTTCAATCCGACGCGCTGGATGTTCTCGGTGATCTCGCGATGAGTCCTCCTGTTTCGCTCTCGCGGATTGACCACCGTAATTGCATCGACGGGAATCATCACAATCTGTCCGGATTCGCTGTTCATGCGGCCTCCGCGAGCGGCACGCGTGCCGCGAGAAGATAGAAGACATCGAGCGTCTCGAACTGGTACGCATCCAGCGCAAACCCGTTGCGCTCGGCGTAAGGCAGGAAGGCTGATGTGAAGTCGATCGATGGAAGAAGATAAAAATCGAACGGCGCGGTGTTGTCGTGATTCATGCGGGCAACGACCGTGATGTCTGGTGACAGGCTTGTATCGAGTCTGATCCGCCAGCGGTAGCTTCCTGCTGGCGTCGGCTTGCATCGCGCAATAACGAGCGATGCACTGAACTCCCCGTTCACGTTGAGAAGGTCCGTTTCGCGATCGCGATGAGCGAAACCACCAACCTGTTCAATGCCGCTCTGTATTTCCGTCAATACCTCAGGATGTCGCTGTCGCAGGGCCCGGTTGATTTCAAGGTAGGAGTAGTCGCGTCCGGGAAGAAAACCGATCAGGTTGTATGCGCGCAGCAAGCTACCGAACCGCGATCGGTATGCAGCACTTGATGGTGCGCAGTCTTCCTCATCGATGATCAACCCGGACAACGCCCCGTACTTCTCCAGGATCCCTGCCAGCAACTTGAGCATTTCACCATCGTCGAGATGATGCGAGCGACTTGCGATGACCGCCTGTACCTTCAGATACTAGTCCAAGGGAACGATCGACTCGAACGCCCCCTCCTTGCGGATCCATTGGTCAGGAGGATTCCGGACATGCTTGATCTTCAGCTTGTACGACGTGTGGTTGTAGACGTTGTTACCAATGTACTTCTCGTTCGTCAAAATCTGGTGGACCGTTCCTCTGGTCCAAGGTCGACCGTAGTCAGTCAGCACGTTTTCACGATTCAGTAGTGATGCGATTACCCGTTCCGGCATCCCCTGCTCGAGAAACAGTCGGTAGATACGGTGTACCGTCGCAATCTCCTCTGAAGGTCCCGGCACCAGAACCACGCGATCGGTCTGAATGTTTTTCGTGTCACGACGTTGGAGGAGCCCCTTGATGTTGTGGTGCTCGTCGATCAGTTGCCTGCGCAGGCCCAGACCGGGTGCACCGCCCTGTCGATAACCGCGCTGAACAAGGTTGCGATGGCCCGCGAATACCTTGACCGAAAGTTCCCGGCTGTATTCGGCCGCCATGCTGCGCTTGAGACTCTTGAGCAGAGTCGAACCTAACGAGGTGTCGTTTCCGAACTGCTCCGCACAGTAGATGATCTGCACGCCGTTGCGCTTGCACGTCTGCTCATAGACTGCGGCTTCATCCGGATCCGGAAAGCGGCCCCAGCGACTGACGTCATACACGAGTACTGCGACGAAATCGATTTGCCCATGCTGTACGTCCTGAATCAGATGCTTTAAACCTTTTCGACCTTCAATGTTCAGCCCGCTTTTTCCGTCGTCCTGGTACGACCGCACGATTTCCATGCCGTGTTCGCTCGCGAATGCGGCGATAAACTGCGCCTGATTTTCGGTCGAGTAACGTTGGTGCTCCGTCGACATGCGCGTGTACTGCGCAACCGGGATCTTCCTGCCCCCGCTCGCTTCTTCAACCGTCATGGCATGCCGCATGATCGTACTCCAGCGATCGACGTTGAACGCTAATCCTTCGCCGAATTCGTGACAGTTTGATGGCCGGGAAAGGAGCTTGTTGCGAACCTGTACTTAAGCAGCCGAAATAATTCATAGGGTCGAATCCATTAATTCTCAGCCCCATATCACCACCCTGAGCACGGCCAATCAAGGCCGCTCCGTCGATGCACTCCCGCATCGGCGCACTTCGCTCAGGAGTACACGTGAATCTCACCACTTTCGTTCTGCCCGCCGTCCTTACGCTCGCGCTCGTCATCATGTTTGTCGTTGGTCTGCGCTCGCTCGCGGCCATCAACCGCCCGCAGCCCGTTCCGACGTCTCCCGCCAGCCCGCGTCCCAGTGCCCGCCAGGCACAGCACGCTACATCAACGCCCAACGAACTGGACGAGTGCGAAGCCAACGCGTACTGGCACGAACACGTCGCTCATGCCTCCATCGACATCGATGAAAACCCGCATGCCGCACGACCGTCCGCCGACCAGGAAGCATCCCTCGCTGCGCCGACACACACCGGCAACGTGCGTGACGAATCGCGTGACGCGTTACACGATGAGCTGCGTGACATGTTCGGCTCGTTCACCCGCGAACCGCACGACAGTACAACGGCCCCTTCGTCCACCGCAGCGCCGTCTTCTCCGGCAGACACCCTGCGTTGTCCGCATTGCCAGTCCTCTTGCATCGACACGCGCAACCGCGCCCGCAAGGCGGGTAGCACCATCGGCAGTGTGGCGGGAGCGACAGGAGCGATGACCGCGGCGCTCGCCGGCGCGGAAACCGGCGCGGCCGTCGGCTCCATCGTCGGTCCCATCGGCACCATCTTTGGTGGCCTTGCCGGCGCGGTGATCTCCGGTCTGGTCGGCAGCGCCGCAGGTTGCGCGGCCGGCTCCGCCGTCGGATCAGCCATTGACGACAACATTCTCGACAACTACCGATGCCTCTCATGTGGTCTTGCCTTCAGCGGCCGGTAACAACAATCGTCGCCGTCATTCGCCCTCTGCTCCCCTTTCCCCGCATTTCCCCGCTTCATTTCGCTGATCCAAACCCTGTCCGGCTTCTGCCGGGCTTTATGCCGTTTCTCTATTCCCCAGGAGTTCAACAACATGCATCTCGTACAAAACATGGCCTACGTCGGAGAACAGCCCTGGCATGGTCTGGGCAACAGGCTTGCCCCGAAGCAGCCGCTCGAAATGTGGGCCAAAGCCGCGGGCATGGACTGGAGCATCAAGGAAGCCGAAGTGCGCTTCGTCGCCGCCGGCAACAGCAGTCTCGGCTCGATTCACCCTTTTCCGGAACAGAAGGTGCTGTACCGCAGCGATACAAAAGCACCTCTGTCCGTCGTCTCCGCACGCTATCAGGTCGTACAACCCTCGCAAATCCTGGAGTTTTACCGCGACCTCACTGAGGTTGGTGGCTTCCAGCTCGAAACCGCGGGCGTCCTGAAGGAGGGCCGTAAGCTGTGGGCGCTCGCCCGAACCGGTCAGAGTGCCACGCTCAAGGGACGCGATCAGGTCAATGGGTACCTTCTTCTGGCGACAGCCTGCGACGGCTCGCTTGCCACGACCGCCCAGTTCACGTCGGTTCGTGTGGTCTGCAATAACACGCTGCAAATCGCACTGGGCGATAACGCGGGCGCCGCGGTCAAGGTTCCGCACCGCTCGCAGTTTGACGCCCAGGCCGTCAAGCGCCAGCTGGGCATCGCGATCTCGTCATGGGATGCATTCATGGCGCGGACCAAAGCGCTGGCCGAACGCAAGGTGTCGGACGCAGCCGCCGAAACGTTCCTGCGACGCGTACTGACCTACCCGACGGCCAATCTCACGGATCGCGACGCGCTCGCGGTCAACGAACGTGCGATCAAGGCGGTCGGCCAGCTCTACGCCGGACGCGGCAAGGGTGCGGATCTCGCGTCCGCCTCCGGTACGGCCTGGGGGCTCCTCAATGCGGTCACGGAGTACGTCGATCACCACCGCCGCGCGCGCAGCGACGATCACCGGCGCGACGCCGCCTGGTTCGGTCAGGGATCGACCATCAAGCAGAGGGCGTGGGATGAAGCACTCAAGCTTGTCGTGTAATCCCCGCCGCTTTCGTTCACCTTCGGCCCGGTCAGGTTTGCCTGCCGGGCTTCCTTGTTTCTGGAGGTTCCATGAGCGCCCTTCAACCCGAACCGCCATCTGCGCGAAAGCCCGCGCTGAAGCTCGTCAAGACCGCTGATCTGTCGCGCGACGACTGGCTCGCCGTGCGCCGTACCGGCATAGGTGGGTCCGATGCTGCCGCCGCAGTGGGTCTCAATCCCTACTTGAGCCCGCTCGAATTATGGCTCGACAAGACCGGACGCGCCGAAGGCCTGCCCCGCCCCGATCCGGCGGATACGACATCGCCAACGTACTGGGGGACGTTGCTCGAACCTATCGTCGCCGCCGTCTACACGCAGCAGACCGGCAACAAGGTTCGCAAGGTCAACGCGGTCCTGCGTCATCGGTCGATTCCTTTCATGCTGGCGAATATCGACAGGGAAGTTGTCGGCGTGCCCGATGTGCAGGTGCTCGAGTGCAAGACGGCGGGCGAATTCGGCGCGCGGCTCTGGCGGGATGGCGTGCCCGAGTATGTGCAACTTCAGGTGCAACACCAGTTGGCCGTCACAGGCAAGCAGGCCGCGCACGTCGCCGTCCTGCTGTGCGGGCAGGCGCTGGAAGTGCATCGCATCGAACGCGACGACGCACTGATTGGGCGGCTCATCGAACTCGAAGCGCGCTTCTGGCGGTTCGTGGAGACTGACTCGCCACCGCCCGCGGACGGATCGGAATCAGCCGATCGCGCGCTGCGGCATCTCTATCCAGGCAACGGCGGCGCAATCGACTTCAGCAATGACCGTCATCTGTCCTCCGTGTTTGCTGATCTGGTTGCTGTGCGGGCCGAAATCGAGGCGCGGCAGGCAATCGAAGCGCAACTGAAGCAGACGATCCAGCAGGCAATGGGCGAAGCGACCCGGGCCGTGTTCGAGACGGGTTCGGTGTCGTTCAGGCGTAGCCGGGACTCGTCCACCGTCGATCTGAAACGGCTGCTCGCCGCCCACCCCGAGGTTGAAGCGCAGTACGCCCTCCCGAAGCCCGGCTCCCGGCGCTTTCTCGTTTCCACCTGATTTCCACTTCTTTCTTCCCTTCTATCCAGAGGACCACCATGCTCAAGGGTCTGGCTATTACTCCGCCCGTCGTCGGGCGTATCTCGATTGGCCGGGTCGTCGAAAAGGCCGGAAAACGGCTCCCTGAAAAGGACGATCAATTTACTTTGACAACCCAGGTGCAGCAGCGCGACGGCTGGATGCTGCATCCACTCAACGAGACATTGCGCAAGGCCACATCGGGCAAGCTGCGTGCAATTCCCGTGCGTTTTCTGTTCAACGATCCCGGCCTTAACCTCCGGGCTGAGTACTCGCTATTCGACCGGGATACTGGTCGTCCGGTCTGCGTCGGCAACGGCGAGACGTGCAGGCGCGCCGGCGACGCCGGTATCGAGGAACTGCCCTGTCCATCGCCGGACGGCTGCGCATTCGGTCGCGCCGGCAACTGCAAGCCCTACGGGCGGCTGAACGTCGCCATTGGTGACGAGGACGAACTCGGCTCGTTCATTTTCAGAACGACCTCGTATAACTCGATCCGGACGCTCGCCGCCCGACTTCATTATTTCAGCGCAGTCTCGGGCGATCTGCTCGCCTGCCTGCAACTGGAACTGAAGCTGCGCGGCAAGTCGACCACGCAGAGTTACCGTTCGCCAGTTTATTACGTCGATCTCACCGTGCGCTCGGGCAGCACGCTGGAGGAGACGCTGACGAAGGCGCGGGAAGTCGACGGGCAGCGTCGTGCAGCAGGTTTCGACCAGGCGGCGCTCGATGCCGCTGCACGTCAGGGCTTTGCAAACGGTGCGTTCGAGGACAGTCCGGATGAACGCGCCGCCGTGGCGGAAGAGTTCTATCCCGATGTTGCTGCGGGTCCGGCCCAGTCCTCACAAGAGGGCAAAGCCAGCGGCGATCTACCAGCAGGGCCACCCGGCGGCCTGCGGGCAAAGCTTGAGCGCAAGGCCGCGCAACTCGATGCGACCACGCCATGACGACGGCCCGTCGCGGGGTTCTGCTGCTCGCGGCCTGTACTTCCGCGACCGCCGTCTGCCTGTCCGTGCTCGCGGGCTGGCAGCGCGGCGGCACGTTACCGGAGCGGCTCGTATGGACCGCCATCGGCGTCGTGCTGGTCGCCACCGCCCATCTGCTACCCGCGTTCGTCAGACAGTCGCGGCCTGTTGTGCGCGGTGTAGCTGGAGTCCTTTGGCTCGCCTGCATGGCAAGCGCCTGCTACGGTCACGCGACCTTCTTCCTGCTTGCACAGCGTCACGCCGGAGAGTTGCGGGTCGCGGCAGTCGCGCCCGTGACTGCTGTCGTGACTGCCGGTCGCGGGCTGACCGACGTCATGGGCGAGCGGGCGGGCGTCATCGCCCGGCTGGCGGCGCTTGCCGCCCGTCGTTGTGTGGCTGACTGCACGCAAATTGAAAGCCGTCGTGTCGCGCTCGTCGTGGAGCTCGATGCGCTTGACGCCGAGGCCAGCGAGATACGACGGCGGCAGGTCGCGAACGACCGGATCGAGTCACGGCGTGACGCACTGGTCGCCGATCCCGTCACGACGCGACTGGGCGCATTACTCGGTGCAACCACGGCGAGTATCGATCTGTTGTCGGGACTGACATTTGCCGCGGTACTCGAAAGCGTCGCCTGCCTGCTATGGAGCGTAGCGCTGGAACCGCACCCAGTGGACACCGCGCCGCCGCTCACGCCAGCACAGCCCGCCGCCGCGGTCAGTCGTGCGCCCGATTCGGTCAACCAGCCGGAAGTCGCCGCCAGTGCCCTGCCCGGTTTGGGCGACCACCAGTCGCAACTCGCACGACTGGCGCAGGACATCGCCGCAGGCCACCTGCGCGCGACCGTCGCGGACATCCGCCGTCACCTGGGATGTTCCCAGTCCCGCGCTATCGCCTTGCGACGACAGCTCGAACAGCAAGACCGTGCGGCATAAGCCGGGCTCTCGCCCGGCAAATCCCATCCCTTCTTTCTATCTGCCGTCCGGTCCCTTTGCGGGCCGGACGCCTTCTCATCCGGAGCGAACGAAAATGAATCTCCCTTCCCGTCATCACATCCGCCCGCGATTTAGACCAGGCCGAATCCTGGCGACGCCCGCCGCACTCGATGCACTTGAAAGCGCCGCCATACCGGCCCTGCACCTGCTAATGCGGCATGTGTGCGGCGACTGGGGTGAACTAGGCGATGCGGATCGGCAGCAGAACGAGCTTGCGCTGGAGTCAGGTGCACGACTGCTGTCGAGCTACTTGATCAGGGACGACAAGCACGTGTGGGTCATTACGGAAGCGGATCGTTCGACATCAACTCTGCTATTACCCGAGGAGTATTAGCAGCAGAACATCGTTTAGAACCAGTCAGAATCTGCAATGCCCGCGAGAGCCAACGTCTGGGCAACGAGCGACGCCTTTTGCGCCGAGTCCAGTCTGTGATATGCAGCGATCAACTTCGCTTCAGCTTCGTCCTCGGAGTAGAAGAAGCTGACCGGGAGTCGCAACGCCTTGGCAATCCGACTGACCATTGCAAAGTCAGGTTCGTGTTTACCACGCTCGTACTGATTCATCCGCGCGCTTGCGGACATTTCATCAATGCCGGCAAGGACACCGAGGCGTTCTTGTGACAGCCCCGCTGCTTTCCGCGCCTGCTTTAATCGCATTGCGAAGGCCGACATCTGCTAGCTCCCTGAAAGGGAAACATGCTGTCGGTCCTGAGCATCCTCCACACTAAGACTTTCTTAGTATTTGCCGTTAAACACTGAGGCGGCACTAAAGAAACGCGCCACTTCAATAGTCGCAGTCACAAGGTGTCGCGGATTGCAAATGGCTGACGGGACGAAAGCGGCGTGACTCGTGCGGGTCACCCGTCTCGCCGGGCGATTTGTAGTGGTTCTGACGCGCTCCCACAGGGGCAATATTAAAAAGGAATAAGAAAGTGAAAAGTAATCTTAAAACGGAATTCGTGAACCTCACGCTGTCCGCAGTGGCGGCCGCGCTGCTCGCAGCCTGTGGTGGCGGTGGGAGCGGCAGCTCAGCAACTACGACATCTACGCCGTCCAAACCTGCCACTTCGAGCCAGTTGACCGGGAAAGCAATCGACGGCTATCTGGTCGGCGCGTCGGTTTGCTTCGATAACGGTCAGGGTGCCTGTGACACGTCGCTTCCAAGCGGCACCACCGACGCCAGCGGCGGCTACTCGCTGCCGGACTCCGGCAACCTTCAGGGCAAGACGCTGCTGGTCACCGTGACGCCGGGCACGAAGGATCTGTCGCGTCCCGGCTACTCTTTTCCGGCGACATTCACCATGAGCCAGACTGTGACGGCGTCCGGGCAGCAGAACATCTCTCCGCTCACCACGATGATTTCGGCCCAGATGGCGAGCGGGCTGTCCCAGGCTCAGGCCACGGCCGCGGTTGCCCAATTGCTCGGCGGCAACGTCGACCCCAACGCCGACTACATCGCCGCGGGCAATTCATCTGCGGCATCGACCGCGTCCGCCATCCTTGACAAGCTCGTGTCGTTCGCGTCAAACGGCGTGGTCGACGCGGCCACGGTACGTAACACGATGAACGCTATCGTCGAGAAGGGCGACGTGGCATCCGTCACACTCGCCGACGTGCAGGCGCAGGCGGCCAGACCCGTCTATGCGAGCGAGGACGCATCAGCGGTACTGGCGAACCCGACCTACGCGCTCGACAGCTATCTGTTCTCATTCGATGACGGTTTTACGCCCGGCGACAGCGACAAGGTCGTGGCCCAGGATGTGCGCCAGCTCAAGGGCGATGGACTGGTCAGCCGTCAGCAGGGGTTCGCGAACGGTGGCTGGTCTGACCTGACCGGCACGAAGTTCGACACCCTGTACGGCGCATACGAGCTCAGGAGCGATGGGTCGTGGTCGGGCTTCAATTCCGTTGCGCAGTACAAGGCGACGCTGCCTGTCAGCAAAGCGGGGACGGTACTTTCCGGCACCGATCCGAACAATGGTATCGGCTACACGGTCGAATACCGTTCGGTGGACCTCTCGGGTCAGCCGCTCTCATCTGCGGTTCCCTTCAACTACGGCTGGATCAGCCTGTGGAACCGGCCGACACTGACGGGCGCAACGTTCAGCGCGGGCACAAAGGCCTATGCGGGGTTGCTGAGCTATGCGGACGATCGCGTGGTGGTCCCCGTATGGAAGCCGGCTTGTCCCAATCCGGTGATTGCCGGCGGCATGGTCTGTGACGGCGCCCAGCCCGCAGTGATGGAAGACGGGGTAATCAGCGAAATCACGGGCGACCCGGCGGTGACCTACACCTCGGTGTCGCAGGTCATCGGCCTGTCGCTACAGGGTCGCAGCGGCGGCTTCGCCATGACGCTCACCGCCGACGGCAAGGTCCAGTACGTCACCAGCAACGGCGACAGCAGCGGCAACACCCAGACCGTCACCCATGTCGTCGGCACGTGGACGCCGTACAGCCGGAACAGCGACGTGCTCGTGCTTGACGTGGACGCCAATACGCTGAACCAGGAGTTCGCCGACGCAGTACTAACGCCGCTTCTGAAGCGCGCAAAGCTGGTCGTCGCGCTACGCAATGGCCATCTGCGTCTGGGGTGGCTCTTTCCGTCCACCTATGCGGATAAAACGGTGCAGTTCGCGGGGACGCTCAATGCACAGCTGCTGACGGCGGTCAACGCCGCCGTGGCTGCCAGCGGCCAGTAAGCCGTCGCGCCCGGCCCGAAGGCCGAAGGGCCGGTAGCAAATCAGCGCTGCCGGCCCTTCCCCCATGCAACTCGCTGGCTTACCCGTGCCTTGCCACATCCTGGCACGACGCCGCGTCCGCCCACCTTACATCTCTTTCTGTCAGATCATGAAGCTACTTACCCGCGCGCTCGTGGCGGCCAGTGCCGCCGTCTCTCTGTCTGGCCTTGCGGCCTGTAGTCAGAAGGCACTCGACTATCGCAATGCGCAAATCGTCAACGGCAAGTTCTACGCTGGCGACGCCAATGAAGCATTCTCGGGCCAGCTCACGAACGTCCCGAGTGGCGTCATTCTGGGACCCCAGCAGGGATTCAGAAACGCTGTGGTCACGCTCGAAAAAACGCTGCCGTCACTCACGCTCGACTATGTGCGCGCCGTCGGAATCGACAACTTCCCGACCGACCCGCGTATTCCCGTGCCGGTGTATTGCGACACCCAGGTGAAAAATGGCTACCTGGACGGAAAGGTCACCTGTAAAGCAGCCAATACAGAAAATGTTCTGCTGACCATGACGTTCTCCGGCGGCGCGCTTGACGGAGACCTCGAGTCGCACGCACCGGACGACACCAGCCGTCTGTTCGCTAAGATCACATTCAGCAACGGGCAGCCGGATCGCCGCATGGAGGTCTACAGTCCGGCTACGCATCGTCTCGTCCACACGATGACCTGGAACAACGGCGTGCTCAGCGGCGATGAGGAAGGCTTCGATGAGAACACCGGGAACCGGGTGCTTCAGGCGTCGCTCGTCGACGGGAAATACGACGGCGCAATGGCCGCCTACGCGCCGGACGGTAGGCAGGTGATCTACCGGGTCTCTTACGCAAACGGACTGAAGCAGGGAGTCGAAGAAGCCTTCGATCCACAGACAGGGAAAGCGACCGGCAACGCCAGCTACGTGGATGGCAAGCTTAATGGGACCGTCAGGAGATGGGACGCCAGCGGCAAACTGATTTACGAAAAAGACTACCAGGCTGGTCAGGAGTTGCCGGACAGTGACGCAATCAGTTCGTGCCTTGATCGCAAATATACAGCGTTCAATGTGTTCGGCAGAGGTGAGAACGTTAATGCCGCCATGAGAGACGAATGGGAAGCGGCTTGCAGGGAAGCGTCCGGCGCGGGTACATCGCAAGTAACGTCAACCGTAGAGCCGGCCCACACGTCGCCGGGCGGCACGGATGCTTGTGTCTCCAGATGGACCGTCGCGTATCACCACGAAAACGGTGACGACTCGATCGTCACTGCGGATCAGCTCGGCGAATGGCGGTCGTGGTGCGAACACGGAAAGCCGGCGCCCTGACCCACCACGACATCACGGCACATGGCTGGTCCGCTGCTCCCCCAAGTCACATCCATCCACCTGGCACCATCTCACCGACGAGTCGGGACACATGCCCATCCCCCGGCAGGAGATCACTATGAACAACCCGTTAAATCCCGGCTACCTTACCGAAGACGACCTGTCCCAGATCGGTTTCCCATCTGTGGGAAGCAATGTGCCTATAGCACGCAACTGCATCGTCATAGGCGTCGACAATATAACGTTCGAGAGCAACGTACGCATTGATGGACCGACGGTCCTGTCGGCATCGGGCGGCCACATCCAAATCGGTTCGCATGTGCATATCGGCGGCATGCGCTTTCTGGCGGGCGGTGGAGGCATCGTTCTGGAAGATTTCTCCGGACTCTCACAGGGTGTTCGCATCTACAGCGCTTCCGATGATTACTCCAGTGCGGCACTCACCAATCCGACTGTGCCCCGTCGCTATCTGAACGTGAAGGTGTTGATTTGCACTGGAAACTGACCCACTTTTTGCATCTAAAATTGACCCACCCCTGATGCTGATAAACATCAATCTGGTGCGTCGATTTCCTCCTCTTTTTGTCGTTTGGGTGAGCTTTTACGGGTTGCAGCCCGCGAAGCGGGCTGCCCCGCCGTACTGTTTTTGAAGCGCCAGGAATCGTTGCCTGTTTCCACTATATGGCAGTGGTGGGTGAGCCGGTCAAGCAGCGCAGTTGTCATCTTCGCGTCGCCGAAGACGTTCGACCATTCAGTGAAGCTCAGATTGGTTGTAACGAGAACGCTCGTACGCTCGTAAAGTTTCGAGAGCAGATGGAACAGCAGTGCACCGCCCGTTTGAGTGAACGGGAGATAGCCCAACTCGTCCAGAACAATGGCGTCGACATACATGAGACGATTTGCCAGTTGCCCTGGTTTGCCGGCTGCCTTCTCGGCTTCAAGCTGGTTGACGAGTTCAACCGTAGTGAAGAACCGGACCCGCTTTGCATGATTCTGTATCGCGTCGATACCGATGGACGTCGCCAGGTGCGTCTTTCCTGTGCCAGGTCCACCGATGAACACTACGTTCTGCGCGGACTCGCAGAAGCGGACAGTGTGGAGCTCTCGCACAAGAGTTTCATCGACGCTAGCCTGCTCGAAGTCGAAGCCGGCAAGGTCACGGTGCGCGGGGAAGCGTGCGGCGGCCATCTGGTAGTTGATTGACCGAACCTGCCGTTCAGCCGTTTCTGCTTTCAGCAGCATCTGCATGAATTTCTCCGGTTCAAAGTCACTGTGTCGTGCCTGTGCTACCAGTTCGGGCCACGCCTGCGCCATTCCGTGAAGCTTTAGCGCCTTGAGAAGTGCGGCAGTTTCATTCGACACGACCATCCTCCTCGTCGCGCATTACGCGCAGTCGTTCATAACGGTAGACGTCTGCAAGCGGTTCGACCTTGAGCGTTATTGCTGTCCTCACCCCGTCGCCCGATTGAGCCGACTGGCTTTTCAGTCGGGCAAGGATGTTCAGGACATGGTCTCCGCTGGGACGTCCGGACTCGAGCGCAAGCTCGACGGCAACCAGCACGGCCTCCAGGCCATGAACGGGGGTGGCCGCCAGGACCTGGACCATTACGCGGTCGCCACCGGTCTGCCTTAGTAGGTGTCTCTGCAGGCGAAGCATCGGTTCTGGCATCGTCAGGAACGGCGCGCCGTTTCTCAAAGAGCCGGGCTTTCGTTCCACCAAAGCGATGTAGTGCCGCCAGTCATAAAAGGTTTGGTAGCGGTCGAAGCTGCGGGGGTGGCGGGCAATTTCGATGCCGTCAGCCACCAGGCTGATGTAGGTCGGATAGCTACGCAGGCTAACAATATGATGTGCAAACTCCGTCGGCACGCTATAACGGTTCCGGTCGAGATGTACCAGACTCGTCGGCGAGACGCGCACGGGTTTCTCAATGTAGCCATCAAACGGCTTTGGAACCTGCATCAGCCGAGGGCGTTCATCCGCGAGGGCGTCTTCCACACTGAGCTCAGGCCATTGCGGATGTCTCAGTTGCTTCCAGGCCTGTTGGCAGCGTTCTGCCAGCCATATGTTCAGGACCTCAAGCGATTCCCACCGGATACCGATTGCATCGTGCCAAATCTGCCGGCGGCGGTCCTGGACATTCTTTTCAACGATGCCTTTCTCCCAGCCAGCGGCCCGGTTGCAGAACTCAGGCTCGAACAGGTAGTGGCCGCACATCGCGTGGAAGCGCGCATTGATAGCTCGCTCCTTACCCGGGCCAACCTTGTCGACGGCAGTCTTCATATTGTCGTAGATGCCGCGCCGGGGAATGCCGCCTAACGCGACGAATGCTCGTGCGTGGGCGTCGAACAGCATCTCATGGCTTTGGGTCGGATAGGCCACAAGCCAGAAGGCACGACTCGCGGCGAGCTTCATGTGTGCGACCTCTACGCGTCGTCTGAGTCCACCGATGAAGACATACTCGCAACTCCAGTCGAACTGGAATGCTTCACCATACTCAAAGGCGAGCGGCACAAAGGCGCCACGCTGCGCTCCGGAATCGCGCTCCTTCTTCCAGTTGCGCACAAAGGCAGACACGCGGTCGTAGCTCCCGTCGTAGCCAGCCGCCCGTAAATCCTCATACATCTGCGTTGCCGAGCGCCGTTCCCGTCTTGTACGCCTCGTATCGGCGACCAGCCATAGTCGCAGTTGCTCTGACCACGGGTCGACGACGCTGTTGCTGATGCGCTTAGCGAATTTCGGCTCGCTTTCCGACGGTTCGCGCAACCATCGTCGAATAGTGTTTCTCGAAAGCCCTGTCTGTCTTGCAATGTCCCGGAGCGGGACGCCATCGCGGAAATGCATCCGCCGAATTTTGGCCAACATGCTCACGGTTATCACTCCGTTCTCCTGCTTGGCGTCCAAGCAGGCAGTTGAACATGTGGGTCAATTTTCGATGCAAATTTCTAGCGGAAGTGGGTCAGTTTTATGCGCGTATCAACACGTGAAGGTTGCGCCAGTGCACTTGGGACGCCATGTGATCGTCGGCTCAGGCAGTGTCATCTTGCCGGGTTGCGCGCTTGGCGAAGGGGTGTCGGTCGGTGCAATGTCGCTCGTAACCAAGACGCTCAAGCCGCGGGGGGGTGTATTTTGGGGCGCCTGCGCGGCGTATAAAACCCCGCTCGAAAGACCTTTTGCGCCTCGAAGATGAGTTGCGAAGCGGTGAAGCCAGCAGCTCGCAGAGATGACCGTTTGCGCGCAATCCGGTCGGGGCATTCAAGTCGGAAAGCGGCAGCTCTAGCACGGACAGTGGCAACACCCCGCGCAGCCGGATCGACTTGGCTAGGACATGACAGGTGCGCCCCGGTGGGTGCACCTACTCGTTCGGAGTCTTTTTTTTCTCCGCTGGCGCTGAAAATTCGAGGAAGGCGGCATGATGCGTCGTTACACTAAGTCGTGGATTTGCGCAGCCCGCAACGTATCAGCACCAATTTCGAGACGGCGCGCAAGATCTTGCCAGGACTCGTCGATAACCCACGCCATACCGAAGAGTTCCTTCTGGTTGAAAGCATGTGTGGCCTCGTCCAGTTCACCGGCGTCCGCCTGTGCTTCAATGAAACGCTCCATCCGAGCAAGCGCAGTCTTCAGAATAATCAGAGAGCGAACGGCCTCGGCCGAGCCCAAGTCATGAAGCGGGATGCTTTCCGTGGAAGCGAAGGCACTCCGATATACGGGACCGTTCTGATCAATCCAGTTGATTTTAAACTGTTGGCCGCTCAACGCTCCCGCCAACTTGGAAACATTCATGGCCTGATCGCAAGCACTTTTAGCGACCGCAGCGTACGCATCGAGTCGTCGTTTGAGGGAAGCGATCTCCGATTCACGGGCGGCCCTCAACGCCGACGCAGACTGGCGTTCTCCAATCCAGTACGCGCCAAGAATTGCAGCAACCGAACCGATCGCCTGCATCCAGCTCGCCATTGCGTCGGCCCTGTAGGGCTGCGTCCCGGCAGAAGTCGCGCCGAAGTGAGCGATCAGCACAACGGCAACTATTGCGCCAAAAGCACCAAGTACGGCCTTCCAGTTAGACATTCGCCCTACCCCGTTGGAATTTTGACGAATGCTAGCACGACGATCTGCGTGAATTCCGGGCTTTTCGGCGCTCGGTCCGCTGGTATCCAGGTGGAATGACTTCTAAGGATGGGGCGTGCTTGGCCGTTACTACAACGAGATCGAACCACACGCCGTGCAGTGGATACGGAATTTAGTCACAGACAGTCACGTTACACCGGGAGAGGTTGATGGACGATCAAATGAAGGTGGCTGCATATCATGCGCCATACTGGCGTCAGCGAAACCGTTCGCTTTGGCATGCCGCTGCGTGACGTGCAGAGTTTTCACGCCACTCACGCTTCGCGACCACTGAATATTGGGTGACGCGCACTGAGGACGAAATCGCAGACGAGATCAACCGTATTCAATATCTGGGGGCTTTGCCGAAAACATGATTGCCAAACCGAACGCAGACAAGAACAAGAGGAAAACGCTGAAGACCGGCTGCTGGTATGTCGACAACGACGTCGCCCCGGAAAATGTGAAACCGCTTCTGTGGAAGTGGCAGTCGGGGCGGTATGGTGTTGAACACACAGGGGACAACAAGCAAGTGACGTTTAGGCCGTGGGAGAAACAAGAAGCTCACTTCGCCCTGCGTCCCAATACACTCAGTGAGTCCTTTGAACTTCAATATCCGTCATTCGTCGGCGCCGCTAACAAAATGCATGACGCATTGTGCAATTTTCTGCGCAACAAAAAAAAGACCTATGCGGAACTGCTCGCCGAGTTGACCGGCACGAAGGCATTAAAAAATTATCCTTTGTGGCTCCTCGAGGCAGTCGCCAGAAGTGCCATCGCCGAAAAACACTTCATCAGATTCAGTCGCAGCTCTCCTGCGTTGTTTAAGCTGAGCCCCGCAATTCTCGCTGCGGAGGATGGTAGACTTTTCGCCGGTAGCTTTGGGTCGGAACTCACCGCACTCAGCGAGCGAATCGGTCTACCGTTGTCACAACCCCACAAATGGCGAATACAGGGAAGGCCTCCTGCGAAATTTGCTGCGCAAACATCTCCCTGAGCGTTACCACGTCGCCACCGGTTTCATTCACAAGTGTCCCAAACAGATTGACATACTGATCTATGATCGTCTTGAGTACGCCCCATTGTTTCGTGAAGGCGATCTTGTCGTGATCGACGCTAGCGCGGTGCGTGCTGTCATCGAAGTCAAGACAGATCTCGGCAGTAACGCGACCCTTAAAGACTGCCTCGACACAATGGGAAAAGTCAGCGCCCTGGACGACTGCAGACCACCGTTCTTCAAGGGTATATTTGCGTTTAAGGCGTCCCTCCAGAATCCCCAGGATCACGTTGCGAAACAATTTTTAACTGGTCCGCACAACATCACGGAGATGTACCGACACATGACGAGCTTATGCGTTCTCGAAGAGACGTATCTGCAGATCGCGTATTCAGAGGTGACGAGGCCTGAGAAGCCTTCAGATGAAGAAGTTGTAAGGCGTATCGTACCGCGTCTACGCCCCTACATCAGCAAGACCGAACTCAAGATACAGGCGGGCCTCTTCCTTGATGAACTTATGGTGCATCTACGTGTGGATAGTCTGAAGCCAGTTCCGAACCGCCAGATTCGCAGGCTCCTGCAGACTGATACGCGCTGGATGCACGGGAAGATTTTGACAGATCTGAATTGGGGGCCATACGCAGAAGCAGCAGCAGGCATTGCAAATGCCGCAGATGGCGTAGCCGAAATGGAGGAGCGATTCGCAAAGGTTGAGGATTGGCTGTCTGGCGAATCAGTGGACTTCACTTGATCCCGGCCATCCCCAAGGCGCGATACCGCTGCGGACCGTCAGTGCTGGCGTAACTGGTCAGTTTTCGAATTCCGACTGCAACCGACCTCGCTGGCCGGTTCTACGCTCTTCTCCGGGCCGCTGACAAAAATACATGGCGGATCTGATTGCTCGACCGAGAACACACAGCCCTCTACCGGCGTCACCGCCAGTCGGACAGACCTGCCCGGCTTCACCTTCGTCACAGGAACATCAACCTTTAGCATGACCTGTGAATAGTGAAGACGAACGGGACTCACGGACACGTACGTACCCATCAGGTTGAACGATTCGGGAAACTCGCGAGCATACGCGATCGCCAACGGGACGCCGGATTCGAGCGCGCTTTGTAATGCCGCTGCTTCCCCGTCGTTTTCCGGCATGACCCGACAATGACCCGGCGGCAATTCGGCCCCATGCCGCCTCGGGCGTTCGCACAAGAGCGACCACAGATTGAAAACCTGCTCGATCTCCGTTGCCCATACGGGTGAATCGTTGAAGAGCAGGTCGAGGTTCCATAACGCGAGCAGTTCGCGGACGCACTTGACGTACTTCAGAAACAGGTGCATTTCGTCGAGCGATTCCGGCGTCATGAGCCCCGGGCTACTGCCTGTCCACAATTCAACCCCTTCCACTTCCAGCGTCAGGGAAATCTCCCAACCCTCACGCAGCGCGTCGAAATAGCGATACAGTTTTTCAAAGTAAGGCAACTCGCGAACCGTGCGCCCTTGCCAGCTATCGCAGCAAAAATCAAAGTGGATGTCCTGCCTCTGCTGTTCATACTGGCTCTTGCGTTCGAACCGATAGCGCATGCTGTACAGTCCATTGAACGCCTGACCTTCAAACGTAAACGATTGACTGCCGCCAACGATCTCGCCGACAAAGTCGTCCATCACGAACACCGCCCGGGTCGCGTGATCATGCAGCAACACCTTTTGTGCCGCCTTGTGCCGCGCATGCGTGTCGAATGTGATCGTCCCCTCGCCCTGCGGCATCATGTCAAGTAGTGCGGAACCCTCCAGCCGCATGATCGAAGCATCCATTTCAACTCGCACGCCATGTTCTATCAACGCCCGCATTCTGGTCTGAAACTCGGTCTGGTGGGTCGACGCCACCTTCGCCGAAAACTGGACGGGTTCCTTTGCCCGAAAGACGATCTGCGTCGTGTTTCCTACCGCATTCACCTGAACTGCGAATCGTGGGTCGGCCTGCTCGAGTTCGCGCTCAGCCAGCCGTGCCATCTCGGCAACGGCGGTCGCCACGGAGCGGCCGAGTGGTGCCTTGAAGATTGCCGCGCGCATAAGCGCGACCTCCGCTGCCGCGATTGGCGTCTGGCCGTGTTCGCGATCCGCCGCCTCTTCGGCCTGACGCTTCCACTCCTTCAACATCGCCACGGTATAGCGCTCAGCATCCCGGTCGATCATCGTCGCGCAGTTCTGGCAAAGCCAGATGCCGTTATCAATGTCGCTGCGCTCGGCCGCCGTCATTGACGAATCGTAGCGCGCGGCTCCCGGGCCTGGTGCGGCCGCAGTGATGTGCGCAGCCTGACCGATGTTATTGACCTTGCGCCTGTCCGTCGTCGGGCCGGTTGTAGGCTTACGGCATGTCGGGTTTGAGCAATGCGTGCCCGCACGCATGCAAAGCGTCATCTTGTCCCTGGCGCTGAACTCATCTCTGTTACTTCTTGTCATGTGCCGGTCATTCCTCTTCGGCGAGTGCGGGTCGTTGTGCGTCGCCCAGTCTAGCGCCGATGCGGTGTAGACGCGAAGATCTGGCGGTTCGCGAACATGTGGGCTCGTAAACTCATTCAGCCGCCCTCGAATGTAGCCGGCCATAGCACAGTACTAACCCCGACACGACGATCCTAATAGTAATGACCCTATCGCTACGCTTGCAACGCGGGACTATCGAGCCCAGCGTAACTCCCTATAAACAAGCCCAAGCAATGCGATCGCGGCATCCGCATCAGCTTCGGTCGGCGGCACCGTTCCTCGCTTGATCTGCTCGGCCGACTTCCCACGTGAGTGCATCCGGGCAAGGATCAGGGCCGCGTTGCCAAGAACGTCCCGTCTTTCCGACAAAAAGAATTTACCCAGATCCGCCAGATCCTGGGCATTCGTCCCATTGCCGCCTCCCACGGCTTCACGCTCGGCATTCAGCGCCGCCGTGGCGGCCTCACGACACCTGTCGATAACGCTCTCCGCATCATCACGGAAAGCGGAACTGGCGGCCTTCTCGTACTGGTCGAGAACAACTCGCGTGTACGCCTCCGGAATCAGTGCAACGATCAGCTCCGGCAAGCCGCTCAAGCTAGGGCGCGTTCTAACGGTGATCAGCTCTTCCCCGGTTGCCAGCCTTTCGACATCGAGGACAGAATGCACCATCGCGCGATCACCGGCACCCATGACTAGTACGGCGTCGTACCGACTGGCCAGAAAATGGTCCGACGCATGCCACGACGTAAACGTGGCGAGTCGCGTGGGGATGAAACCGCTCGCGTCCGGATTCATGTGCACGCTCGGCCCACCCATATTGCTTTGCGCAGCAGTCGCATATGCCGGGTGGCGCTGCACACGCCAGACAGCGGGATTTTCGGCAGTGCGACGTATGTATAGCCTGCCGCGACGGACGCGCGCGACGGGATCAAACGAATCTTCCCGGAAAAGCATCGGCGCGCTCGCAAAACTCTGGCTGTACGGTTCCCGCTTCCAGTCGGCACGGCTGCCCACATGACTAGCAAGAGAAACGAAAGGGGATGGCCAGATTGCATGCCCGTAAAGGCTCGGTGAGCCTTCGTAGAAGAGCATGGTGCTCTCATCAATTCCGATATTTACATTGCTCACGCTGGCCTCTCTAAATACAGGATCACGGCAGTTTCGGGTGAAGCTACCAATATTGTTTTCATCACCTGATCCGATCATCCAGAGATCCTTGTCAAAAATCCTGTCACGAAACCAGGATTCTTTCATGATCTTCAGCGCTTCGGATCGCTCATCTCCATCCGGCACGATCGACCATTGGAGTGCATCGGCCAGCGCTGTCACGGCAGAACGGACAACCTTGGCCCGCATGACGTATTCCTCGTCCCACGCACGCGCAAAGTGAGTGTAGGAACCATTCACTCGCCAACCCCGTTTCCGTCTGAGCGAGTCCCGCCCCTGCGCAGCAGGTTCATCCACGTTCCTGTGTGGGGCGAAAGCATTGGCCAAAAGACCCGCTTGCTTCGCGGCAGGCACTCAGCTGTCGTTCGTCTAAGAATTTCGGTATCAGTGCTGCTTGATCCAGTTCTCGATCCGGTCAAGTGTGTCGCTAAAAGCTTCTTCTGCATCTTCGTACAGAGATGCTGAGCGCGGAATCGAATCCAGCTCGACAAGCGCCCATTCGAGAACGATGCATGTCAGCATCGGGAAGTAGTAGCGATACTGTTCCTTCTCGAAATCCAACATTCGCGTGAAGTTCGAGAGACGATGATGAAGGGGCGGATGGCGCTTCTGCACAAACGGCGTGCGTGTCTCCTCGCCTAGATACATGGTACTCAAGAGCGCGGACAGAATCGCCCAAGCTTTGCTAAGTTTTTCAGAGTCATCATCGGTAGACTCCACCAGGCTCGAAAAGGCAGCAACATCGGCATCTTGCTCAGCTTCGATAGCATCACAGTCGGGTGCGTTGGCTGGTACGAAGTCGAGGTGTCCGCCAGCAGCATGAGCGAACTCATGTCCCAACAAGAATGCGGTTGCTTGTTGGAACACCAAATTCGCTTTCTCGCCGTACCATCGTTCGATTTCACATGCGTAACTACGCGGGGACGGCAATTCTTGTGGCCACGGCGTGCATCGGGTCTGCAGTGACGCAGACCAATCTCGAAGTCGCAGTGCACGCCGCAAGACCGGATCGGAACTATCAACTTCGCCGACCCATTTGCCTTCGATGAGAGGTGTCTGGATACCACGCTCGTAGATCACCATCCACGAGTATGTGAAGGACCAAAGCAACTCCAAATGCTTCAAACTGATGTGCATCTCCGGCACATCCGTCTTGCCGCGCCTCTGGAGGAATGGGCCCTTGGGGGGGGCTGTGCTGTCATCGAAGTTCAATCCGATTTCGGGCGCAACCACTCCACTGGCAACTGCTTCCGCTAGTCGTGCTCCCGCATAGGGTGTTGCGTGCTCAAACGCCCAAGTCACGTTATGTTCAAGAGCGAGAACAGGTGAGTCGTGCTCGTTTCTCATGGGTAGCGAATGCTGAGTTTGGCAGCCAGTCCCGATTCTACGGCGGAACCCCGGGGACTCGCTAGTCACTAACTTAAGCGACTGCGCCTGGGTTTCTGGCCTGACAGAGACGGACGACGACCCTTTCAGGCCGACAATCCACAATTTCGCATTGGGTCATTGAAGACACTCAGTCACGACAACTCGCATTCAACGTCGCACCCCTTACAGTGGCATCGAAAGCTCATCCGCCCAAGTTCCGAAAGACTATATTCCGAGGTTCCGTCCTCTAAATTCCACGCAGGGTATTCGGAACACGAAAACTCATGGAGAAGAAGGAATTGAAGCGAGCAACTGGTCAGGATGGGCAACCTCACGCTTCAAGCGGTTCCATTCCTCCTTGAGTATCACAGATGCGAACGTTGAGGCATGCTGGACATCCGCGTCAATCGAGTCAAACTTAGCGTTGTGTCCGTATTGCTGAAGTTTAGCCGCTTCCGCAAGTTCATCCAGAGTAGCACGCATGTGGAAGAGCGCGCGCATCAAGTCCTGATGGGTGCCCTCAGCGAGGTTAAGGCGCATCCGAACGCGCAACAGGTGTTCACTGTGCTCGCGATCACGCGGCGCATTCAAGTTGATGAACACCCTGCGATGGTTTTCAACCTCCTCGATCTGATCGCGCGGATCTCTGTTGACCTCATCCAGAATTTCACCGGTGCAGGAGAACCAAGCTCGCCAAGCTTCGCTAATTTCCTGCCCGAGTGCAAGACATCGGGCCACGTCCGTGCGTAGTTCGTCTATCCACTTCTGGCGCTTGTCGGCGATGAAGGATGACGCCGTGCGCTCAGTCACCAAACGTTGCACGTCGATCGTGGCTCTGGCGTTCCTGCTGGTCAGGCGCGCACCCCACCATGCAACAATGACCTGGAGACTGACACCTGAAACGGACGCGATAACCTGCCAACCAGTAGCGTGTAGGATCATTTCTAGAACCGTGTGGTACCTAATAGGGCGAAGAGAAAGGCAACCGGTCATCGGCGATTTCACTCGACCTGCCGAGTGTCAGTGCAAGGGCCACTTGCCGGCGACAAACAAGGTTGCCCACGCTCCGACCGCTGTCAATGCGAGAACCAGCATCTTTTCTACCATACGAAATGCTACATCTCTTTGCGCCTTTTTATTGCGCATGTCACGGAAAGACAGCCACTGCCGGAAGGCATAAGCGCTATAGCTTCCGGTCGAGACAGTACTCGTCGCTACGCAATACTGGAAGAATGTTTTGAATGTCTTCCGAATGACCTTCTCAGTCAAATCATTCGGAAGCAAACCGAACTGCAACAGAATGTTGTCCTCTTTTGCCTTCGACAGATCGGATTTGTAGGGGAAAAGCAATATCGCAACTCTACCGCTCACATCTTGCGAAAAACAGAGTGCAGCGTCTGTCTCGTGCGCCGGCCGTGGCTCTTGCGCATTACCGTTTCTCATGAACTATCGCGTCACTTACGAGCACCGCCTGGCCAGTGCGTCGGACAACTTCATCGTGCAGGTTCCGTCTCAATTAGTCGAGGACGTACCCGCGAACATTCCCCGCGCGCTCGTTCAGGAATTCATCGCGGAGATGATTTTGAGCCGCTCGCCGCAGATAGGAAAAATCCGGAATCTACGAATCTTGTAGCGGGAGTACCCCGTTGCGCGTCCGGGCCAGCGGATTCTGCAGTGGCTCGGATAATTTCGTTCGGAAAGATCAAAAAGCGAGGAGCGCCATGTGGCGCCCCTCGCTTTTTGATGTCTCGTCATCTTTCTTTTTCACGCAACATGCATGCCGTACGCGTGTCCTCACGGCAACGGAGAAAAAAGCGATCGCGTCTCGCTATTTGAGAAGTTCATGTCACGGATTGCCTCTTTGCCAGAGCCATTGGCACTACTCAGGTTGCTGCGCCTGAGCAAGCGTCGACCAATCGCTTCCCCAAGATTGTTACGTGCACGGCAACCCATGCTGTTCCCCCACCTGCGGTCGCAAGCCCGGTAATAGCACCGAGGCGTCCCAGATTACCAAGTGAGAAAAGCACTTCATCAGACGGTTGCGTACGCGGCTGTTCCATGTTTTCGCCCCACACTGAGGCAGACGCCGGTAACTCGGCGGTGATAATTGCATCGTGTGGTCCCCTGCTAGTACGCTGGAGGCAAAAGAGCACTTGGGCATCAAAACTCGACATGTTCTCCAGCATGCTGACAAACACTCTATGCAGCGCAACTTCAGGTTCGACTGACGCATTCACCAATAGATGAGCCCACAGATCCTGCAAGTCGTCATCGTCCTCAATCGATGCAGCCTGGAGAAGCGGAACAGCAAACTTCAGCGGCACTCCATTAGGCGGCTCCTTCAGTCCCTGCTCTGCCAAAAACGTCGCTGCCCTCTGCATCAACCGTTGTTGCCGCTCCCACCGAGAGTATCGAAGCTTGTCGTCAAAGATACCGAGACCTTGCTCTATCGGCCCTCGTACATAATTCGCAATAAAGCCACCCATTTCCCTCGCGGCATCAATTCCCTTCCCCGTCGCTTTTGCGACCTCTTGAACTGCCTTGGCTGCCTCGGTAGTTGTTGTTATAGCGTTCGGGTCCATCGTATTGCTCCGTAGAAGAGGAAAGCTGAAAAGGCTAGCATGAGTGGCCGTGTTCACGTCGTCGCGAACAACTGATGGAAATTGAAACCGGTACACGCGTGTACTCAGCGAGCGCCGCCTCTCTTGCGCCCGCGAACCGGTTTGTCCATCATGTTCTTCAGCGTTATCGCCATCTCGATCAGTCCAAGCCTGTAACTATTCTTCCGCTGTTCTGCTGCCAAACCAAAAGCAGTGGCAACCGTCAAAACGGCGAGGGCAATCGCAAAGAAGATCAAACGGAGGACCAGCGGATTAGCCGGGTGACCCTGTGCAAACGCATCCTCGAGCCAGTGAGTTACACCCAGTTCCCTGGAGACGGCGAGCAAAACAGCCAGGAGAGGCAGAACAGGTGCCGCGCTTCCGAATACGTGAGCGATCCATTCGCCTGTGCGGGAATTCATTTGTCTGAGATAGCACTGAGCGTATTCCAAGGATCTGTCGGGTTGGTCGAGCAGAAATCGCACGTTATTTTCGTCGACCTCGAGCCGCCGTTGAGCCGTGGTCCTGGGGTTCGACTCTGCTCTCTCTCGAAGCGTAGTCTGCACCCCTACGACAAACTGGGCGATGAATGCAAGAAAGAGCAACGCCGATCCCAGCACGACGCCAATAACGGCGCCATCCGCGACGGCGCGGTTTAGCCCGCTCAGCGGACGAGTCGTTACGGTGATTTTTACTGCAAACAATGCAGCGGCTCCAATCAGGAAAAGCGCCCATCCGGTGAATGTGATCCTTCTCACTACCACTGGGTTCTGCGGCGCGTAGGGTTTGCATTTTTCTAAATGATCGAGGATCTTGTCGAGATTGTGCATTGTTGATAGCGTTGGCAAATGCGCGGCTACTTCTTGTGCGGCTCGCTGTACGTTGGCTGTTACTACCAACATCCTATTGCGCTAACCTCGCCGTCTCATTCAATCAATCGAACGAAAAAAAGGCCGGCAATACCACCACCGGCCATAAAGGGTTCCTAGCATGCCGACGAACAATTCGGGGGACGTGTTCCTCAGCATAGGATAGCGACGAACCTATTGCCCACGCCTCGTGCTGACGCCAGTTGCGCCACCTCGCGCGCGGCGTTCCGCTGACATGGAAAGAACGTTATCTGGCTTAGTCGCAAACGCCCCCATATCAAAGCGGGCCGATAGCAATTCATCCAGCAACGACGTTTGCACTTTCATTTCCTGAGCCAACGCGATGCGAGAAATGCCAAACGCTTCGCGTAACACCTGAATGCTGTCTACGATCAGGTCCGGCAGCTCAAGCGGCATGTCTTTATCTTCAAACTCGCCTCGTGCCTCGCCGCGTCGCGTCAGGCCGATCACACCGCTTCGATATTGCTCATCGGAAAACACGCCGAGCTGCCGTCCACGATAGAGGGTTGCTGCCTTCGACACGCCCCAGCGGGCCTTAATATCCGCCAGCCCCGACCAGTTCAGACGTGAACCGCGCAGCCCTGCCCGACACTCCACCGCAAAATATCGGCGCGGCATCAAAAAGGCGCTTGCGAACCGATTCGCCTGGGATTCGGTCACCTTGTCGCCCGTTTGCACGCCGATATGCAAGCAGAAGTGGCCGATCTCATGCGCGATTCCGAAACGGGCACGACACGATGATCGACCATCCGAATTCATCGCAATAACCGGCCGGCGCGTCGCAAACGAAATCGCGTCGATCTCGGGAGCCAATCCATTAATCGGCATAACGACGGCGCCTGCGTTTTCCGCAATATGCGTCATGTTCTGGATGGGTCCCAAGCCTAAGCCCCAATGTTCGCGCGCACGCTCTGCTGCCTGCTCGATCGCCTCCGCGGACGACGCGTCGCCTTCCTCAAAATCGTACCGAGGCAACTCCAAGTGCTCGTCCATCACGTTGATCATGCGCTTCAAAAACTCGCCGCGCGCACGCGCGCCTTGATGGAGAGCCACCTTGGTCGTCAGTTGCTTTCGGAAATGGCACTGCTCATCTGCGATAGGCATGGGATCCGGCTCGACGAAGAAATCCGGCAAGACCGCGAGCCGATCACAAAGCCGGGTGACGAGCGTCGACGCCGGCACATCAACGCCCGATTCTAGGCGACTGAGAAATTGTTTCGAGCAACCGATCTGATCACCCAGTTCCTGCTGCGACAAGCCATGAAACAAACGTGCGGTACGCAGATTTGAACCAATAAAGGTCATGGCGCTTCAGGCGTTGAGGTCTTGTCGGATTCGATGCGCTTGGGGCCAACCGGCGCCTTGCCAACGTCTTTCGCCGGCGGCGTATTGGCGGAAACGGCATGAAGTGTCTTCATGCCATCCGAGGTCCACCGGCATTTCACAGCGCCATACAAATCCTCGCCAACAAAGACCACGCGCGGATCGTCCGACTCAGCGTAACCGCCATCGAGAATGAAACAGAATTTGCATGGGACACCGCTCTCCACTTCATCGAAGAACGACTGCTGAATGGGCGTCGCTTCGAGAACCGCGGGTTTGGTCGGATTAGCTGGATCGTCCGTTGCAAAACGACACGGAATGCCGTCGATCGTAAAAATGAGGTCATTACCCGCGTGCCGCAACTGCAACCATTCATATTGGCCTGACAACGCAACCGACTTGAGTCGGTTCTTCTGACGGGCAAAACGGGTCGTGCCACGGGAATACCCATCGTCGTACTCGCTTTGAAGGTCAGTCAACGTCGTGAAATGCTCGTCGATCAGGATGTCCGCGATAACACCAAGGCAATCGGAACGAAGAGCGGGATGAAACACTTCCGGAAGCGGCAGATTCATTAGCGCTGACCTTTAAAATGTGCAAATTCAGAAAAACGTCAACCGGATTTTTGTGCAAAATCCGAAATCCGTCAACTGAAATCTGCATCCTTGTGCGGAGCCATCATCAAATCACCCCGAACCCGCAGTAGCGCCGAGGTCGCTTATCGCATGCAATCGGACATCACGGGTCAATCCCGCTGCTGACGACCGCGAAGCCTCTCTTTGGCCTCAAAAAGAGCATCGCTTAAACTGTCGCATCAAGACAGGCTGATCGCGAACTGTGGATGCAAGGTAGCGTACAAGCGAACACGGAGAGGAAGCGAAATGGATGCCAGAAAAATCATTTCGAGATCCATCTGGCACGTGATCCACGTGCCACCTTGGCGGTAGAAATACAGTTCATACGTTTCTACTCTCGCTCGGACTGGCTCCGGGAAAGTTGACTCAGCGAACATCTGGAACCGGCATCCCTCCGATGCGTGGCACAAGGATGGCAATCACCACATGGCACTCTGGCTGCCGTCGCGAATCGCGTTTGTGCAAGGAAGAGAACCACTCCAGCGCGGCTGGGAATTCTTGCCGGCGAAGGCGTTCTCGCCACGGCTTACGTCTACGACACGAGTCCTTTCTTCTCGGAGATTTACGCCGATGCAGTGTCCTATCGAGAGATGGGAACGGACAGGAAACTTGGCCCTGTCAATAGCGAACGATTGGCCGCGCTTTTCGAGATCGGGCGATTGATGCACGAGAAAGGCTTCCCGCATTTCGCGAAAGTGTCCCCGTTACACGGGGTGAGCCTTGTATCAGCAGATATATTCCGGGAGCCTCAGGAAATCATTTTCAAAACTGGGTAGGCGCGTGGCGAGCCACCGCCCGCGTAGGCGGAGAAGATTACGCGGTCGCCCGTGGCGAGCTTCGGCGGCGGCCCGAAGACGCTGTCCATGTGGAAGAACACGTCACGTCCTTCGCTGTTGATGAAGCCATAGCTGTCGTAGTCGACTCGCCTGACCACTCCCTCTCCCCGCTGCGTGACGGTATAGCAGAGAAGTCCGCAGCGCCGAACCAGATCGTCGGCGGTGGGCCGCTCGGCCGGGTTCTTCCGCAGACAGGCAAAAGTCATATCGAGAAGCTCACGCGCAAGCGGCTCGAACTGCGGGTTACGCACCACGAACACTGGAACATCCGGTTGCGCCGCAGCTAGGATTTTCTGCACCGCCTTTAAACCTGAACCGAAGGGTTGCTGCCCCGTGAGCAGATGAAACATCATCGCTCCCAGCGACCATACGTCCGCCTTCTGAGTAACCTCCTTTGGCGTATCGATGGCCTCCGGGGCCATGTAAGGGAGCGCACCCACAGCCGTCTGTGAGGTTGTGAGGGTCTGGTCTCCGCCTTCAGCCGCCTCGGCGAGCTCCTCCTCGGCCATCTTGGCAATCCCGAAGTCGGTGATCTTGAGTTCGCTCAGCGAGTAACCACCCACAACCATAACGTTGGTAGGTTTAAGGTCGCGGTGAATCACGCCCGCGTGATGAGCAGCCGCCAACCCTTTGGCCATATGGTGAAAGACTTTCGCTACGAGGTAGGGGTCTAGGAACACGGTCTTGCGCAGAAGTGCTTTGCTCAGATCGGAGCCGACGATGAGTTCCTCGATGAGATAGCGGCTCTCGCCCTCCCTTACGTAGTCAAGCGTCTTGGCTACGTTGGGGTGATTGACCTTTGCTGCTACCACAGCACTACGGCGGAAACGCTTGATAGCGGACTTGTTCTTGGGCGTCTTGAGGGCGACGATCCGGCTGGACAATTGATCCTTAGCCGCGTACACGAACTGCATGCCGCCTTCGTCTATGTAGCGCTCGATCTGGTAGCGCCCACCTATGACGTCTCCTGCTGAGAGTGGACCGCTCATAGCACAATCTCCGGATGAGAGATGTCAAAAGTAATGAAGCGCCGCTCGTTGCTGCGACGGTGATTGCCACCCAAAGCCACCACACACGCGCCGGGCAGCGTGGAGCCGGCGACCACAACCAGGTTGTTGATCTGAACTTCGCCAGAGACACTGTCGACGACGAACGCGAGCCCGTCGTAGCGGATGGCGATCTTCGCAATATCGCCGAAGCTCAGGCTGACAGACCGATTGTCGGCACCAAGGACCGACGCCTTGCCTTGGTAGACCACCAAGGCTCTATGCCTATCAAAGAGAATGTGCCGGGCCAGCGCATCGCGCACCTCTCGCATCGGCGGACGCTTCGCCGGCTCAGGCGCGATGCATGCATCGAGAAGCCATGTGATCTCGTCCGCGATCATGAACGGAAGCGAGCCCAAATGGCTAACCAAACCAGTAATAGGCGGCTGCTTTAGCATATCGGTCGGCAAACCGCCGGTAGCCAAATACACAGCAGTCGCGCCGAATGCATACGTATCCACCGCTTTGGTAAAGCTAAAGGGATTCGCGTAGAGTTCAGGAGCGGCAAAGCCTCTCGTACCGACGAAGCTCTTGGTCTTCGCACTGGGACCATCGTCTCGTGCCAAGCCAAAATCGAAGATCTTGATCACCCCTTCAGGGTCCGTCTTCATGTTGTTCGGCTTGATGTCGCGGTGGATCACCCCAAGATCGTGGATGTCCGATATGCCCGCGGAGATTTGCCAGAGCTGCCTGTAGTAGTCGGTAGCGGTCGCGGGAATCTGATGGGATTGGAAGAGATCTTTGCCGTCGATGAATTCCTGGACAATTCCGATCTCGTCGACATCAGCTTGTAACACGTCGTATACCTGAACGACATGTTTCGAACGCAGTTTGAGAAGCGCTGAAACTTCGTCGTCCATACGCCGCTTGTGAGTGGCGCTGCTTATGAACTTGATGGCCACAGGGCGCTCCAGGATTGTGTCCTGGCAGACAATCACGCTACCCATCCCGCCTGACATCGCATGGCCGGAGGAAACATAGCGGTCGGGGATAGCGCGCATGATTAGGGCTTCTTGTGTGGAAACTCGATGGACAATTGCGGAGCTTCGCCCTCATGGCCGTCCTCGGGGCCACCTTCAATCTTGACGCCTTTGACCTTAGCCTTGCGGCGGCTTCCGCTTTTCTGCCTAGATGGCTTGCCCTTGGCCGCAGTGCCGACGGAACGCTCCTCCATTGGTAGCTCGCCCTCTGCCTCCGGGTTGCCCGCAGCCGAGGTATCCTGGGGACTAGATTCCGGTGCTCCCGCTTTAAGGTTTGCTGAAATTGACGACGGTCCGTTTGTCCGGTAGCTGCGACCACGATCAAACATCACGCAAAGATCACCAAAAGGATCCCAAACTTCAAAGGCCGACTCGACCTGAGCACCAGGGTCTGCAGAAAGCGCGTCTACGCTGAGAGCAACCACTGAGGCGTTATCAGGCCCGCCCAACATCTTGGCAAGATCCATGAAGCGGCGAGCACATACCCCTATGTCTGCGGCAAAGTGCGCCACCTTACCCAGGTAATCGGCATCGATGAAATGTACACCGTCGGTAGTGAGAAGTAGCGTGCCAGATAGATCCCAAGGGACGAACTCGATGTGCGGCTCAAGCGCATCGCCAACGCCTACAAACTGGAGCAGCTCGGACCTCCTTCCGCCGTCGATCGGCTTTCCGAGCTGGCCATCAAGCGTGTCATCCCGGGAAAGCTGCGTCATCTTTCCTTCGGCTACGTGATAAACCCTGCTATCGCCGATACTGAGCCACACGGCTCGATGGCCCTTGGCAAGTAGAATGGCCGCCAGAGTGGAACCACCATCTCCCCCTTGGAGCGTATGCACGACTCGATTCGCCCGTAGCGAGGCCCGACGTAGCCAGTCCTTAGGTTCGACGGTGTGCTGCGCCTCGGAAATCACCGTGTCAATGAAGGTCGCCAAGGTTAGCGACGCACATTCCGCGCCATGCCTCATGCCGCCGATGCCATCTGCCAATACGGCCAGGATAAAAGGTGCCCCGCTACGGTCGCTTCCCCGCACAAGGGCAACTCGATCCTGATTCTCCGCGCGCACAACACCGACGTCGCTCGCTACGGCCGCGTTCAGCGGCGCCACGCGACGCACGGCGCTGGGTGCAGTGCGTCTCATGAACCAGGTCGTCAATTTAGCGGCCGGCGTTTGGAGTTGGGTCGACATCAGGTTTGGCTCTTCTAACTTCGCGAGTCGCGGCATGGGGTCAAAGCCCCGATGATAGCGCCCCGTCGGAAGGCGTGCCAGAACGACCGCGGTTTCTTCGTTCTGCTACGCCGCTCATGACTGACAGCCAGGAAGCCGCCCTATTCGTCGTTGGCTTTGCCGGCGTACGCTACTCATCGGCGCCACTCAGTTTCATTTCTTGCAATAGCACCGCCCACATTCTAGCGTAGCGCCTTTGCCGCGCTTTACGAAGGTCAAAGCACACTCCCGAGTAAAATCCGCTGAACATCGAACGACCACAATACGGGATCTCATGAACTATCGCGTCAGCTATCTAGCTGATCGTTTAGTAGATCGCTCCCGCAAACCACCAGCACCTTCACGCCCGAAATCCTCTCGCCCACTACAAACCACCCGCGATGAGACTGCGCTTCACCGGGTGATCGCTCGTTCAGGCTGTCATTGTGTCGAAAAGACACCAGTACAGGCGGCCGTTATTGCTGGAACGCAGCCGGATGCTGCCCCTTCGCTACCGTTGCGATGGCATGCACGTTGGCCACGCCGGCCCGACTTTACTCTTTGGATTTCTTCACGGCCATATGTCTCGGCCCACCTTGCAGGATCGCCACGTTTTCGCCTGTCCTCTTGATTGCCTATCTTGATTTGAGGCCTAACCACACAACGGCGACAAGACCCAGCAGTATCGCTACTTGGCCGAATGATGGGATAAATCGCCACAGCAAGCGCCGCAATGCCCAGCGCATAGGACGCGCCTCAGCCCGCTTGATCTCATCCAAAAGATCCTTGTTGGCTCGTCCACGCTGCAAGAGTTCAAACCCATCCCGCTCCCGCTCGTATAAAACCTCGCCAAGGTACTCGCGGACATCTCGCTCGCAAATGTTCTGTTTCCAGGTGTCGACTTTGATCAACTCAGCAGCCAACATCGGCTTGGACAGTCCTTCACGCCGGTCCGGATCACGGTAATCGAATACAAGGCCAAACTGCTCATAAAAGCGATTGCGCCTCGACTTGTTTTCTTCGTCAGCTTGACCCGCAAGCAACTCAACAGAAAGGACCCGCGCATCGGCCCACTGCTTCGCCCAGGTAACTATCTCGTTCATGAGGTAGGTGCCGATCCGATGCCCTTTCAGGCCAGGAAGATCGAGAAACACAGCCCCCTTGGCAGTGGACTCCGAGGTCAATGAAATCACTGAGCCATCGCCGAAACCTCTTGAGTATCCTCCAGAGAAGTAGCCCTTGCTATCTGCATGGCGAGAATACTTCGGCAAAACGCGTTGGTAAGACAGACGGATCGATGCCTCGCAAATGGAATCATCGTAGGCATCCCGTCGATAGTTTTCTTGCCGCTCAATAAGCAGCCATGCAACGAGTTCGCTTCCGAGCTTCTCGCAATCCCGAATCTCTAGCACATAAATGCGGGGCTTGGTCCGCCCGCTGTCTTTCCACCCACTATCGAAAGAAGGCAATGCCATCGTCAGTCACCCGCCCGTGGAACCACATACAAAGTCGCCGACATTTTGATGCCCATCGATGCCTCGCACGATTTAAACGACTCCAGTGTAGCTTTTCCGAGCTTCGCTATGGCTACCTTGCCGAGATTGCTCACCTGCCATCGACAATGTGTCGACTTCATGGTCTAGATCCTCGTTGCATGGCCGCAGTCACCGCATATCTCTCGGTACCACGCTTTCAGTCGAGCGCGAACATCTCCTGTACTACTGCGAATATTTTTTTACTTCACCTCTCATGATGTGAGGTGAGTAGTCACGGAGGTAGGAAGTCACTGGTAGAACAGAAGCGTGTAGTGCATCGATAGAAGATCTCCCGAGTCATGAGCAAAGAGAGGGGGAATAAAGGACGCGCACTTAACCTTTCTACCAAAGAATGCAGAAATCCGATTGACCTACCCATCTCAGACATAGCCAGCGAAGCGTGCTTCGCTGGCCTTTCATTCACGCAAGAGAAAGGGTAGTCACACTATGGCAAGCTTTCACCACACGATCAAGAGCGGCAAGAAGGGTTCGGCAACGGATCACAGCGCATACATCTCGAGAAAGGGCAAGCACACCAACCGCAAGGAAGATCTGATCGCCTCCGGTCACGGCAACATGCCGAACTGGGCACGACATGATGCATCTGAGTTCTGGAGGACTGGCGACAAATACGAACGCGCCAATGGCGCCGTATACCGCGAACACGAAATCGCTCTGCCCGACGAACTTACGCACGATCAGCAACAAGAGTTGGTCAATCAACTGGTATCCGGACTGGTGGGCAACAAGCCGTTTCAATATGCGATCCATGCGCCGAAAGCTGCGCTCGGACACGGCACGAACACACACATGCACCTGATGTATTCCGATCGTGAAGATGATGGTATCGAGAGATCACCCGAGCAGACATTCCGACGCTACAACCCGACGCATCCGGAACACGGTGGCCGCAAAAAGAGCAGCGGCGGGAAGAACCGGATGGAACTCCGCGACGAACTGATTGCGACGCGAAAGAAATGCGCTGACCTGCAAAACGCTGCGCTGGAGAAGTACGGTCACACGACGCGCGTCGATCATCGAACGCTCAAGGACCAAGGCATCGACCGGCCGCCGGAACGCCACATGGGTCAAGCCCGGATTCGCGCCATGTCGAAGGAAGATCGCGAGCACTACAACGCACACCGGCAGCAATTTGCGTAACGATGACACGCTGTCGACGACTACCCCGGATAGAGCGCGAACAAGGCGGCAGGCTATGCCTGCCGGTCAGGATGATGCGCCGGAAGCAATTTCACATCGCATCTCATTGTTTTCGCTGGCTGGCCGAAGACTGCGTGCCACAACAGAACGCGCGTCCGCATGCAGGGTCTTGAACCGAAGAGCCTCAAAGGGATCGGGCGCAGGAAACCGATGATGATGCATCGCCGCACGAGGAACAGAGGATCGATCCTTAAGCGCGACACTTGTCGCTCCATACGCTCAATCGTACTGGCGTCGATCATCCAGTTCGTAAGCGACCCGGCCGCGTTTCTAGGACGGCGGACAATGTCGACTACACTGACAGCATGCCGTGCACCACCGCCCAAGGCAGACAGAAATCTACGCGCGACTTTCCTCCGGGATTAAGCGTTAAAGTTTTATAGCGCGCGCGAGGACGCGATCATGTTTGTTCCGAAGTTTTCTCGCAGACGATTCTTCAAAAATTTTGCGCAGTCGGCACAGGAAGCGTGCAGTGATGGTCAACACCGTGAGGGAAGTCTGGCACCCGCCGCCCGAACCCGCCGAAATCAGCGACTCAATAAAATCAATAGGTTAGGTATTTTGGATACCGATTTTCGAGTGTAGTCCCAGTGCGGGCGCGCGGCTCTGGCGCTCCTTTTGGACCGTCTTGCTTGGACGGCGTAAGGGTCGCGCCTTGCGGTCTGGCGTCCTGAAATACACCCCTGCGGGCTCGTTTTTCAGGCGCACCAGCGCACGGCGCATCGCCAGATAGCTGAGCATTTCCGTGAGCTTTCCGAGCCGCACTCGGTCATCGGCACGAACCTTGCCATGTACCCAGTCCGGGCCATAAAGCCAGGGGTTCCGATCGCCTCGAAGATAGCTTCCCCGCCCTCCGGTTGCGCCCTTCACCCAATACTCACCGACCTGGTCTGCGTGATCTTCCAAGACCGCTCCAGTGTGTTCGGCTTCCACCCTTCTGTCGTCCAGCATCTTCTGTAAAGCAGCGGTATCAAACAGCAGTGTGAGGTGCAGGTCGTACCCTCCCGTCAACGACGGCAGGATGGCCCAAGCGTACCCGGGCTCGTCGGTGAATAGCGCTGGCTTGCGCCTCATGCGGTCGAAAAACTTTGCCCGGCAGGTCCGAAGTGCAAGCAGGTCAAGATGCTGGTCCTGCGCCGATGCGGAGAGAAGGCTGGCCCGCTCCCTGGTATGGAACAAACGCAGATGCAGCACGGTGACGCTGTCATGCTTCACGAACAGATCGTGCAGATAAGCCGTGAGAGTCCCAGCGTTCTCGCGACTGCCAAGATTCCAGTTGTGCCGTTCACGCCGGAGCAGTTTCCTCTCAAGCATTGACTGACGAAACCGGGCTACGAAATCGTTATCGATCTCTGCCTTGATCAGGCCAGTGTCGCCTACGGGCTCATTGCGTTTGTGGCCCTGGCAAGCGCTCATGTGGTGAGCTAGAAATACGTCCAGCAACAAGCCAATATGCGGCGCGTATTGCAGCCGGCTTGCCATCGGATCGAAAGGGCCAAGTGCCGCGCCGCTACTATTGAGAGTCTGCAAAAGGGCGGCCAATTCCGCAGAGGCAGGCGAACGCAGATTCGGGGTGGCAGTCTTCAACTCGACATGCCTAAGCTCCCCATGCCGCCAGTCAGGTCCACCATGCCCCTTAACCGTCCTCCGGCTGATATGAAAAGGTGGAAGCGACGTTTCAAGGGACAACCGGACGATTTGATCGAGCAACGCCAGAAGGGCAATCGCCGGGCCATCTACGAAGGATCCGCTGCCATCAGGATTGACTCTGAAGTCGAAGTTACGGCCGATTTCCTGTCCAATCCCAGCGAGGAGTTCTGGAGTGATAGTAATTGCTGGTTTCGTTGTATTCATGACGGCGTTGTAGCGTCCGGTGATGCGTTTCAAAACAGAGCACCCGTATTGCTCGGCGTGCGAATGCCCCGTCCGCCCCACGGCGGACGAGGTCTGAGAGGATGTCAGAAGTGGTGTGGCATCCAAGCCTGCCTGACTGGCTGAAGCGCGACGGTGTTGGAGATCAGCTCGAGCTTGATGACTCGGCGACCATTTTCAGTGCGCGGCACGACCCGGGCGAAACCCTGCCCGCATATCCACGTAATCGCCGCCTTCATTTCTGACTTGCTCCAGCCGAAGTTTGGCGCAGTGGCAACGACGTCGGCCTCTCTCCAGTTCGGCGCCCACATTCCCGCTTGACGAGCCCAATTGTGGAGGGTATCCAAGAGGCGCTGTCCACGTTGCACAGCATCGGGCATCGGCTTCGACGGAAACATCGTTGCGAGCCAGCACGCCCCGAAATGCTCCGCGATTGTCACGGCGCGCGCCATCGTCTCGGGCGATACAGTACCCTCATAACCCTCGAACACGTGCATGCATCCGGCGATCCGACGCGCGTTAGCTGCCAGACGTACTGCGAACACGATCGCGTCACGCTCCGGCAGAACTGCGCTCGCCATGAACTCGAAGCGCTTCTGACTTTGCCGCAGGATCTGTTCAGCGGCGGATTCAACCTTGATTTCCGGGAGCCTGTTTACTGGCATGTGCTTGAGCTTGTTCAGGCCACTCTCGATCAACTCAGCGATGCGCTGATCGTAGTCGAGCAGCTCGAATTCCGTTTGCTGCTCGTCGGCGCCCTCAACGGCGAGCTCGTTGCTCTCCATCATGAGCAGGCGAAACAGGTAGCCCGAAGCAATGGCGCTCTGCCCGTACTTGTCGAGCCATTCGCGATGTGCATCGTCCTGTACGTTCACACACTTGACGAGAATAGCGCTGTCCAGAGCGTGCTCCACGAGATCGTCATCGTCGTCATTCGCACGATCAAACGACGGCATATTGCTGTCATACAGGTCACTCAGATCCTGAAATGAGCGACCGAGCGGACCTCCCAGATGGCCGCGCCCTTCCGCCATACTGAGTAAGGTCAGAACCGAACCAGTGCGTATCTTGCGCAGCAATGTCGGAGGCAACACGTTGTCGAACAGCCAACGCCTCCTCCAGCCCTTCATCGCCGCGACGATAGGCGCATTGAATCGCACGTGAGCCTCGGACTTGCCGCTCAAGCGTGCACCGGCGAACCGAATATGCAAAATTAGCGGTATTGATCTGCCATTGCGATCGCAAACACGAAAATTGCACGAGACCGCGAAAGACACCTTGCCGAGCAAGTTAGCCAGAACGGCTCCGTAGCCGGGTCCGTATATCGAATGACATTCGCATGCCGCACGGTACAGGCTCGGCGTTAAAGCACTGATAGCTTGCGGTAACGAAGGCGGATAGTAGCCTGCCGGCAGATAGCCAATCGGGCGTGACTGCGAGCCGAAACTTGACGAGGGCATGAGGCCCCCGCCTGTTGGATAGGCGAGGGGATTAATCACGTCGCCACCTCCACCTTCGTGCCGGCCTGTGGCGCATCCGGCGGAGCGTTATCGGACGCCGGTAAGTCCTCACCAGCCTTGTCGCCTTTTCCCGGTACCGGCTCACCCCGGCGCAGCGCCTCAGCTTCCAGCAATTCCTCGAATATCAGGTTGCTCATCGACACGCCGTGGTCAACCAGCTTCTTGATGATCGCTGTTTTGGAAACGTCCGCCTTGAGCTGATCGCGGAGGTCCGGGTAGAGCTCCGAAAATAAGGCCACACGCTCGCGTTCGCGCTTGGCCCTTGGAGATTCGAGTTCGCGAATCGCCTTTTTTATAGCGTCGACGTCGACCTTCGCTGGCTCCGCAGTGGTGATCTTGGCCATAGTCGCCTCCTCACGCCGCATCCGGGGATTCAGCGTGTACCGCGATCCTACCGCCGGCACATGCTACAAGTTGCTCGATCGAATCCATCGGCCAGAGCAGACGGCGATTCCTCAACTTAATTGGCCGGACTCCGTGGTAGCTGCCCGTCTGGCTATAGCGTTTGCGGATGGACGGTGCCTTGCACGCGACGAAACCCGCGAGTTCTTCAGTCGTGAGGTAACGATCGAGGGCGGAAACAGAGAGGGGTTGGGACATATTGCCTCCAGTGGATTGACGAACGAATGTTTCTCGTCGCTCGGAGTTGGGAGGCAGGATGACATCAATCTATCCCGCAACTCGCAACTCCGTGTCGATCGATTGGATGCAAGCGTAGTTCGGAGTCCCCGCCCGCTCCAGAGTTCGGGCGGAAAGCGGCGTCAGCGGGCGGAAACGGGCAGGGTGCCGATCAACGGGCGGCTACGCCCTAGCCGCCGCCTTCTTTTTTTTTCCGCGAGCGGAGGGGATCAACTGTTTGCGCAGCGAGTCGTGCTTGAAGAATTTTGTCGACTCGCCTGATATGTACTCGATGCCTTCCTTCTCGACGAACTTGCGCATAGGCTTCGGCGGCGGCCTACTTTGAGCCATCTCGACCAGCCGACTCCAAACGGCATTGACGTCAGTACGATCTCCCCCTATATCCACAATGGCTTGGTTAATGAGTTTTTTTAGTGGGTGAGCAAGCTCCCGGCTAGCCTGCCGCGCGTTCGGTCGATTTGATCCACAATCCGCAGTTGCAGTTGCCGTGCCGTCTTCTGATTGCAACACGGGCGCTTCCCGCTCCGGGAGCGGAACGGCGAGAGTATTTGGGATGTGCTCAGTGAGCAGAAACTCGAGTATTTCAGCGCGATCGAAACCTATCTGACGCATGCGTGGCACCAGCGGCACATCGGCTAAACGTGCCTTGGCCGGCAGGAACCCTGTTTCGTCGATTGACCAACGCGAGCCAGCAGTCTGGTCGAACCGCCGCAGTTCGTGCTTGTGGGAGTGCTCCCATCTCGCGTTCTCAGCAAGAACGTTGTATCCCTCGACGGATACCACATCGCTTTGCCATGGCTCGCCCCTAGCCACAGCGATGTCGAACCACCGTGGCCGCCGATCAGCGGGCGCGTTGGAAAGACTCAAGCCTAAAATGGCTGCCGCTCGGGACGCTCGGTAACATTGCTTGATTGCGCCCGTTTCGAGCATCCTCAAATATGCGGTTGGCCCGTCCTCAATGCGACTGGTGTTTGGACTGCCGTCCAGTTCGTCGTCGCAAATCACGATGCAGCGAGCTATCACATCCAGTACGCTGGATAGTGATAAAAAATCGACTTTGGCTCTTCTGTTGCTTCTTAAGGGCATAGGTGCCGGTGGGGCATAAGGCTGCCGCGTGGCAGCGGTGTTCCCGTGCTGTGTTCGGCCGTCCACAGTTAGGTCGCTTGGTGATTGGTCGTGCGCCATAGCCCCGTTGCGGTTTGTTGATTTTGAAATATGTGACGCAGTTCGTACGCACACGTTCGTGGTTTGATACCCTGGAAAAAGTCCTCAGCAGCGGCCGTGAAACAGCATGAGGCAGACCTCGCCGAGTTCACTGCTATTCGTTTGCGGTGCAGGACGCCCGGGCGCTGGTCTTCTGCTAGTGAACGCTGCTGCAATCCGGTTCTACTCCGAAGAAGCGAAGAATGGGTGCCCCAGTCACCACGCGGAACGAGATTGATCGATGTCGACCAAATCCGGTTACACAGCGCTTACATGACCCACAGAAACAAAAAAGGGTTACAGGCAAATCACCTGTAACCCTTTGATATTCCTGGTGGAGAGGAGGAGGATCGAACTCCCGACCTTCGCATTGCGAACGCGACGCTCTCCCAGCTGAGCTACCCCCCCAACGTGCTGACGATTCTAGCACAAGGATTTTCCGTTTTGCCAAGCCCGCCCCTACGACAACCAGAAGACGACGAGAGTCAAAAAAGGCAACTCACCACCGCTCACTTCCCCGGCGCCCCCTTCAACACCCAATCCACCACCGTCCGGATATCCGCATCGCTCATCGACTGATGCGCCGGCATCGGGATCATGCCCCACACGCCGGACCCGCCATTCTTCACCTTACTGGCGAGCTTCGCAGGCGCCTGCGCATCGCCCTTATACTTCGCGGCGATCTGCTGGAACGACGGCCCGACCAGCTTCCGGTCCACCGCATGACACCCCATGCAGGCGTTCGCATTGGCAATGGCCTGCCCACGCCCCGCATCCGTCGCAGTAGCCCCAGCCCCAGCATCCGCAGCATGCGCCGTCGATACAAACATCCCCAGCACCGCGCCCGCCAGCACCGACGCGAAAACGATCACGCCGCGCTTCATGGCGTCGTCGCCGCGGGATTGCCCGGATGCACCGAGTTCGAATTGCTGACCGGCGCCGGCGCCTGCTGATCGAGCGGCCGCGAGCTCACCGACGAATCCGGAATCGCGCCCACCGTCGGCGCACTCGCATCCGGCTGCGAAGCGGCCGGCGCCGTCGGCGCAGTCGCCGCCGCGGCAGCAGCGGCCGCCGCTTCCTGCGGCTGGATGTACTGGAACACCTTCACGACCTGCACCACGCCCGGCACGCGGCTCGCGACGTCGGCGCCGCGATTGCCTTCGTCCATCGTGACGAGGCCCATCAGGTACACCGAACCACGCTCGGCCACCACCTTGAAGTTGTTCGCCGAAATGTTCTTCTCGGCGATCAGCGCGGTCTTCACGCGCGTCTCCAGATAGGTATCGTTGGTGCGCGACGAGAACGAACTCGCAGGCATGATCGCCAGCTCGTTGACGATCGTATTGACGTTGTTCAGCCCACGCACGATCGACTCCGCCCGCTGCTTCGACACATCGCCCGCCACCTCGCCGGTCAGCAGCACGCGACGATTGAACACCGCCACGTTCACGTGCGCGTTGTCCGGCAGGTTCTGGCTGATCTGCGAGAGCGCCTTCACCTGCAACTCGCGATCCTCCGTCTGCGCGCCGAGCGTGCGCCGGTCGGTCGCCACCAGCGCGCCGCCGCCCGCCGCGCCCGCAACGGCGAGGAAGCACCCCTGCAACGTCGCGGACAGCCCCGCCGCGAACCCAACCACCAGCACGGTTCTCACCAGTGTCTTCTTGACGCGGAATACGCTCATCAACCAGCTCTCCTTCGGATCAGTCTCAGTCTTCGCCCAGCAACATGGCATCGACGCCGTCGCACAGACAATGGATGGTCAGCAAATGCACTTCCTGGATACGCGCGGTGCGATCGGACGGCACGCACACGTGGATGTCGGTATCGCTCAATACTTCCTGCATGCGTCCGCCGCCCTTGCCGGTCAGCGCGATCACGATCATTTCGCGCTCGTGCGCGGCTTCGATCGCGGCCAGCACGTTGGCGGAATTGCCCGACGTGGTAATGGCCAGCAGCACGTCGCCCGGCTGGCCGAGCGCCCACACCTGCTTCGAAAAAATCTGTTCGAACGAATAGTCGTTGGCGATCGCGGTCAGCACGGACGTGTCGGTGGTCAATGCAATGGCCGGCAAGCCCGGCCGCTCGCGTTCGAACCGGCCGATCAGCTCGGCGGCGAAATGTTGCGCATCGGCAGCCGAGCCGCCGTTGCCGCACGCGAGAATGCGATTGCCGTTGGCAAGCGCGCCAAACATCGTGTCGATCGCGGCGGCGATCGGCATCGACAGTGTTTCCAAGGCTTCGAGTTTGACTGCCGCGCTGTCGCGGAAGTGTTGTTGAATGCGTTCGACTGACATCGAGTCTCTATCTTCTACCGCGAATGAGCCGCACCGGGCGGCCGTGTTGTGAAGTCGTATTGCGAAGTTGTATTGCGAAATCGGGCCGCGCCAGTGAATCTCGCCGGGAACGTGCAGCGCGAACGCCCATGCATCGCGCTGTGCGTTTCGTGCACCACGTCCCGCGTCGTCGGCGTCGCCCCGTGGCCCGCACGCGAGCGCAAGTTTATCGCACTCACGGACGTTGTCCGCGCGGGCGTCAGACTTCGTCGGCCCGGAACGCGTCGCGCAACCAGACGAGGCGGCCGGCTTCGAACGCGATCACGTCGAAGCGGCACGCGGGCTGGTCGCGCGAACCTTGGCCGCGCGTCGCCAGATAGTGCCGCGCCGCGCGCACGATCCGCTGCCGCTTGTGCCAGCCGATGCTCGCCGCCGCGCCGCCATGGCTGCGCCCCTGACGCGCGCGGACTTCGACGAACACGATCGAGCCGTCACGGTCGCGCATCACCAGATCGATCTCGCCGCCGCGGCACACGACGTTGCGTGCGACGAAGCGTAGCCGCTGCCGCTGCAAAAACTCCAGCGCGCGCGTTTCGAAAATCGAGCCGACGACTTTGGACCCGGCTGGTCCTGAAAAGTTGTGGCGGGATGGGCGGGGATTGCCGGCACGATGACCGGCGCCGGACCCGCAAGCGCCCCCTCCCCGAAGCCCGCCTTGTCCTGCGTGGCACAATGTCGGCCTCATTCCGTCCGTCTGCGTCTTCTGTCTCATGACTCCTCTCTCCGAATTCGCGCAAGGGCAGCAGTACCCCGCCGCCGCGCTGTATGTGGTGGCCACGCCGATCGGCAACATCGCCGACATCACACTGCGCGCGTTGCATGTGCTCGGACTGGTGGATCGCATCGCGGCCGAAGACACGCGCAACACCGGCCAGCTGCTCGCGCGCTACGGCATCTCCAAGCCGCTCGTCGCGGTGCATCAGCACAACGAACGCGCGGCGGCGCAGCGGCTGATCGAGCATCTGCAAGCCGGCGAGCGCGTGGCCTATGTATCGGACGCGGGCACGCCCGGCATCTCGGACCCCGGCGCGAAGCTCGTCGACGCGGTGCGCGAGGCAGGCTATCCGGTCATCCCGCTGCCCGGCGCGAGCGCGCTCGCGACGGCATTGAGCGCAGCCGGCGACTGGGTCGCGACGTTCTCGTTCCTCGGCTTTCTGCCGCCCAAGCCGAAGGCGCGCGCCGCCGCGCTGCAGGCGCTCGCGCGCCATCCTCACGCGATGGTGTTCTACGAAGCTCCGCACCGGATCGTCGAAACGGTGCAGGCACTGGCCGATGCATTCGGCGGCGAGCGCCGTCTGCTGATCGCGCGGGAGCTGACAAAGTTACATGAAGCACTGGCTCAACACACCCTGGCCGAAGCGCCAGCATGGCTCGCCGCCGACGCGAACCGTCAACGCGGCGAATTCGTGCTGGTCGTGGAAGGCGCGCAGCCGGAAGCCGCCGGCGAACACGATCACGACGCGCTGCTGGAGATCCTGCTGGAAGAGTTGACGGTGAGCAGCGCGGCGAAGGTCGCGGCGTCGATCACCGGGGTGTCGCGCAACGCGCTGTATTCGCGGGCGTTGGCGTTGAAGCAGGATGGGAAGTAATACGAACGGACAAAAACGCGACCTTGCCGTCGTAGCTCAATTCGCACGTGGCGCCTGTCTTCAAATCTGGCCACTATCTGCTCAAATTTGATCAATCTGCTCAAAAAGCCTACTATTTGCTCATGAAAAACAAAATCTGCTCACATTCGAGCAGATTCTGGGCAGATAAATGAGCAGAATCAGTCAATCATCCATCCTCGAGGCCGTCCGGCAACTCGCTCAAGCGGGCCAATCGGAGGTTTCATCCACGGATGTCATTCACGCCACGCAAGGCAGTTCCGCCACCGTCCGGCGCCATCTAGACGCCCTGTGCGCCAGCGGACTACTCACGCGAAGCGGTTTGGCGCGAGCGACACGCTATCGTCTGGTCGAAGCCGAAGACCTGACGCCAGCTGCCACGCTAACGGTCACGGGGCAAGAGCCAAACACTGTCGTTCATCCACCATGGTCCGCAGCGTCCATTGAACTCGGCCGCAAGCTCGACATGCCTCTTGCCGCGCGCGATCCAGTGACCTACCAGCGAGAATTCGTCGAGAACTACGTGCCGAACGTGAGTTGGCTCATGCCACCGGAACTGGCCGACACGCTTTACCGCGAAGGACGTCTGCGCGAGCAGCAGCCTGCAGGAACCTACGCGCGCAACGTGCTGGAGCAGTTGCTGATCGACCTGTCGTGGTCGTCCTCGCGGCTGGAAGGCAATCGGTACACCTTGCTGGCAACAGAGGATCTTTTCAAGCGCGGAACCGCCGGCGACGATATCGACGCGGTCATGCTGCTCAACCACAAAACGGCCATCGAGTTTCTGGTCGACGCGGTGCCGCTTCAGGGCCTCTCGACGGCGCTTGTCCGAAACCTGCATGCCGTGCTGATGCAGGACCTTCTCGCCGACACGGAGGCATTGGGCGTCATCCGCAAGAAGCTGGTCAACATCACTGACACTGTCTATGTGCCGACCCAAGTCCCAACCGTGCTCGAGGAAATGCTGGACTCGATCGTGGCCAAATCACGGCTCATCAAGAATCCAATCGAGGCCGCTTTTTTTCTGTGGGTCAATCTGGCGTATCTGCAACCCTTCGAGGACGGCAACAAGCGAACCAGCCGCCTTGCAGCCAACATTCCCTTGATGCTCTACAACTGTTCACCCCTGTCATTTCTCGACGTGGATCCGCACGACTACGCGCAAGCGATGCTTGGTGTCTACGAGTTCCTGGATGTTTCGCGAGCCGTGGATCTGTTTACGTGGACCTACCGGCGCTCACTCAAGAAGTATGTCGTTGTGCTGGAGTCGATGGGGGCGCCCAATCCACTCAGACTGCGATACAGAGAGCATTTGACCGAGGCGGTGGGCCTCGTCGTGCGTGACCGGCGATCTACGCGAGCCGCCATGGAAGAACTGGGATTGACCGAGAACGTCGTCCCGGGATTCGAGGCTATGTTGCTCGACGAATTGAAAAAGCTGGAGGTATTCAATTGCGCGCGGTACAGACTGACCATGACCGCGACGCAGGCCTGGATCGACGCTAACCGGCCGATCTAGGCAATCTCACTTCTCGTTCCCCGCCCCCGAATTCGACGCCAGCGTCTCGTTCATCTCGGCGCGCGCTTCCTGCTGCGTCAAGCCTTCGATCTTCACGCGCGCGGTGCCCGCATGGCGCATGTCGAGCGCGCTCGCGGCGGCCATCGACAGGTCGATCACCCGGCCGCGTGCATACGGACCGCGATCGTTGATCCGCACGACCACCGAGCGCGACGTCGCCGGATTGGTCACGCGCACGTACGAGCCGAGCGGCAACGTGCGATGCGCGGCGGTCATGGCGTGCATGTCGTAGCGTTCGCCGTTGGCGGTGCGGCGGCCATGGAAGCCGCGGCCGTACCACGACGCGCGACCGGTTTGATGAAAGTCCGAAACGTCCGAACCATCGTCCGTCAAAGGCTTGGCGTCAGCCAGCGACGAGCCTTGCGCCGCCGCGCCGGAGGCCGGCGCGCTACCGAAGGCTTGTGGCCCGAAGGTGCCTGCCTGCGCGGCTTTCGTGCTGCGCGGCACGTCGTTTGCGGACGTGTTCGTGGCGCCCGGAGGCGTGGCACAGCCGGCCAGCACAAAAAAGGCAAAAAGAGTCCCCAGACTACGGGATAACCGAGTTTTCATAAGACGTGCAATCACATTGTCGAGCCGCATCACGCGAAGTTGAGCGTGTTGCCTGCGACTCCGGCGGCAAGGGACGACAACGCGCCGCGCCAATAAGCGCAGTACGTCGAAGCCCGGATGCGGCTCACTCAGCCGCTACCGCACGGTTAATTTTCACGTCTGGCGCAACCTGTCCCCGGCAGCCTGACCAGACCCCACATGCCGCCATCGAACGTGGCAAACACGTTCTTGCACGCGCAAACTCAGCGCACAGGAACGGCGGCGTAGGCCCCACCCAGCGTCACGGAAGTTCGATCCGTAGCAGGCGCGCGGCGCCTGGCTGGGCAAGACGTGTGCATCGAAAGCATCGATACTTGATGGCTGTCCAACCCTGCGACAGCCCAAACTTGAGTGGCGATCCGCGTGCCCATTTTTGATGGGGACGCATCGCCTTGTGGCATGCACAGTTCCCTATGCATAGGCCGCATTATACCCAAAACAAAATTTTGGGACGGCAAGCGACTGAAAAGCTTGATGAATTTTCACACCTGCTGCAAAAATGAGCGGCCAAAAGCCCGCTGCGGCGGGGCTTTCGGGCCATCGGCGGTCGTGCGTCGCAGGCCGGTACAATCAACGTTTTTCCAGCGGCGCCGTCATCCATGAAAGTCACCTTGATCCCCGTCACGCCGTTCCAGCAGAACAGCTCGCTGCTCGTTTGCGAGGTCACCGGACGCGCGGCCGTCGTCGATCCGGGCGGCGACCTGGACATCATCCAGGGCGAAATCGCGCGTCAGCAGGTGACGGTCGAAAAAGTATTCCTGACGCATGGCCACATCGATCACTGCGCCGGCGCGAAGACGCTCGCGACGCACTACGGCGTGCCGATCGAAGGTCCGCATCCGGACGAGCGCTTCTGGCTCGACAAGCTGCCGGATCAAAGCACGCGCTTCGGCTTTCCCGCCGCCGAGGCATTCGAGCCGGACCGCTGGCTGGACGACGGCGACACAGTGCGTTTCGGCGACGAAACCCTGGAGGTCTATCACTGCCCCGGCCACACGCCGGGCCACGTGGTGTTCTTCAGCCGCGCGCACCGGCTCGCGCTGGTCGGCGACGTGCTGTTCGCCGGCTCGATCGGCCGCACGGACTTTCCGCGCGGCAATCACGCGGACCTGGTGCGCTCCATCCGCGAAAAACTCTGGCCACTCGGTGACGACGTCACCTTCGTGCCAGGCCACGGACCGACGTCGACGTTCGGCGCGGAGCGTCGCAGCAACCCGTACGTCGCGGACGGAGTCAGCGCATGAGCGGCGAAATCTATGTGAGCACCGACGTCGAAGCGGACGGCCCGATTCCCGGCCCGCATTCGATGCTCAGCTTCGCGTCCGCCGCGTACACGGAAGACAAGACGCTGATCGCCACCTTCTCGGCGAATCTCGAACTGCTCGACGGCGCGAAGCCGCATCCGGTGCAGGAGGCGTGGTGGAAGACGCAGCCCGAGGCGTGGGCCGCCTGTCGCCAGGACCTGCAGGACCCGGCCGCCGCATTGACCGCCTATGTGGACTGGGTCGAGGCGCTGCCGGGCAAGCCGGTGTTCGTCGCGATGCCGGCCGGCTTCGACTTCACCTACATGTTCTGGTACATGATGCGTTTTGTCGGCCGCTGCCCGTTTTCGTGGTCGGCGCTGGACATCAAGACGCTCGCATTCGCGATGACCGGTCTGCCGTATCGCAAGAACATCAAGCCGCGCTTTCCGAAGCACTGGTTCGACGAGCATCCGCACACCCACGTCGCGCTCGACGACGCAATCGAACAGGGCGCGCTGTTCTGCAACATGCTGAAGGATCTGCGGGCCGATCAGGCTTGGCTGGCGACCGCGAAAGATGGGGACGACTCAGGGCAAAACGCCGCCGAGAAACCGGCAAATTAGGGAATCTCCCTCGTCGAGGCCGTTTTACATTGCGTTTCGTTTTCGCGCCCTCTACCATGCGTTGATACGGCGACGCTAACGGAGGCGCAGTTGACACTCGATACGTTCTCACAAAAAATCCTGCGCCTGCTGCAGCTGGACGCACGCCGCTCCGTGCAAGAAATCTCCGATCAGGTCGGCCTGTCGAGCACGCCCTGCTGGCGGCGCATCAAGGACATGGAGCAATCGGGGGTGATCCAGCGCTATACGGCGCTGCTCGATCGCGAGAAGCTCGGCCTGCACGTGTGCGCGCTGGCGCATATCCATCTCACGCGTCACACCGAGGGCGGCGTCGAGGCCTTCGAGCGCGAAATCGCCACCTGCCCCGAAGTCACCGAGTGCTACAGCACGACCGGCGAATCGGACTACATCCTCAAGATCGTCGCGCCGGACATCAAGGCGTACGACAGCTTTCTGCACGAACGCATCTTCAAGATTCCCGCCGTCGCGCAGGTCCGCACGAGCGTCGTGCTGCGCGAGATCAAGTTCGACACGCAATTGCCGCTTTAATCCGTTTCGCGCACCGGGCCAAGGCTGCCGACCACGCGGCTTCAGGTCGCGCCGTGCGGCTCATTCGTGTGGACTGAGGTGTGGACTGGAACGGCGGCAGCGATGCCGCCGTTTTCATTTGATGCGCCGCCTGGTTCCTGCCGCGACGGCACTTCCTGTAACACGTTCAGCTTGCGGGCGCCGAGGCGGCGCTTCAAGGCGTCGAGATCGATGCGGGCGAAATCAAGTGCTTCCCCGTTCGCGTTCCGTGCCGGCAGGACAATGTCGACACCGAGCCCTGTGCTCAGGTAGTGCATATTGATTGTGGACGCCTTCACGTCGATCGCGGCGAGCGCCGCGTCCACGTCCGCGACGACGCGCTCACGATCCGGCAGATCGACCGGCGGATGTGCAAGCGCATCGTTTTCCGGATCGACGTGAATCAGCGCATCGAGCACGCGGCTGTCGGTCAGCACGCGCACGCGCGCCGACTCGGCGATGAAATGCCCCTCCGATACCGAGATCAGCGGATCGACCAGGATATGCGCGTCGACCAGCGCGAAGTCGCCCATCTTGCGCGTGCGCATCTCGTGCACATCGCGCACGCCGGGCGTGGAGAGCAGCAGCGCGCGCATGTCGGCGGTGGCGGTTTCGTCGAGTGCGCGATCGGACAGGTCTTGCAGCGCGTCCCAGCCGAACGTCCAACCCATCCGCGCGACCATGAAGCCGACGATCGCCGCGGCGATCGGATCGAGCAGGCGCACGCCCGCCAGACTCCCGATAATCCCGATCGCGACCACCAGCGAGGACGCCGCATCGGAACGCGCGTGCCACGCATTGGCGATCAGCATGGCGGAGCGCACGCGTTGCGCTTCGCGCAGCATGTAGCGGAACAGGCTTTCCTTGGAAATCAGCACCAGCACCGCGACGCCGAGCGCGCTCAAATGCACGGCCGGAATGCTCTGCAAATCGGCGAGACGCGTGCCGGCGCGCCACAACATGCCGACACCGACGGAAATCAGCAGACCGCCGAGAAATAAAGACGCTACCGTTTCATAGCGGCTATGTCCGTAATTGTGATCGGCATCGGGCTTCGCGCCGCTATGCCGATTGGCAATCAGCACGACAAAATCGGAAATCAGATCGGCGAGGGAATGGACGCCGTCGGCAACCAGCGCCTGAGAATGCGCGACCACGCCGACGACGATTTGCAGCGCCATCAGCACCGTATTGAGCGCAATACTGACAAAGGTCGTTTTGCGCGCAATGCGATGTTTTTCAGCGGACTGGACAGTGGCGGCGGAAGGCATGAGAGACGCACGAAGAGGAAGCCAATGCGCGCATTCTACCCAGGCCATCGCAAAAATCGCGCGAATGCCTTCGAAAAAAACCTTTCAAATCAGCCGCTTATGAAAACGAAAAGCATTCGCGTTCTGGTTCCGCTGAAGCGCTTGCGACAAAACACACGTCTCTTTCAAGCGCCAATAAAAAACCGCGCCCAGACCGGTACGCGGTTTTTTGTCGATCGACGCAGCGCGCTATACGCGCAGCGGATCCATGCCATTCGTAATATGTATAGACCGGACGGTATTAGCGCCTGACCTACCGGATTACTTCTGGATCAGAAACTTCTCACGATCCAGACCTGCGATCCAACGCGGCGGTTTGCCACGGCCGGACCACGTGCTGCCGCTATCCGGGTCGCGGTATTTCGGTGCGACGCCTGCGCGCGGACGACCGACTTTAGCGCCGCCCTTTGCAGCACGGCCACCGCCGAGTTCAGCCAGCGTAATGCCGTAATCGGCCATTTTCTGCTTGATCTCATTCAACACTTCAGCGTATTCACGCGACTTCGCTTCTTCGATCTGCTTTTCAAGCTTCTCGCGCTGTGCGAGTAGTTCCTTGTAGGAAGACATAGGTTCCCTTGTGGTTTGGATAAATGACTGCCAGTCTTAAGCCAGCTTGCCCTTTGAAGGTTGATCATGCCTCGGAATTTGTTGGCGAGATTAACACAAAATAGAAAGACTGCAAAAGCACGCACGCAAAATTAATGCGTAGTCGTTTCAAAAAATTTCGGCGTACGCCTAACCGTTACGCACTGCCTTTCAAATAGCTAATTTCTTTTCTTGCTAAAAATTCCTGGTGCATGCCTGTAATTATGGGATTAATTAGCAAATCATGAAATTTGCGATACCGATCCGGCATCAACATTTCATGCCATGAGAGCTTTAACATGAAACATCGGAACATATTGCGGATAGGCGCCTGCGCTGTTATTGCCGTATGAGCGTTTTCCCGGAATCACGATAAAAAAATTATTCCGCGTAGCGTGAGATGCAATCTTCGAGCGCAGCGTGCAAGCTTTCGCTATTCATTTTGGGATCGTCGAAGGCGACGCGGGCGCGTATTCCGTCGCGCTTCAGGTCGGCGCCGTATCGATCGACGCCGAGCCACTGCAATCCGTCGACGCTCGCCGTCCGGTCGGCGACGTGCTCGATCAGTGTGTTTTCTTCGTCGAACGACAGCGGCGGCAGCGGATCGAGTTCATCGCCGGAAAGCCACCCCATTGCGCCAAAGCCGCCGATGTAGCGCAGACGTTCCAGCCGCATCGACCAGAACGTGAAGTCGCCGAGCACCAGGTAGCGCTCGGCGTCGGGGTGATAGCGTAAATAACGTCGCACGACCTCCGGACTCGATTCGAGCGGTTCGAACGTGCCGAGCAGGGTCACGCGCGGACCGCTCAGGACATCGGCGTCGGGCGCGTCGAAGGCGAGGAAGCCCGCGCGCGGGTCCGCGTGCAGATTGTGGGTGTGCTCCGCGAGGCGACTCACCAGAATCGTCGGCCGATGCTGCAGGTCGGGCGCGAACGGCAGCACCGTCGGATACGGAAAGCCCTCCGGCTGGCGCGCGTGCGTGGCGAGCGTGCCGGCGGCAGCCGTGTGCAGCAGATGCAGCGGGGCGTGTGCGGGGATGTTCAAGTGCGCGTCCTTGGGGAATCGACAGCGAAAAGGGTGTTGAAAGCGGCAGATCGGTGAAGCAGCGAATCGGTGAATCGAACCAGCGGTGAATCGAACCGGCGGTGAATGGAACCGGCGGCGAATAGATCAGGCGATGAATCGGCCAGCGAGCTTCTTTTCGGCAAAGCCTGGCTCACGACTCGTAACTCACGCCCCTCCGCAAAAAGTCCGGTCGCGAAGCGCACCGCCGCCAATATGCAATAACCCGCTTCCAAGCATAAGACAGCCTGCTTCGTTAGAATCGGAAATTCGCTTTCAACGCGCTTTCTTCCTGCCTCATCCCCGAGATTTTTCGTGTCCGACCACTCCCCCGACCTTGCCGCCCTGCCCGCCGCCCATCGCGCGCTATCCATCACTGCCCGGCAGCGCGCGCGTTACGCGACGATGGCGCTGTTCTTCATCGCCGGGATGATGTACGCGTCGTGGGGGGTTCACGTGCCGACCGTGCGCGACCGGTTCCATCTGAACGCGGCCATGCTGTCGCTCGCGCTGCTGGCGCTCGCAGGCGGTTCGATCGTCGCGATGGTGATGAACGCGTCGTGGATCGCGCGGGTCGGCACGCGGCGCGCCTGTCTGAGCGGCGGTCTCGTGATGGCGGGCTGCGGCGTGCTGATCCTGCTGGTGCCCGCTTACTGGATGCTGCTGATCGTGCTGGCCCTGTTCGGCGCCGGCATGGCCACGCTGGACGTCGCGATGAACGCCGAAGCGAGCGCCGTGGAGAAGGCGCTCGGCAAGCCGATCATGTCGTCGTTGCACGGCATGTTCAGTATCGGCGGGATGGCCGGCGCGGCAGCCGGCGGCGCGCTGCTGGCGCACGGCATGGCGCCGGCGCTGCATCTGGCGCTCGCTGCGGCGGTCAGTGCGCTGGTGCTGGTGATCGCCTGTCCCGCCGTATTGCCGCACGTGCCCCACGCCGATCATCCGGACGCCGGCACGCCGCGCGCCAACCGCTGGCGCTCGCCGGCCTTGTGGGCGCTGGGCGCCATGGCGCTGGTCGCGCTGATCGCCGAGGGCGCGATGTACGACTGGGCGACTGTCTATATGCGCGACGTCGTGCTGACCACGCCCGCGCTCGCGAGCGCGGCGTATGCGGCGTTCTCCGGCGGCATGTCGGCCGCGCGTTTTGCCGGCGACGTGGTGCGCGCCCGCTTCGGCGCGCCGCAACTGGTGATGGCGAGCGCATCGCTCGCCTGCGCGGGGATGGTCGGCGCGCTGCTGCTGCCGAATCCGGTCGCCGCCTTGATCGGCTTCACCTTGATGGGGCTCGGGCTCGCGAACATGATGCCGGTGCTGTTCGCCGCGGCGGCGAGCGTCAAGGGGATTCACGCAGCGGAAGGCTTGGCCCATGTCGCCGGGCTAGCCTACTTCGGGCTGCTGTTCGGGCCGGTGATCATCGGCGCGGTGACACAGGCGACGAGTCTGCCGATCGGCTTGTCGGTGGTGGCGGTGTGCGCGGCGGCGATCGCGATCGGCGGGCCGAAGATCTTGCGGCGGTTGAAGATTTGAGGCGGTTGAGGATTGAAGCGGCTGTGGTTTGCGGCGACTGAGCGACTGAGCGACAGAGCGCTTGAGCGACTGAGCGTTTGCCGACTGAAGTGCCGAGTCCGCCCGGTCGCAAACTCACCTGGTCGCGTTACGTTACGCGCGGCTGACAGCCTCGCGTGTTCCGCGACACATCGGCACGAAGCAAGCCTTGCAACGTCGAACCCGACATCTCTATCCTTTTGATTCGTAACGAGTTATCTCGTCTCACGCGAGTGAAAATCAAAATGGCATAGGCCTTGCAGTTAGCTCTCCCAGCAATGTCCAAAGACTACGGGGGAGCAGACCATGAATCGCAATTTCAAACTGTCGGCGATCGCGATGTGCGTATCGTCGATGATCATCCTCACAGGATGCGGTAGCACGCTGACCGGCGTCGGTCCGACTGGCGCGGGCAGTGGAGCGGGCGCGGGGGCAGGCGCGGGTGGTTCGGGTTCCGGCGGCGGATCGGGTGGCGGCACGCCGACACCGACGCCCACGCCGACACCCACACCGACGCCAACACCGACGCCAACACCGACGCCGACGCCCACACCAACGCCGACTCCGACTCCGACGCCCACACCGACACCGACACCGACACCAACACCGACACCGACGCCAACACCGACACCGACACCGACACCAACACCGACACCGACACCAACACCGACACCAACACCGACGCCAACACCGACGCCCACCCCAACCTCCGCCAACCCCATCGGCGTAGTCGTCCAGAACACCGGCAACGTCATCACGGCGACCGGCCAAACGGTGTCCGCGGTCGGCAGCCAGATCGGCCTCACGCCGATCCCCGGCGCCAACCCGGCCACCACCACGGCGCTCGGCAACGTCGTCTCGAACCTCGGCAGCGGCGTCACCGCGCTCGGCACCGGCGCGGCGAACGGCCTCGGTCAGCTCGGCAACTCGACCGATCCGCTCGGCACCACGCTGGCCAGCAGCGGCAACCTGGTGGTCGACACCGGCCAGGCGGTCAACAGCGCCGGGCAACTCGTGACCAGTCTCGGCAGCGGCCCGACCGCCCCGCTCAGCCCACTCACGACGCCGCTCGGCAGCACCGTCTCCACCCTCGGCAACGCGGTGAGCGGCCTCGGCACGCAACTCGGCTCGCAGTTGACGAACGGCCCGATCCAGCAGGTCACGCAAACCGTCAGCACGACGATCACGCCGATCACCAGCACGCTCGCGCAGACCACGCAAACCGTCGGCGACACGACCGGCCTCGGCAGCCCGCTGAACGGACTGCTGTCGACCATCGGCCACGGCCTCGACAGCGCGGGCGGCCAGATCAGCAGCGCGACCAGCAATCCGATCGGACAGAACCTCGGAAATGTCGTCACGAAGCTCGGCGACACAGTCACGTCGGCGGGCGGCTTGCTGACATCGGGCGGCAGCGGCGGCAGTCCGCTGGGCGGTCTGACCGGCATCTTCAATCCGGGCAGCGGCGGGTCGGGCAATCCGTTGAGCGGCACCCCGCTCGCCCCGTTGACCAACATCATCACCGCGTTGCCCGCCACGCTGAGCAGCGGTTTGAGCGGTGGCAGCGGCAGCGGCCCGCTTGCGCCGCTGAACAACGTGATCAGCACCCTGAGCGGTGCGGCGGGCGGCACGGGTAGTCCGCTCGCGCCGTTGACCGGTGTCGTGAATTCGGTGACGGGCGCACTGAGCGGGGCGGCCGGCGGCAGCAGTCCGTTGGCGCCGCTGACGGGTGTCGTGAGTTCGATCACCAGCGCGCTGGGCGGTGCGGCCGGCGGCGGCAATCCGCTGGCGCCGGTGACGTCCGCGGTGTCGTCGCTGACCGGCGCGCTCGGTTCGGCGACGGGCGCCGGATCGAACGGCGGCAACGGCGGCAGCGGCAACGGCAGCGGGGGCAGCAGTCCGCTGGCACCCGTCACTGGCCTGCTGAACACCGTCACCGGCACGTTGACCAGCACGGCGACGTCTGCCGGCGGCGCAGCGGGCGGCGGCTTGCTCGGCGGCCTTGGCGCCCTCGGGACCAAAAAATAACGAAGGCGGTGAAAACCGATAAAGGCAGCAAATAACGACGCGCGACACACACAGCGTCGAAAGGGGGGCGGCGAGCCGGGCAACCGGCTCGCCGTTTTTTTATCGGCACCGAGTCCAGCGCGTGCGTGAAATCGCAACGAATCGAAAGCGCCAAACCAATCGCACGCGACGCACGCGACCCGCCCGCGATCTTTTTACAACTCGTGATACGTGTCGTATCGACTCGCGAAATCGTTACCCCGCAGAAAGTTGGTGAACGTCATCGTCACCGACGCGTCCAGTCCTTCCACGTAATGCCACCAGCCGATCGGCAAAAACAGCAACTCGCCGGGCGCGAGCGTGCATTCGAACACCCGCGCGTCGCGCATCGACGGAAAACGTTCGTAGTCGATCGCCGCGCCGTCCACCTGCGAATAGCAATGCAGATGATTGGCCATCTGCGGCGTATCCGACAGCGGCGCCAGTTTGATCTTTTTACGGCCAATCACCTGCGCCATGAAGTTGTTGGTCAGGTCATGGTGAAACGGCGTTTTCGTGCCGGGCGGTCCCATCCAGAAAAAACCGGTATCCGCCGATGCCGCGTCGAGATATGCATCGATAACCAGCACATCCGCCCACAACGCCGCGAGCGCCGCGCGATTTTTCGACGTGTTATTCGCGGTCATATAGAAATCGTTCGTCGGACCGCTGCGCTCGACGAGATCGACATAATCGGCGAATCGCATGCTTCGCCTGAGTCGCGGCTGATTGATTTCGTAGTCCGCATCCGACTCGCGGCCGAACTGCACTTCGACTTCGCATTCGCCGCAACGCTCGCGGAAATAATCGAAATTCCACGCGGTACGCGCGGGCCAGAAATCGAATGCACCGGTGATGATGACCGGCCGGTTCCGGCAGTAGTACTGCTCGAAGAATTCATCGCGCGGCAAACGCTCGCGCCGCTCGATCTCGCCGCTGTCCGCGCGCATGCGATCGAGCGTGCCGTACACCGAAAGAATCCAGTCGCGCTTTCGCAAACGATTGCGCAAGCGCGTCGCGCCGTGAAAATAAGGACTGGCGAGTACCGCATCGATTTCGCGTGCCGCCTGCGCCGCGTCGAAGCCATGCTCGATCAACGCCTCGTGCAACGCGGCGGGCGCCGCATCGAGCAGCAGATTCTCGGCGATCCAGCGGCGCCAGTCGTCGTCGAACGAACGGGGCACGGTGCTCATGGCGTTTTCCTCGTCAGGGGCGCGTCACGTTGGCCGCCGGCCGTCGCACGTCTGCATGCGCGGCGCCACGACAAAGGGCCACGACGAAGCGCCATCCAAAAAGAAAAAGGCACGCGAACCCTACGGTGCGCGTGCCTTTTGACCGGCCAATCGAAGACAGCGACGAAGCCGTCTTCGATCATGCGGATTTACATCTTCACTACGTCGAGCAGCGTCTTCTTGCCTGCCTTGTAGTTGTACAGCGAGATCACGCCGTGCTGAAGGTCGCCCTTCGAGTCGAACGTGGTTTCACCGATCACGCCCTTGTAGTCCGTCGCCGGCATCGCTGCCAGGATCTTCGCCGGATCGGTCGAGTTAGCGCGCTTCATTGCGTCGACGATGATGTACACAGCGTCATACGTGAACGGTGCGTAGATCTGGATCGGCTGACCGAAACGCTTCTGATACTTGGCCATGAACGCCGAGCCGCCAGCCATCTTTTCGAGCGCCATACCGGCTTCCGAGCAGACGATGTTGTCGGTTGCGTCGCCAGCCAGATCCGACAGCTTGTCCGTACAGACGCCGTCGCCTGCCAGCACCTTCGCGCGCAGGCCGAGCTGCTTGGCTTGCTTGGCGAACGGGCCGCCGGTTGCGTCCATACCGCCGTACATGATCGCGTCCGGGTTTTCGCCCTTGATCTTCGTCAGAATCGCGCGGAAGTCGACAGCCTTGTCGTTCGTCGCGTCATGCGACATCACGTTCAGACCCAGCGACTTTGCGGTCTTTTCGAATTCGTTCGCGAGACCCTGGCCGTAAGCGGTCGAGTCGTCGACGATCGCGACGCTCTTCACTTTCAGACCCTTGGCTGCGTAGTTAGCCAGTGCCGGACCTTGTTGCGCATCGGTCGCGACGACGCGGTACGTCGTCTTGAAGCCTTGTTGCGTGTAAGCCGGGTTGGTTGCCGACGGCGAGATCTGCACGATGCCAGCATCGCTATAGATCTTCGAAGCCGGAATCGACGTACCCGAGTTCAAGTGACCGACCACCGCGACGACCTTGTCGTCGACCAGCTTCTGCGCGACCTGCGTAGCAGTACGCGGGTCGGCTGCGTCGTCTTGAGCGTCGAGTTGCAGCGTGATTTTCTGGCCGCCGATCGTGAGGCCCTTGGCATTGATTTCTTCGACTGCCAGGCGCGCGCCGTTTTCGTTGTCTTTACCCAGGTGAGCGATACCGCCGGTCAGCGGTGCAACGTGGCCGATCTTGACGACCTGGTCAGCTGCCGCGGAAGTTGCCAACGTTGCGAACAGCATCGCCGCAGCGCTGATCGGCAACAGCTTTTGAATCTTGATGTTCATGTAAGTCTCCAGTTTCGGTCCCAAAAACAACGTAATCGCCCTGTGCCCCCGCTTCCCCTACACGTGTCGCTCAGTCCCGTGGACGACCACGCCGGTTGCATCGTTCATGCACTTGGCCAGTACGCTCGCCGGACCTGTTTGTGGCAGGCGGCAAACCGTACTTGCGCGCAAGTGTAGGCGATCAAATTAATTTGTGGGGCTTTTTTGAGGAAGTGGGATCAACACTAATAGCGTTTATCCAACAGGGGTCGATTCCGGTCCGGCAGACTGGCTGGAGAGCACCAGCCCATGCGGGTTTCCGCTACGTGAGAGTTTCGTCTAACCGCACGCTCTTTCGCATTTCGACGGTTAAAACGCTAATGCTCCATTAGGCGTTGTGCTTAAAAAGAAGGCGCGCCGCCGCGTGAAGCGGGGGCGCGCCTGAGGCGTGTCAGGGTGTTGTCCTGGTCTTGTCCTTATCTTGTCCGGGTCACATACCCACGTCACATTCGATCAACTCCGCTGAGCCCCGATGCGCGCACTCGCCGCGAGCCATTCCTGTTCGAGTTGCGCCATCAGTTCGGCGGCGCCGATCCCTTCCGGACGCGCGCGGCCGAGCGGCGCGCCCTGCCCCGACCAGAGCGACAGGTAGTCGCCGTTCTGCGCGCGCGCCGCGCTTTGCCGCAACTCCTGCGTCAATGCGTTTTGCACCGGATACGGCGCGATCTTCTGCGCGGCTTCGCTCAATCGCTGCATCAACGGATTGCGTATGCCTCGCGCATGCCGGCCGGTGATGGCGCGCGTCACGGTGGTCGACGTGTCCGACGTTTCCCGTATGCGGGTCTTCCATACCGGAGGAATGCCGCTCTCGCGGCAGGTGAGAAACGCGGTGCCCATCGCGGCGGCCTGCGCGCCGAGCGCGAGCGCGGCGACGATGCCGCGGCCGTCCATGATGCCGCCCGCCGCGAGCACCGGCAGGCCGGTCGCATCGACGAGTTGCGGAACGAGCGCCAGCGTGCCGACCAAAGCATCCTCGAACGCGCCGATGAAGGTGCCGCGATGCGCACCCGCCTCCGCCCCTTGCGCGGCGATCGCATCGGCGCCCGCGTCGCGCCACGCGATGCCTTCCGCCGTGTGGGTGGCGGTGCCTATTACATATAGACCGGCATCGTGCAGACGCTTGACGTCGTGTGCCGGCAGCAGCCCGAAAGTGAAACTCGCCACCGGCACGCGCAATTCGATCAGCATCTCCAGTTGCGCGCGAAAGTCCGGCGCGTAGCGTTCGAGCGGCTGGCCCGGCGGCAAGCCGAGATCGGCGCGCACGGGGTCGATCGCTTCGAGCGCGCGACGCACGGTGGCGTCGTCCGGCGCGGCCGGATCGAGCACGAACAGGTTCACGCCGAATGGACGATCCGTCAGCGCGCGGATCGCCGCGACTTCGCTCGCGATCTTCTCCGGGCTCAGCGCGGCGCCCGCCAGAAAGCCGAAGCCGCCGGCGTTCGACACCGCCGCGACCAGCGCGGGCGTGGTCGCGCCGCCGGCCATCGGCGCCTGCACGACCGGCACGCGCAAACCGAAACGTTCGGCGAACGGTGTGACAAAACGGATTTCACTCATGATGGGGGCCTTGTCGTCGATGCGCTCGCGCCATTCGCGAGCCGGATACGTTCGACTCTACCGGGCTGCTCCGCGACCGGAAAATGAATAATCGAGAACGTTTCAATCGCCTTACGAGAATCACGCGGCGCGCGGTACCTGGCGTGGGCGCCGCGCTGCAGCGCCGGACATTTTTTGGCACACTGACTGACCGCTTCAGACATTCGTACCCGCCGCTGCGTCCGCTGTTCACGCAGACACTCACCCCGACATTCACACCACCACCCTCGCGCCATTCGCGCGCGGGTTCATGGAGAGCACGATGAGCATCACTTCCCGATGGATCGACATTCCCGCCGGCAACGACAGCTTCGGCGGCTATCTGGCCTTGCCGCGCGGCGGCGCGGGGCCGGCCGTCATCATCATTCAGGAGATCTTCGGCGTGAACGGTCACATCCGTTCGGTTGCGGATCAGTACGCGCAGGACGGCTACGTGGCCCTCGCGCCGGATGTGTTCTGGCGCGTGCAGCCGCGCGTCGAACTCACCTACGACGGTGCGGATCGCGAGAAAGGCATCGAGTTGATGCAGAAGCTGAAGGTCGATGAAGCCGTGGCCGACATCGGCGCGGCGGCCGCCGCATTGCGCGCGATGCCGGAAGTGACCGGCAAGGTCGCCGCGATCGGTTACTGCTTCGGCGGCCGGCTCGCGTATCTGGCGGCGGCGCAAGGCACGCTCGACGGCGCGGTCGCCTACTACGGCGGCGGCATCCAGAACCAGCTCGACGAAGCCGCGAAGATCACCGTGCCGATGCAGTTCCACTACGGTGAACTGGACGCGCATATTCCGCTGTCGGCGGTGGGTCAGATTCAGGAGCGCTTCGCGGGCCGCACCGATGCCGAATTCCACATCTATCCGAACGCCGATCACGGCTTCAACTGTTCGGAGCGCGCGTCGTACAACCAGCGCGCATCGGCGCTCGCGCACGGCCGCACGTTGACGTTCCTCGGCGAACGGCTTTGATGATGGATTGACGTTCGTTGAGCGCGGTTGCCGGGCGCATTGTTGACTGCGCCTGCCGGCAGCGCTTGCCGATGGTGTTTCTGTGTTTCCATGTTTCGATAGCGCCATCAAGCGTGTCTGATTTGTGCCTTTTTGTTCAAGCCGATAACACACGCGTGTAACTCGGTTACTCTCCTGAAGACGGCGCGTCGGTGACGCGCCGTCTTTCCATGCGCGACGACTTTCGTCCGTTGCATGGACGCAATGCCGAAATCCACCTTCGACAGCGAGGACCCTTCCGTCGTGCAATCAGACTATCTCGCCCATGACGCCATCGGCCTCGCCGAACTCGTGCGCACCCGCGAGGCGAGCGCCCGCGAATTGCTGGACATCGCAATCTCGCGCACCGAGGCCGTCAATCCCGCGATCAACGCCATCGTGCTGAAGGACTACGACGCCGCGCGGCAACGCGCGTCGCGTGACGATGCGAACCGGGCCAACGGCGCGGGCCCGTCGACCGGAAGCGATCCGAGCGCGCAACAGGCGCTGGCCGGCGTGCCCTATCTGATCAAGGACCTCGGCGCGCCGGTCGCGGGTCTGCGCATGGCGATGGGCAGCCGTCACTACCGCCACTTCATTCCCGCCACGGACGCGCCGGTCGTCACGCTTGCGAAGGCGGCCGGTCTGAACATCTTCGCGAAGACCAGCACCTCCGAACTCGGGCAGATGCCTTATACGGAGCCCGAACTATTCGGCGCGTGCCGCAACCCGTGGAATCTCGATCACACGCCGGGCGGATCGAGCGGCGGCGCGGCGGCAGCGGTCGCGGCCGGCATCGTGCCGCTCGCGCATGCATCCGACGGCGGCGGCTCGATCCGCATTCCGGCGTCATGCTGCGGACTGTTCGGCCTCAAGCCATCGCGCGGACGTGTGCCGCGCGCCGCACCGCCGGGCGCCGGCGAACTCGGCGTCGACCATGCGATCTCGCGTAGCGTGCGCGACAGCGCGTTGCTGCTCGATCTGCTGACGGGCAACGCACAGCGTCCGCTCGGCGCGCCCGGCACGTTTCTCGGCGCGAGCCGCGAGCCGTGCAAACCGCTGAACATTGCATACGTCACCGAGTCGATGCTGGCGCCGTCGCTCTCCACCGATTCGCGCGCCGCGCTCGACGACGCCGCGCAACTCGCCCGCTCGCTCGGCCACAACATCGAACCCGTGTCGCTCGGCATCGATTTCGCGGCGGTTCGTCATGCATTTCTGACGCTGTGGTCGGTGACCGCGGAAGAACTGGTGCTGAACGCCGAAAGCATCACGGGCCGCAAACCGTCGCGCGGCGAATTCGAAATTTCGACATGGGCGATGGCGCACGTCGGCCGCAAGCTCGGCGAGCGCGGATTGCCGGCCGCACTCGAGGAGCAGCGCCGCATCTCCGCGCGGCTTACCGATCTGCTGAACCGCTACGACGTGCTGCTGTGCGCGACGCTCGCCGCCGCGCCGATCAAGATCGGCGAGATGCATCCCACGCGCGCCGAGCGATTGCAGATGCGCGCCGTCACCACGGTGCCGATCGAAGCGCTGGTGAAAAAGATGCTGACCGAGGCGTCGAACAAGGCGTTCGCGTGGGCCGGTTGCACGGAGTTGTTCAATCTGAGCGGACAACCGGCGATGTCGGTGCCGTTGTACTGGAACGCGCGTGGTCTGCCGGTCGGCGTGCAGTTCGCCGCGCGTGAAGGCGGCGAGGCGACGCTGCTGCGTCTGGCCGCGCAACTCGAAACCGCGCGGCCGTGGTTCGATAAACGGCCGCCGTTGATGCAGGCTCGTAGCTGAGTTCGCGACCGTGTTCCCGGTTGTGTTCGCGATCGAGTTCGCGGTCGCCTCGCAGACGCAAGCCCCAATGCAAAGAGGCGTCTGCCGCACTCGACGACAGACGCCTCAATGATCGAAGTTCGATCGCACGCCGCCTTGTCGCGGCGCACTTCGCGCGTCACCGGACGGCGCGCGCGATTCACATGTGATCAGGCCTTCTTGTTATAGGCGCTGCACCAGCCCTTGCCCGCGACCTGCTTGCCCGCGAACATCGGGCAGCCGCCCCATGCGTCGGTCGGCTTCGCCTGGTAGAAGCTGCAGTTGCTGCAGTCTTGACCTGCCACGTACTTCGCGTACTTGGCCTTGTCGACTTTGGTGGCGTCGGCCTTGTAGCCGAGAGCTTGAGCGGTCGGATCGGTTTCGGCGACTTTCGGTGCGTCGGCGAATGCCGTGCGCGACAGTGCCAACGTGGACGCCACACCAATGCTGGTGATCAAAAATGTACGACGGGAAGATTTCATGGGGGACTCACTCCATTTATATAGAACTGATCGCCGTTCTAGTGACAGCGGTCCCCAAGGATAGCAACGAAGGCCTCGCGCGTGACAACCCAAATGATAGAGATAACCGAATCGGTACGGGCGCTGCGCCAGAATGTCGCGCAACGGCTAAGCGGTTGGTCGTGCGAAATGAGAATGAATCGCAAAGAGCCGCGCAACACACTACGCGCGTCCGCTCACCTCGCACACGCGTTGCGCAATCGCTAGCGACGCCGTCAAACCCGGCGACTCGATCCCGAACAGATTGACGAGTCCGCGCACGCCATGCGCGGCCGGGCCTTGAATCACGAAGTCCGCGGCCGGCTCGCCCGGTCCCGACAACTTCGGACGAATGCCCGCATAGGCAGGTTGCAACGCACCGTCGGGCAGCGCCGGCCAATACGCGCGAATCGCCGCGTAAAACGATTCCGCCCGCTGCGGATCGACGTCGTAATTGATCGCGTCGACCCATTCGACGTCGGGACCGAAACGCGCCTGACCACCCAGGTCGATGGTCAGATGCACGCCGAGGCCGGCCTCGTTCGGCATCGGATAGATCAGACGGCTGAACGGCGCGCGTCCCGAGATGCTGAAGTAGTTGCCGCGCGCGAGATAAAGCGGCGGCACGTGACGCGCGTCGAGTCCGCGAATTTTCCGGGCGAGCGCATTGGCCTGAAGACCGGCGCTGTTGATCACGCAGGCGGCGCTGATCGTGGTCGGCGCGCCGCCGCCCACTTGCACGATGAAGCGTCCATTGCTCGCGGTGATCGCTTCGACCGGCGCATGAAACGCGCACACCGCGCCGTCGCGTTCCGCGTCGCCCTGAATCGCCAGCATCAGTTGATGACTATCGACGATGCCCGTCTGCGGCGAGAACACCGCCTCGACACAATCGAGCGCCGGTTCGAGCGCCTGAGCCTGATCGCCGGTGATCCGCATCAGGTCGAGCACGCCGTTCTCGCGCCCCTTCGCCATGATCGCTTCGAGCTGCGGAATCTGATTGCGCGACGTCGCGACGAGCAGTTTCCCGCAGCGCGAGTGCGGCACGTGGTGTTCCGCGCAAAAGTCGTAGAGCATTTCGCGGCCACGCACGCAGAGGGTGGCCTTCAGCGATCCGCGCGGATAGTAGAGGCCCGCGTGGATCACTTCGCTATTGCGCGAGCTGGTGCCGACGCCGATCGCCTCGGCCGCTTCCAGCACGATCACTTCACGGCCGCGCGCCGCCAGCGCGCGTGCCACCGCCAGACCGACCACGCCCGCGCCGATCACTACACATTCGATTTGGTCCATGTCCGTTGACGCGGCCCGTTCGCCGCGCGCTGCCTCGTTCAGCCGATGGTGATGTAGACAGGATCCGGCGAATGCATGCCGCCGACTGCTCGTTATCGAACGCCCTGCCGTCTCTTTGACTGCCACGCAAAATTGTACGACTGCGCATAGACGCGAATGCCCGCGGTCGCAAACGACGGCGGGCATTCGGGTTTCAGTGCAGGTAAAACGTAGCGGCCAGACGGTTCAGTGTACGCCGAGGCGGCGTGCAGCGCTCGTTGCGCTCAGCTTAGTCCTGCGTGCTGACGCCACGGCGCGCGGTATTCGCGACGGCGCTCGTCGCCTGCGCACGCGGCGCCGTGTAGCCGCCCAGCGCGAGCTGCTGCTGATAAGCCGGCGCGTTCGGGTTCAGATTCAGCTCACCGTTGGCACGGGCCTGCGCCAGTTCCGCCTTCACCTGGGCACGCGTCTTCGGGCCGTTGTCGGGCGTGGCGGCGACGCTGTCGGCCGAGATCGGCGCATAGGGATTCTGGTTGAGTTCGCCGTCGGCGCGGGCACGGACCACATCGGCCTTCACGTCGGCGCGGGTCACCGTGCTCGGCTGCGTGTAGGTGGCGACTTCCGGACGATACGAGGTCGCGGGACCGTAGCCGCTAGCGAAAGCGGGCGCGGCGACAGCCACCGAAACGGAGAAAAGCAGAGCGAGGGAAGCGGTTCTCATGATGGATTCCAATAGTCGTTGATAGTGAGTTCTGTGCGTTGCCGAGCGACGCCGAGCGCCGCTTGGCGGTTTTTTGCGCGTCACATCGATGGAACTCAGTGTATTCCCTAGCTATTGAAATTCCAGCCCGATTGAAAACAACTTAGCATCTCAAATTTAGCAACAATTGCTGCGGCAATCTCCGCATTTCCAGTAGGGATTCCCGATTTGAGACGAAAAAAAGCCGCACGAGGCGGCTTTTCTACGAAAAACAGGCGAAAAACTCAAAAACCAATCGGTTTTCGCCGGTTTCCGTAATCGAGGCGAATATCGCCGGCGGCAATCCGGTCTCGTCCGTCGATGCGCGCCGCACCGAAGCCATTGAGAATCGCGCGGCGCATTTCACGCGGCGAGGCGGGCTTCAGCGCATCGAGCGCGTCGTCTCCAAGCAGTTCGGGGAAACGCAGCCCCCAGTTGTGCGCGCTGCGGATCTCGTCGTAGATCGCCTGGGCGATGCGGCGCGAGCCCGCGTGATCCGGCGGCGGAATTTCATACACGTTCATCCGGTTGAGAATCGGCTCGGGAATCGCGCGCTCGTCGTTCGCCGTCGCGATCCAGATCACGTGCCCGGCGTTGATCGGAATCTCCGCGAATTCGTCGATGAAACTCTGCGCGGTATCGTGTTCGAGCAGCGCGTACAGCGCGCCGAGCGGATCGTATTGCGAATCGCCGGTGGCCTTGTCGATTTCGTCGACGGCGATCACCGGGTTCGCGTAACTGCCGTTCACGAGCGCATCGAACACCTTGCCGGGTTTCGCATTCTTCCATTGCGACGACGCGCCCGACAGAATCCACCCCGCCGTCAGCGAACTCATCGCGACATATTGATAGGCGGTGCCGAGCAGGCGCGCCAACTGCTTGGCAAAGTGAGTCTTGCCGATGCCGGGGTCGCCGAGCAGCAGGATCGGCATCAACTCGAGCCGGTCCTCGGTCTCGAGGCACAGCGCGACCTGCTTGCGGATATCGTCGAGCGGCGCTGAAAAATTGGGCAGCGCGCCGATCAGATCGTCGATCGACGGCATCCGGTTCGGCTTCACGCAGAAACGCAGATTGCCGGTTTTCAGCATCTTTTCGTAGGTAGCACGCAGCGCCTCGTTCGCGCCGTCGCCGAGATCGTTCAGCGCGGTCTCGACCTGATCGAGGTCGTACACCTGACTGAAGGACGCCACGGCGATTTCCTGTTTGACCATTGCTGTTGTCATCGCTCACCCCGTCTGGCTGGTCTTGCTGCAACGGCGCCGGATACGCGCCGGTTCGAGTCCAGTGTAGCGACGACATATTGACGTGCAAGCCAGCAGTCATGCGGCTCTGCTGCTAACAACCGGTTGTTTCCGGTAACCGGCGGACGCATCTGCAATGCAGTGTTGCTGAACCCGGCCCCGTTTGCCGTGTCAGAAAAGCGTTCCGCCCATCAGGCGTAAGATGACCCTCTGCCCGTGCGGCAGGTGCAGTGACTGGAGAGCGTAGCTATGTGGAAAACCAGTATCGTGGCCGTGTTGCTCGGCACTTCGTTGCTTGCGAATGCGCAACAACCTCCGGCGCAGCAGGTCGTGCAATGGCAGTTGCAGGTGATGCGCGACGGTCAGCAGATCGACGCGTTCGACGGCACGACGACCGTCGGTCAGGCACGCACGGATACGCACCACAAGGTGGTGCAACACAATGTCGGCTGCAAGGATCAACCGGCCGGCAGTCTCGACCTGACGCGCACGCTCACCGTGTCGCCGTTGCAGGCGGATGCGAACGACGTGACGCTGCAGATCGAAGCGCAGGAAACCTTCGAGGACGATACCGCGCAGCAGACCGACACCGGCTGCAAGCTGCCGCCGCAACCGCGTCAGGTGAGTGCGAGCCATCCGGGCCTGAAGGTGCCGGCGGGGCAATGGGCGAGCTGGACGATCGTCGACAGGAACCCGAACCTGGTCTATCGCGTGCGGGCAAGCCTCGCGACGCCATCGGACGCCGCGAATTGACGCGCCGGCCATGCACTGACTAGCGCACCGTCGCGCACCGGCGTCACACCGAACTCGACACGGGCGATACCGAAGCCCTCAAACAGAACACGTGGATAACGCGGCATGCGAAACCCCGAAGAATTGATCCGCGAAAGCATCGCGCAGAAGGACTTCATTGCGGTGAGCTGGAACCTGCACAAGGGCCGCACGCCGCTCGGCTTTCAGGCCTGGCAGGCGATGCAGCGCTGGGTGCAGTCCACTCACGCCGACGCCTATTTTCTACAGGAAGCGATGGCGCGGCGCATGCCGTCGCCGGTTCTCGCGCGCAGTTTCGGCGCGCCGCTCGGCGATCCATTGAGCGACGTCTGGCACTGCCAGGCCACGGAAATCGCCCGCGCGCTCGAACTGGAAATCGCGCTCGGGCCGAATGTGTTCAAACCGTCGTGGCGGCACGGCAATGCGATTCTGTCGCCGCATCCGCTGGATCTCGGCGGGCGCTGGGATATCTCCGCGCATCGCTTCGAAAAGCGTGGCTTGCTGGTCGCGCGCGCGACTTTCGGCGGTCATTCCGTGACGCTGCTGTGCGCGCACCTCGCGCTGACGCGTTCCGCGCGCTTGCGGCAGATGAACTGGATCGCGCACTGGATCGCGAAGGAAGCGCCGGAAGGTCCACTGGTTCTCGCGGGCGACTTCAACGACTGGCGCAACGATTCGGTGCCGCTGTTCGGCGAACACGGCCTGCAGGAAGTCGCGACGCTGCTCGGCGAATCGGGCCGCACGTTCCCGGCGTTTTCACCGGCGCTCGCGCTCGACAAGATGTTCGTGCGCGGGATGAAACCGGTCGAATGGATTCAGCCGACGCAGGAAACCGCGTGGCTCTCGGATCATCTGCCATATATGGCGCGCTTGAGGGTGGAGTGAGATACGGTGAAATAAGGCGGGCGAGCGTGAAGTAAAGCACGCGAGGCCGCCCATCACGTACCACCCGTCTGCACCCGTTTGCACGCGTTTGCACCCCGCACTTACGCGCGGCGCGGCGTCCACCTCAGCGTCGCGGCAATCCCCTCGTCCGGCTGCAACACGCAGCCCCCCACCTGCTCCCGCGGCCCTACCGCGTTGAAACAGTCGGTCGTATTCGTCACCGGTTCCACGCACAGCTGCGGATCGTTGGCCGGCGCAAACACCACCATGTGATCGAACGGCGCGTCGGCGGTCATCGTCAATTGACGCTGCTCGTCGGGCCACGCGATCGTCGCCTCGCGCGACCAGTTCGCGAAATTGTTGTCGAGGTCGAACTCGTCCGCCGGCATGCCGGTGCGCAATGCGTCCACGGCGGGATGCGCGCCGAGATGCGTGGGCAGCACGTCGGCGTCGGCATGCCACATGGCCTGCACGCCGGCGTACACGCGGGTTGCCGCGGTGCGCGGATAGTACGGGTGATGACCCATGCCGAACGGCATCGGCCGCCCGGACAGATTTTGCGCGGACATCGTGATGACGAGCGCGCCGTCGCGCAACGCGATCCGCTGAGTCGCGCGATAGCGGAACGGCCAGTCGCCGACCCGCCGCATATCCGGCTGGTGTTCGAAATGCAGTTCCACCGCGCTGTCCGAACGCGCGCCCACCTGCCACGGATGCCGCCACGCGTTGCCATGCAGCGCATGCGCGAAGCGCGGGTCGTTGCCGGCGAGATCGATCGTGGCGCCGTCGAACGTGAAGCGCGCGTCGCGAATGCGGTTGCAATACGGAAATAGCGGAAAGCTCGCCATTTGCAGCGGGTCGCGCCCGGCAAACGCCGCCGGCGTTGCCGGACGCAGCCAGTGCAGCGGACCCTCGGGCGTCACTTCGTAGAACGCTGCGAGCGCGCCGCCCACCTCGGGCGCCAGCACGACGCGCAGCGCACCCGCCCGCAACGTGACGAGCGACGCCGCGATGACGGGATCGTCGAGCCAGACAAGGTCGTCGTGCGCCGTGATGGGCCGCGGCTGGAGCGAATTAGGGGAAACGTCGCGCATGGTCAGAACAGGCGGGGCCACGGACGAATGCCGGCAGCAACGCGCATCGGTGTCTCCTGTAACGTGCCGCACACAGTGCGCGGCCGGCGGACTATCGGAGTCCGCGCGACCGAGAATCGCACGCCAAAGCCCATCGGTCAATATTATTAGTAATAAATTAGCCGAAAACTTCGCATTGCCGGTCGATTCGATACTCCCAAATGGCGGGTTAGCGCGCGTTGCCGCGCGCATATTATTAGTGGTACCGTCAGCACCACGATGCCCTCGGCATGCCCCTGCTTTAGCGCCGCAGCAATGCGGCCCGCACAATGAAAAAATCGACTCAACGCCGCCCCACCATGACCGACATCGCCAAGCTCACTGGCGTGTCGCAGTCCACTGTCTCGCTGGTGCTGAACAACGCCACCGGCGCGAAGTTTTCCGAGGCGACCCGCAACAAGGTGCTGAAGGCCGCGCACGACCTCGGCTACCGGCTGTCGTTGCGCGAGCCGGTGTCGGCCTCGGCCGATGAACGCAATCTGATCGTCTATCTCGCCGACGAGATCTCCACCAGCCCGCATCCGGTCGTCAACGTCGACGGCGCGCGCGACGCGGCCTATGCGAGCGGCAAGATGCTGGCGGTCTACTCGACGCACGGCAACGCCGACATCGAGAAACAGGTGCTCGACGCGACGCTGTCCAACCCGCACGTATTCGGCGTGATCTACGCGACCGTCTACACGCGCAAGGTCACGCTGCCGGCCGCGCTGTCGCAGGTGCCGACCGTGCTGCTGAACTGCTACACCAGCGACGGCGGCGTGTCGTCGGTGGTGCCGGCCGAGGTCGCGGGCGGCCATCTCGCGACCGACTATCTGCTGCAGGCCGGCCACCGGCGCATCGGCTACATCAACGGCGAGCCGTGGCAGGACGCGTCGAAAGATCGCCTGAAGGGCTACCGCACCGCGCTCGCCACCGCCGATCTGCCGTACGCGGCCGAACTGGTGCGCGACGGCGACTGGAGCTCGGGCCTCGGCTTCGAGCTGACGCTGTCGCTGATGCGCGAAGCGAATCCGCCCACCGCGATCTTCTGCGCGAACGACCTGACCGCGATCGGCGCGATCGAAGCGCTCAAGCAGCTCGGCCTGCACGTGCCGGAAGACGTGTCCGTGCTCGGCTACGACGACCAGGAAATCGCCCGCCACACGCACCCGCCGCTCTCGACCGTGGTGCTGCCGAACTACGAACTGGGGCGCTGGGCCGTCGAAACCCTGCTTCAGGAGGAGCACAACCGCGCAGCCGGAGCGCCGGTGCGGCACCGGATGGTGAAGCTGGATGGTCCGCTTGTCGAACGGTCGTCGGTCAGGGTAATTACCGAGGCAAAAAAGCCAATAATTAATATTATTAGTGATTGACCGATAATAATTCCGGGTGGAATAATCGGCACGTCCGGTTCAGGTGAAACAGCGCCGGCCGGCAGGAGAAACACAAAAGCAAATACACACCTACCTCACCAGGTACTGGAGGAAGACATGGCGTCGCTCAACACGCAGTCGCGCGTTCAAATGCGCAAGCAGCAGATTCGTCCGCTGGCGGGTTCGCTGCTGGCTCTGGCAATCGGTTTCGGCGTCGCCACCGCGCACGCCGACGACGCGTTGCCCAAACTGCCGAACAAGACTCCGCTGAAGGTCGGCTTCGCGCAGACCGAAAGCAATAATCCGTGGCGTCTCGCGGAAACCAAGAGCTTCAAGGACATCGCGGCAAAGTGCGGCTGGCAGATGGTCATGACCGACGCCAACGGCTCCAACTCGAAGCAGGTCTCCGACATCCAGAGCATGATCGCGCAGCACGTCGATCTGCTGGTGTTCCCGCCGCGCGAGGAGAAACCGCTCGCGCCGATCGTGCTGCAGGCTAAAAAGGCCGGCATCCCGGTGATCCTGGTCGACCGCGATGTCGATCAGTCGGTGGCCAAGGCGGGCCGCGACTACATCACCTTCATCGGCTCGGACTTCATCGATCAAGGGCATCGCGCCGCCGACTGGCTCGTCAAGGCGACCGGCGGCAAGGCGAAGATCATCGAACTGGAAGGCACCACCGGCGCGTCCGCCGCGAACGATCGCAAGAAGGGCTTCGACGAAGTGATCGCGAAGAACCCGGGCATGTCGATCATCGCGTCGCAAAGCGGCGACTTCGCGCGCGACAAGGGTCGTCAGGTGATGGAAACGCTGTTGCAGGCGCACCCGGACGTCACCGCGGTCTACGCGCATAACGACGAAATGGCGCTCGGCGCGATCGCCGCGATCAAGGCGGCCGGCAAGCAGCCGGGCAAGGACATCCAGATCGTCACGATCGACGGCACCAAGGGCGGCATGGACGCGATCGCGGCCGGCGAACTCGGCGCGAGCGTGCAGTCGAGCCCGTTCTTCGGCCCGCTCGCCTGCGATGTCGCGCAGCGCTACGCGAAGGGCGAAAAGATCCCGACATGGGTCAAGGTGTCCGACCGCTTCTACGACAAGAGCAACGTGCAGCAGAACATGCAGTACGGCTATTGATCGGCGCCCGACGGGCAACCGCGAAGCCTCCCTCCGGAGGCTTCCCCCAACAAGCGTTGCAGCAGGACGTCAACCGCCTGTGACAAGTCTCCGGTCGACCGGCATGCGCGCCTGAAACGCGCACATGCCGGTCCCGCGCAAGCGACTTGCGCGGCGGGCGGTCGGCGAGAAGGGTTCGAAGCGACGCGCCCGTGTCCGCACGGACCGTCGCTTCGCTTTTATGCGGCGTAACATGGTTCGACGGCGCCGCCGCAAGCCGTGCAGCTCATGCAGCTCATGCAGCTCATGCAGCAGCACAAGCAGCAGCACACGCATCAGGAGGACACCCGTGACGCAATCCGCCACGCCCACGCCGCACACTCCCCCCACCGGTTCGCCGCTGCTCGAGATGCAGGACATCGGCATCAGCTTCGGCGGCGTGCCCGCCTTGCGCGGCGCCAATCTGAGCGTCGCCGCCGGCGAAGTGCATGCGCTGATCGGCCAGAACGGCGCCGGCAAATCGACCATGATCAAGATCCTGACCGGCGCCTACCGGCGCGGGTCGGGCAGCGTGCGCTTCGAGGGCCGCGAGGTCGATTTCCGCACCCCGAAACAGGCACGCGAAGCCGGCATCAGCACGATCTATCAGGAGATCAACCTGGTGCCGTTCCGCTCGGTGGCGGAAAACATTTTTCTTGGCCGCGAACCGCGCCGCTTCGGTCTGATCGACTGGCGCGCGGTGCAGCAGCGCGCCGCCGCGCTGCTCGAATCGTTCGGCTTGCAGATCGACGTGAAGAAACCGGTGGGCCGCTATTCGACCGCGATCCAGCAGATGGTCGCGCTGGCGCGCGCGGTCTCGGCCGACGCGAAGATGGTCATCATGGACGAGTCCACCTCGTCGCTCGACGAACGCGAAGTCGAACTGCTGTTCACCGTGGTGCGCAAGCTGCGCGACGACGGCCGCGCGGTGATCTTCGTGTCGCACCGGCTCGACGAACTCTACGCGCTGTGCGACCGCGTGACGGTGATGCGCGACGGGCAGACGGTCGCGCAAAGCTCGATGGCCGAGATGGACAAGCTGCAGCTCGTCACGACGATGCTCGGCCGCACGCTGGCCGCCGTCGTGCAGGAAGACACCGCGTCGCGCGAAGCGAATCTCGCGCGGCGCGGCAAGCAGGCAATCGCCGCGGTCAATCTGAGCGCGCATCCGAAAGTAAACGACGTGTCGCTCGAAGTGCATGCGGGTGAAGCGGTCGGTCTGGCTGGTCTGCTCGGTTCGGGCCGCACCGAGACCATGCGGCTGATGTTCGGCGCCGATCCACTGGAGCAAGGCTCGCTGACGATCGGCGGCGACCAGGTCGCGCTGAAGTCGCCGCAGGACGCGATCGCGCGCGGCCTCGCGTATCTCACCGAAGACCGCAAGGCCGAGGGCATCGTCCCCGAGCTGTCGGTGCGCGACAACCTGACGCTGGTGTGCCTGCGCACGCTGGCGAAAAACGGCATCGTCGACGTGAAGAAGCAGCAGGCGATCGTCGATCGCTTCATCGCGTCGCTCGGCATCAAGCTGCGCTCCGCCGACCAGCCGATCCGCGAGCTCTCCGGCGGTAATCAGCAGAAGGTGCTGCTGGCGCGCTGGCTCGCCGCCGAACCGTCGCTGCTGCTGCTCGACGAACCGACGCGCGGCATCGACGTCGGCGCCAAGGCGGACGTCGCGAAGATCGTGCGCGAGCTGCGCGACGCCGGGCTCGGCGTGCTGATGTCGGCCTCCGAGCTGGAGGAACTGACCGCCGTCGCCGATCGCGCGGTGGTGATCCGCGACGGCCGCACCGTCGCCGAACTGAACGGCGCGGACATGAGCGAGACCGCGATCATGGATGCGATCGCCTACGGCGGCGATGCGCACTCGCAACTGGCCGAAGCCGCGCAAACGGCGAACGCCGCCCATATCGAAGACGCGTTGGAGGGCGACCGTCATGGCGCTTAAGCTGCACAGCGATTCCCTGCATACCGAACCGGCCGCGCGCGGCGAGGCCGCGGCGCCTGCCGCGCCTGCCGCGCCTGCCGTCTCGCCTGCCGCGAGCGGTAACCCGCTTACCGCCAAAAGTGCCGGCGCCGGCGCCGATGCCGGCAAGCGCCCCACGAGCACCGTGCAGAAATGGCGTCATCTCGCCATGCAGCGCGAAGTGATCGTGCTGCTCGCGATGGTGCTGTTCAATCTGATCTTCACGCCGCACTTCTGGTCGCTGCAGACCTTCAACGTCAACATGACGCAGGTGGTGACGATCGTGATCGTCGGCATCGGCATGACGCTGGTGGTGGCGACGGGCGGCATCGATCTGTCGGTGGGCGCGTCGATGGCGATCTCCGGCGCACTCGCGCCGATGCTGTTCCTGAACATCGCCGGGCCGGCCGGCATCGCGCTCGCGTTCGTGTTGCCGGTGCTGGCGGCCGCGCTGTGCGGCGTCTTCAACGGTTTTCTGGTGACGCGGCTCGCGGTGCAGCCGATCGTCGCGACGCTGGTGCTGTTCATCGCGGGACGCGGCATCGCCCAGGTCGTCACCGACGGCAGCCTGCAGGCGTTCAACACGCCCGCCTTCCAGTGGATCGCGCTCGGCAAGGTCGCGGGCGTGCCGTTCCAGGTGCTGCTGATGCTGGCGCTGGTCGGTCTGTTCGTGTGGGTCGTGCGCAAGACGCTGTTCGGCCAGTATCTGCTGATCACCGGCGGCAACGAAAAAGCCGCGTATCTGTGCGGCGTGCCGACCGCGACCGTGAAGCTGATCGCCTACACGCTGTGCGCGGCGCTCGCCGGACTCGCCGGGTTGATCTCGATCTCGGTGAATTCGTCGTCGGATGCGAATGTGGTCGGGCTCGGCGTCGAGCTCGACGCGATCGCGGCGGTGGCCGTCGGCGGCACCGCGCTGACGGGCGGCAAGGCGTACATAGGCGGCACGCTGATCGGCGCGCTGATCATCCAGTTGCTGCGCTACACGCTGCTCGCGCACGGCATTCCCGACGCGGCGGCGCTGGTGGTGAAGGCCGGCATCATCGTCGCGGCGGTGTATGTGCAACGGCGTTCGCGCTGAGCGCCACGCCAAGTCACGGCACTTCAAGTCAAGTCACATCACGTCGGGCCAAGGCAAGGACTACTCCGGACTCCATGCGATGAAAAAGAATCTCCCTATCCTGTTCGCGCTGGTCGCGCTGGTCGTCTTCGGCCTCGTGCGCTACGACCATTTCGGCTCGGCGTACAACATCACGTCGTTCTGGCGCTACAACTCGATGTTCGCGCTGATCTCCATCGGCATGGCGTTCGTGATCATCACCGGCGGCATCGACCTGTCGGTCGGCACGGTCGCGGCGCTGGCAAGCGTGGTGGCCGCGCTGACGAGCGTCTACGGCGCCTGGGTCGCCGTGCTGGCCGGCTGCGCGGCGGGCCTCGCGGTCGGCGTGCTGAACGGCGTGATCATCACGCGGCTCAAGATCCTGCCGTTTATCGTGACGCTCGCCACCAGCCTCGGCGCGCACGGCGTCGCGCTGCTGCTCGGCAAGAACGATGCGGTGTCGATCGCGGCGGATTCGAACTTCGGCAACTTCGGCCAGGGCGATCTGTTCGGGCTGCCGATTCCCGGTCTCGTCGCGGCGGTGGCCGCGCTGGCGGGCTGGCTGGCGCTGCGCAGCACGAAATTCGGGCGGCATTCGCTGGCGATCGGCGGCAGCGAGGAAGCGGCGCGCCTCATGGGCCTGAACGTCGACCGCACGCTGGTGCTGGCTTATGCGGTGAGCGGCCTGCTCGCCGGCATGGCGGGCGTGATCCTCGCCGCGCAGTTCGGCGCGGGGCAGCCGAACGAAGGCGTCGGCTGGGAGCTGTTCGCGATTTCGGCGGTGGTGCTCGGCGGCACGCTGCTCACCGGCGGCGAAGGTTCGATCGCGATGACGATTGCCGGCGTGCTGTTGCTCGGTCTCGTCTTCAACCTGCTGAACTTCGAAAACGGGCTGGGCTTCATCAGTCTGTCGGCATACTGGCAATCCGTGATCCGTGGCGTGTTCCTGCTGCTGGTGATCGTATTGCAGGCGCGCGTGCTGAAACAACGCGGCAAGAAACGCGCGGCGGCGCCCGCGTAGACAGGCGCGGCCGGGGTGCGAGCCGCCTGGCCGCACGGCCGCCGGCCTCGCCCCGCCGCTCGCCGTCGCGCGCGATCTTGTCAGTTTTATCAGCAGGGTCAATGCTGCACCGCCGTGCGGGTTTCGGTATCATCCCGAGATGTTGCCCGCGCGGCGCGTCTATCCGGCGTGCGCCGGACAGCAGATGGCAGCCGCTCAGCGCGGCGTTCGCCCATCGCCGTACCCTTGATGAAGCGCGGCAGCAGCCACGCCAACGCACTTCGCGGCGCCCGATTGTGGATCCACAGCCGGCGCCGTCGCTTCCTGGTCCGGTAACCCGCTTTACCACGCACAACCGCCGCGGCGCGGCCCTCGGGCAGCGGGCGCGGTAAAATAGCGGATTGCGCGCGATTCCCGTCCTCGGGTGAACGCAGCATCGCCCTTGCCGTGCCGGCCGGCTCCAACGACTGGCCGCCTTTGTTTTCGCACTATCCAAGAAGCCATGAGCAACCTGAACACACAGACCGTCCTGAGCGTCCACCACTGGACCGATACGCTTTTCAGCTTCACCTGCACGCGCGATCCGTCGTTCCGCTTCGAGAACGGCCAGTTCACGATGGTCGGCCTCGAGGTCGACGGCAAGCCGCTGATCCGCGCGTACAGCCTGGCGAGCGCGAACTACGAAGAGCACCTCGAATTCCTGAGCATCAAGGTGCAGGACGGCCCGCTCACGTCGCGTCTGCAGCATCTGAAGGTCGGCGACGAAGTGCTGATCGGCAAGAAGCCGGTCGGCACGCTGATGGCCGACAACCTGCTGCCGGGCAAGACCCTGTGGCTGCTTTCCACCGGCACGGGCCTCGCGCCGTTCATGTCGATCATCAAAGATCCGGACATTTACGACCGCTACGAGCGCGTTGTCCTGACCCACACCTGCCGTTTCGTCGACGAACTCGCGTACAAGGAATACATCACCGACCACTTGCCGGCGCATGAACACCTTGGCGAACTGGTGCAGGAAAAGCTGCTGTACTACCCGACGGTCACGCGCGAAGCGTTCCAGAACCGTGGCCGCATCACCGAACTGATCGAAACCGAAAAGCTGTTCGCCGACCTCGGCGTGCCGGGCTTCTCGCTGGAAAACGACCGTGTGATGCTCTGCGGCAGCCCGCACATGCTGCGCGACACGCGCAAGCTGCTCGACGACCTGGGCTTCCAGGAAGGCAGCAACAATGCACCGGGTCACTACGTGGTGGAAAAGGCGTTCGTCGGCTAAGTCGAACGATTCAAGCGGCATCTCGCCGCGTCGAGCAAAAAAGGAGCCTGAGGGCTCCTTTTTTATTGCCCGTTACAAAATGACGCCGTTGATTTGACATTTGGCGTCGGTATTATTCCTACAAAATTCGCCGCTTTGTCATATTGCATAACATCAACCATTGCGTGAAATGTAGGCGCTAACCCTTGGTGCAACTGCATTTTTTCTACTTTTGAGATATGATCGCGGCGCAAGATCAGACGAATGGAACCGCCCTGCCGATGTCCGTCCGTCATGTTACTGAATGTAAATTTCGTTACGTTGCACCGTAGCAAATCGCCTGTCACGCCGTATGCGTGGCGGTTCACCTGGAGGCTGGAGACCCGTATGCGTTCTTTCGTCTTCGCGCCTCGGCTGCGCACCCGCTTCGCTGTCCACACCGCTTCCTGAGAGGGAAAGTCATGGATATGTCGACTGTCGTCGTCCCGTTTACCGCACATCATCCTTCGTCGGCCGTTCGTGACGGTGCGGGCGCATTGGGTGCGTCGGGTGCATCGGCTGCGTCGCCGGCGGGCTTGGCGACTGTCGCGACCGTCCCGGCAGGATCGATAACCGCGGCCGGCGCGGCTTCGGCGCTTAGGGCCGGTCGCGACGAAACCGCCGCCGGGCGCGAACTGGCGCGGCTGCGCGCGCGGGTCCGCGAGCTGTCGGCGGAACTGGTGCAGGCGCAGGAGGCCGCGTGCCGGCACATCGCGCGTGAACTGCATGACGGCGTGGGCGCCGAGCTGACCGCGACGCGCTTCGCGCTCGCCGGCGTCGAAACCTGGCTGCCCGCCGACGCGCCGCCGCAATGCGCGGCCGCCCTCGCGGTCGCGAACCGTTCGCTCGACGCCGTGTGCGCGGCGAGCCGCCAGGCGGTCGCCGAATTGCATGCGCCGTCGCTGGAAAGCGGCATTGTCGGCGCGCTCGCGCACTGGACCGGCGACTTCGCCGCACGCACGCAGTTGCGCACCAGCTTCGTCTGCGCGGCCGACGTCCGCCTGACCCGCCTGCCCGCCGACGCGGCGCTGGCAGTCTTCCGCGTCGCCCAGGAAGCGCTGAACAACATCGCCAAGCACGCGCGCGCCGAATCGGCGGACGTGCGGATCGAGACCAGCCGGCGGCATCTCACCGTGATCGTCGCCGACGACGGCATCGGCCTGACGCGCAAGGCCCGCAACCGGCGCGGCCACTTTGGCCTGAGCGGCATGCAGGCGCGCTGCGCGGCCTTCGACGGCACCTTGCGCGTCAGCGCCCGGCGCACGGCCACCTCGGGCGCATCGGGCGGATCCCGCGGCGCGGCATCGGCCGCGCATGCGCAGCCGCGCGGCACGCTGGTGCGGGCGCGCTTCGCGTGGGACGCGATGCTGGCCGACGCGCTATGCGGCGAACGCCGCGCGCTGCAATCGTGAGCGCGCCGACATGAGCCTGCGCATTCTGCTTGCCGACGACCACGCCGTGGTCCGCCAGGGCGTGCGTCAATTGCTGCTCGACCGGGGCGTGGCGCGCGAAGTCACCGAGGCGGAAAGCGGCGCCGAAGCGCTCGACGCGGTCGCGCAACATAGTTACGACGTCGTGCTGCTCGACATTTCGCTGCCCGACATGAACGGCGTCGAAGTGCTGAAGCGGCTCAAGCGCAAGGCGCCGCGCGTCGCGGTGCTGATGTTCTCGATGTACCGCGAGGATCAATACGCGGTGCGCGCGTTGAAGGCGGGCGCGGCGGGCTACCTGTCGAAAACGGTCGACGCCGCGCAGATGATCGGCGCGATCCAGCAGGTCGCCGCCGGCCGCAAATACGTGAGCCCGGCGATGGCCGAGGCGCTGGCCGATTACGTGTCGTTCGACGGCGAGCAGTTGCCGCACGAGAAGCTGTCCGACCGCGAATATCAGACGCTGTGCATGCTCGCCTCGGGCAAACGGCTGACCGATATCGCCGAGGCGCTGTCGCTGTCGGTGAAGACGGTCAGCGTGTACCGCACGCGCCTGCTCGAAAAAATGAAGCTGCGCAACAACGCGGAAATCACGTTCTACGTGATGAGCAACCGGCTCGTCGATCTGAATCCGGCGATGGCGGGCTGAAGCCACCGCCTCGAATCGGCCCGCCGCGCCGCAGGCGCTTTAAGGCTGCGCCCTCGCGCCGCGCCGCATCCGCATCCGCAAGAGAGCGAATCCCTCCCGTTTAGCCGCGTCTCGCGCGAGAGCTTTGCCGCGCTCGATCTCGCGACGCGGAAAGTGCCGCCCGCGATGTTGCAAACGGGAAATTTCCGCCGCGTCGCCGCGCCCTGAAAACGCCGTTCCAAAATGGTGCAAGGGCGTGCATCCGTTAAAATCGCGGGTTTCCCGACATTCGGCGCGCAACAACGCGTGCACTACTGGAGACCCCCGCCAATGTCCCTGTTTCGCAAGAAAAGCGTCGAGCACATGATCGCCACGAGCGCTCAGACCGCCGGCCTGAAGAAAGCGCTAGGCGCGCTCGATCTGACTTTCCTGGGTGTCGGCGCCATTATCGGCACCGGCATTTTCGTGCTGACCGGCACCGGCGCCGTGCAGGCCGGTCCGGCACTGATGATCTCGTTCCTGATCGCGGCGGTCGCATGCGGCTTCGCGGCGCTCGCGTATGCGGAGTTCGCCTCGACGATTCCGGTGGCAGGTTCTATCTACACGTATTCGTACGCGACGCTGGGCGAATTGGCCGCGTGGATCATCGGCTGGGATTTGATGCTGGAGTATGGGCTGGCGACGTCGGCGGTCTCGGTGGGCTGGTCGGGTTATCTGCAATCGCTGCTGGCGGGTTTCGGCGTGTCGTTGCCCGTCGAGCTGACGGCGGCGCCGGGCGCCTTGCCCGGTCATCACACGTTGTTCAACCTGCCCGCGTTTCTGGTGATGATGGCGATTACCGCGCTGCTGTCGGTCGGCATCCGCGAATCCGCGCGCATCAACAATGTGATGGTGGCGATCAAGGTGACCGTGGTGCTGCTCGTGATCGGCGTGGGCGTGTTCCACGTCACGCCGGCTAACTGGCATCCGTTTATGCCGAATGGCTGGAACGGGGTATTTGGTGCGGCGGCGGTGATGTTTTTTGCGTTTATCGGATTCGATTCGGTGTCGTCGGCGGCGGAGGAGGTGAAGAATCCGGCGCGCGATTTACCGGTGGGGATTATTGCTTCGCTGGGTGTGTGTGCGGTGTTGTATGTCGCGGTGGCGGCGGTGGTGACGGGCATTGTGCCGTCGGCGCAGTTCGCGAACATTTCGCATCCGGTTTCGTATGCCTTGCAGGTTGCCGGGCAGACGTGGGTGGCGGGGTTTATCGATCTGGGCGCTGTGCTGGGGATGTTGACGGTGATTCTGGTGATGGCTTATGGGCAAACGCGGGTGATTTTCGCGATGTCGCGGGATGGGTTGTTGCCGGCGCGGTTGTCCAAGGTGCATCCGAAGTTTGCCACGCCGTTTTTCACGACGTGGATGGTGGGGATTTTCTTTGGGTTGATTGGGGCGTTGGTGCCTTTGAATGTGCTTGCTGAGCTGATCAATATTGGCACGTTGGCGGCGTTTTCGATGGTGTCGATTGCTGTTCTGGTTTTGCGTCGGACGCATCCGGAATTGCCGCGGGCGTTCCGGTGTCCTGGGGTGCCTGTCGTGCCGGTGTTGGCTGTTGCTTCCTGTCTTTTTTTGATGGTTAATCTTCAGGCTGTTACGTGGATTGCTTTTGTTGTTTGGCTTTTGATTGGGATGGCTGTGTATTTTGGGTATTCTCGGCGGCATTCCAAGCTGGCTAAGTAGCTGGTTTGTTTTTTCTGGATTCTGATTTTTTGGTTTCTGGTTTCTGGTTTTTTGGCCTTTCCTTGTATTCTTGTTGGTCTATTAGCGTTGCCCCTGTGCGGGGCGGCACCTACTTCTCTTTGCCGCGGCAAAGAGACGTAGGCAAGAGAAAGCCGCTCACACCGCTAATTCTTAAGCGGGTCCCCCGCACAGCCACGGTAGTGGCCCATCTGGAATCCGTGTCTTCGCACACTTCGCGCTTGTGACACAGCAGTCATTCTTCCGGCGGCGCTGCGCGCGCCCCCGCGTCAACGGGGCGCCGCCTCCCGGCTGTGCTCGCAATATCCAGTTCTCCAAAAAGTCAGCGCTGGCCGAGGCGTAGCCGACGGCCCCCGCAGCGCACAACGAAACCCCGTGTTTGAAGCGCACCGCTCCGCCGAGCGCACAGCGCGAGGCGGGAGGAATGAGTCCTTTGTCACAAGCGCAAAATGCGCGAGAACGCAGATTCCAGATGGGCCACGACCGTGGCTGTGCGGCGGCTCCGCTTAAGAATTAGCGGTGTGAGCGGCTTTCTCTTGCCTACTTGTCTTTGCCGCGGCAAAGACAAGTAGGTGCCGCCCCGCACAGGGGCAACGCTAATAGACCACCAAGAACACAAGGAAAGGCCAAAAACACCAGCAAAAAAACCCAAGGCAACGCCTCCAGCAGAAAGCCCAAACAACAACCCCGAATAGCGCCCCACCCCAATTTGTGCTTTACTTTTTCGGCATCCCAATAAAAAAAGACCCAAGCCTCACCACAAACAGCAACGCCCCAAGAACAAGCAAGACAAGAGACAAGAGACAAAAGACAGCAAACAGAAGACAAAACACAAACCCCAATCCAGTCTCACTCCCAGGAGACACCCCATGATCAGCATCAGTCTGACGATAAACGGCACACCAACCAGCGCCTCGATCGACCCCGGCACCCTGCTTGTCCACTTCCTGCGCGAACAGCGCCGCCTCACCGGCACGCACGTCGGCTGCGACACCGCCCAATGCGGCGCCTGCACCGTCCACCTGAACGGCCGCGCCATCAAGTCCTGCAACATCCTCGCGGTCCAGGCCGACGGCGCCGACATCACCACCATCGAAGGTCTCGCGCAAAACGGCGCGCTCCACCCGATGCAAACCGCCTTCAAACACTGCCACGGCCTGCAATGCGGCTTCTGCACCCCCGGCATGGTCATGAGCGCGGTCTCTCTGGTCCACCGTCAGCCCGATCTCACCGGCGACGATGTCCGCGCCCAGCTCGACGGCAACCTGTGCCGCTGTACCGGCTATCACAACATCGTCAAGGCCGTGCTCGAAGGCGCCGCCGGCATGAAGGCCGCCGCCTCGTCCGCCACCGGCGATCAAGCCGCGACCGGCACGACCGCCGCCACCTCAGCGCCCAGCCCCACGGCCGCCGCGCCCGCCACCGCCTGAGGAGCCGACGATGAACGCACCCGACACGCATCTCATCGGCTCTTCCGTCGAACGTAAGGAAGACTATCGTTTCCTCACCGGCAACGGTCAGTACACCGACGACATCGTCCTGCCCCAGCAAACCTACGCCGTGTTCCTGCGCTCGCCGCACGCGCACGCGAAGCTCAACAGCATCGACACGACCGCGGCCAGGCAATCGCCCGGCGTGGTCGCGATCTTCACCGGCGCGGACATGGCAGCCGACAACGTCGGCGGTCTGCCGTGCGGCTGGCTGATCCACAGCACCGACGGCAAGCCGATGAACGAGCCGCCGCATCCGATCATCGCCCACACGAAAGTGCGCCACGTCGGCGACCAGGTCGCGCTCGTGATCGCCGATTCGATCAAGGCCGCGAAAGACGCCGCCGAACTGATCGAAGTCGACTACGACGTGCTGCCCGCCGTGGTCGATACCGCGCACGCGTCCGACTCCGGCCAGCCCGCCGTGCACGACGAAGTGCCGGACAACGTCTGCTACAACTGGGGCCACGGCGACAAAGCCGCGACCGACGCCGCGTTCGCCAAAGCCACGCACGTCACCACGCTCGATATCGTCAACAACCGCCTGATCCCGAACGCGATCGAACCGCGCGCGGTCAACGCGAGCTATTCGGTGCAGGACGACAGCTACACGCTGTACGTCGCGAACCAGAATCCGCACGTGGAACGCCTGCTGATGGCGGCCTTCGTGCTGTCGCTGCCGGAGTCGAAACTGCGCGTGATCGCGCCGGACGTCGGCGGCGGCTTCGGCTCGAAGATCTTCCTGTACGCGGAAGACGTCGCGCTGACGTGGGCGTCGAAGAAAATCCGCCGCCCGGTCAAGTGGACCGCCGAGCGCTCGGAAGCCTTCGTGTCCGACGCGCACGGCCGCGACCACGTCACGAAAGCCGAACTCGCGATGGACGCCGACGGCAAGTTCCTCGCGATGCGCGTGCACACCATCGCCAACATGGGCGCGTATCTGTCGACCTTCGCGTCGAGCGTGCCGACCATCCTGTACGCGACGCTGCTCGCCGGTCAGTACGCGACGCCCGCGATCTACGCCGAAGTCAAGGCGGTCTTCACGAATACCGTCCCGGTCGATGCCTATCGCGGCGCCGGCCGTCCGGAAGCGACTTACGTGGTCGAGCGTCTGGTCGAAACGGCCGCGCGCGACATGAAGCTCGATCCCGCGGAAATCCGCCGCCGCAATTTCATCCGCCAGTTCCCGTACGCGACGCCGGTCGGCCTCACCTACGACACCGGCGACTACGACGCGATCCTCGATCGCTCGCTCGAACTCGCGGACGTCAAGGGCTTCGCCGCGCGCCGCGAAGCCTCGGCGAAGAACGGCAAGCTGCGCGGTCTCGGCTACTCGTGCTACATCGAGGCGTGCGGCCTCGCGCCCTCGAACATCGCGGGCGCGCTGGGCGCGCGGGCGGGTCTGTTCGAAGTCGGCCAGATCCGCGTGCACCCCACGGGATCGGTGACCGTCTTCACGGGCTCGCACAGCCACGGTCAGGGCCACGAAACGACTTTCGCGCAGGTGGTCGCGGACCGGCTCGGCATCGCGCTGGAAAGCGTCGAGATCGTGCACGGCGACACCGGCCGGATTCCGTTCGGCATGGGCACCTACGGCTCGCGATCGATCGCGGTGGGCGGCTCGGCGATCATGAAGGCGCTCGACAAGATCGAAAGCAAGGCGAAGAAGATCGCCGCGCACCTGCTCGAAGCCGCGGCGGAAGACATCGAGTTCAAGGACGGCCTGTTCCGCGTCGCGGGCACCGACCGCACCAAGGCCTTCGCGGAGATTTCGCTCGCCGCGTACGTGCCGCACAACTATCCGCTCGACGTGCTCGAACCGGGTCTCGAAGAAAGCGCGTTCTACGATCCGAGCAACTTCACCTATCCGGCCGGCGCGTACATCTGCGAGATCGAAGTGGACCCCGACACCGGTGTATGCCGCATCCAGCAATTCACCGCCGTCGACGATTTCGGCAACGTGATCAATCCGATGATCGTCACCGGCCAGGTGCACGGCGGCCTCGCGCAAGGCATCGGCCAGGCGATGCTGGAGCGCTGCGTGTACGACAACGACAGCGGCCAGTTGCTGTCCGGCTCGTACATGGACTACGCGATGCCGCACGCGTCCGATCTGCCGGACTTCACCGTCGAAACCGCGAAGGGCACGCCGTGCACGCACAATCCGCTCGGCGTCAAAGGCTGCGGCGAAGCGGGCGCGATCGGCTCGCCGCCCGCGGTGATCAACGCGATTCTCGACGCGCTCGCGCCGCTCGGCGTGACCGACCTGCAAATGCCGGCGACGCCGCATCGCGTGTGGTCCGCGATCCGCGCGGCAAACCAGGCAGCCCAACCCGCGGCCCAACCGGCCCCTTGAGATCCCGAGCGGAGACATCGACATGTACGCATTCGAATATCAACGCGCGACGGACCCTCAAGCGGCCGCCGCCGCCCTCGCCGCCGACGGCAACGCGAAATTTCTCGCCGGCGGTCAGAGCCTGTTGCCCACCATGCGGCTGCGTCTCGCGCAGCCGTCGCAATTGATCGACGTCACGCGCATTCCCGCGCTGAAAACGGTCAGCGTCGACGCGCAGAAAGTCAGCATCGGCGCCGCCGTCTGTCATGCCGACGTCGCGGATCACGCTGACTTGCGACGCGTGTTGCCAGGGCTCGCGGATCTCGCCGCGCACATCGGCGACCGCCAGGTGCGCGCGCTCGGCACGATCGGCGGATCGCTCGCCAACAACGATCCCGCCGCCTGCTATCCGGCGGCGGCGATGGCGTTGGACGCGACCATCGTCACCGAGCGGCGGCGCATTGCCGCGCGCGACTTTTTCGTCGGCATGTACGAGACGGCGCTGGCGCCCGACGAGCTGATCGTCGCGGTCGAGTTCCCGGTCCCCGAGCGCGCGGCCTACGAGAAATTCCGCAATCCGGCTTCGCACTTCGCGCTGGTCGGCGTGTTCGTCGCGAAGTTCGCGAGCGGCGTGCGGGCCGCGGTGACCGGCGCGGCGTCTTCGGTGTTTCGCGTGCCGGCGCTGGAAAGCGCGCTGTCGGCGGATTTCACGCCGGACGCGGCGCGCGCGGTGACGGTGTCGCCGGCCGATCTGAACACCGATATGCACGCGAGCGCCGAGTACCGCGCGCATCTGATCCCGGTGCTCGCGGCGCGTGCGGTGGTTAAGGCAAACGCGCCGGCAACCGCGAAGGCAACCGCATAGCGACGCCATCACGCTCGCCGGCCCACCGCCATGCAACCCGTCTCGATCGACGACACCGTCGCGCAACTCGCCGGCCAGCGCTATTTCGCGAGCCGCGAGCTGGCGACGGCGCTGTATCTCGCGCTGCGCATGGAGCGGCCGCTATTCGTCGAAGGCGAGCCGGGCGTCGGCAAGACCGAGCTGGCCAAGGCGGCGGCCGGCATGCTCGGCACGACGATGCTGCGGCTGCAATGCTACGAAGGGCTCGACACCGCGAGCGCGCTCTACGAATGGGACTACCCGCGCCAGATCATGGCGCTGCGGCTGGCCGAAGCCAGCGGTGAGCGTCCGGACAACGACACGCTGTATCGCGGCGAATTCCTGCTGAAGCGTCCGTTGCTGCAGGCGCTGTTGCCGGACGAGCAGCAGCCCGGCGCGCGCCGCGTGTTGCTGATCGACGAGATCGACCGCGCCGACGAACCCTTCGAGGCGTTTCTGCTGGAACTGCTGTCGGACTTCCAGGTATCGATTCCCGAGTACGGCACGGTGCGCGCGGCCCAGCCGCCGCTCGTCGTGATGACGTCCAACCGCACGCGCGAAGTTCATGACGCGTTGAAGCGGCGCTGCCTGTATCAATGGATCGGCTATCCGGAACGCGATCGCGAGCTGGAGATCGTCGCCGCGCGCGCGCCGCGGACATCGGCGGAATTACAGCGGCGCGCGGTCGATTTCGTGCACCGGCTGCGCGGCATGGATCTGTTCAAGGCGCCCGGCATCGCCGAAACGATCGACTGGTGCCGCGCGCTGGAGGCGCTGTCGGTGACCGAACTCGATCCGCAATCCGTGCAGAACACGCTGGGCGTGCTACTGAAGTATCAGGACGATCTGACGCGCGTGGACGCCGCGCAGATCGCGCAGTGCCTCGCCGCGCCGGGATCGCCAGCATGACGCAGCCGACCGCTACGCCACCCCTCGTACCCCTCGCGCCCCTCCCGACGCTTGCGCGCAACGTCGTGCATTTCGTGCGCGTGCTGCGCGGCGCGGGCTTGCCGATGTCGCCCGCGCAAGCCGTCGACGCGCTCGCCGCCTTGCAGTGGATCGACCTCGGCCGCCGCGACGACGTGCGCGCGGCGCTGGCCGCGTCGCTGGTCGGCGCGCCCGACGAACGCGATCTGTTCGACGCGGCGTTCGCGCTGTTCTGGCGCGATCCCGACTGGGAAGGCAAACTGCGCGCGCTGCTGCTGCCGAAAGTCCGCGACGGTCTGCCGCCGCCCAAACGCAACAACCGGCTCGCCGATGCGCTCGCGGTACGCGCGCCGCCATCGCCGCACCACAAAAAGCCGCAGGAAACCGAACAGCAAGAGCTGCGCGCGCACGCCACCTTCAGCGCGGAAGAACGCCTGCGCCACCGCGACTTCGACACCCTTTCCGCCGATGAATGGCGCACGCTGCGCCACCTGATTCGCGGCCAGCGGCTGCCGCTCGCGACCGAGCCCACGCGTCGTCTGAAGGCCGCCTCGCACGGCACGCACGCGGACCTGCGCGCGAGCGCGCGGCACGCGGTGCGCGCGGGCGGCGACTGGACGGTGTGGAAATATCGCGCGCGGGTGGAACGCAAACCGCCGCTCGTGCTGTTGCTCGACATCTCCGGCTCGATGAGCAGCTACTCGCGCGCGGTGCTGTATTTCTGCCATGCGCTGTTGCAGTCGCGCGAACGCCTGCAGGTGTTCCTGTTCGGCACGCGCCTGACCAACGCGACACGCGCGCTGCGCGAGCGCGATCCCGACGTGGCGATCGCGACGCTCACTGGGCAGGTGCTCGACTGGTCGGGCGGCACACGCATCGGCGCGGCGCTCGCCGAGTTCAACCGGCGCTGGGCACGACGCGTGCTGACCGGACGTGCCACGGTGCTGCTCGTGACGGACGGCCTCGACCATCAGGCGATCGACGTGCTCGACACCGAAATGGCGCGCCTGCGCCGCTTCGCGCACCGCATCGTCTGGCTCAATCCGCTGCTGCGATTCAGCGGCTTTTCCCCGAAGGCGCGCGGCGTGCAGGCGATCCTGCCGTATGTCGACGCGCATCGGCCGGTTCACAATCTCGACAGCCTGAGCGCATTCGGCCACGACCTCGCGCAACTCACGCGCGCGCCTCGTGCTATCGTCGCCGCCCGGGTCAACGCAGGAGCACGCTCATGGAATTGACCGAGACCCACACGCTGCCCGTCGCGCAGCAACGAACGTGGGACGCGTTGAACGACATGGAGATTCTGCGCGCCTGCATCCCCGGTTGCGAAAGCATCGACCCCGACGGCGAGGACGCCTATCAGGTCGCGTTGAGCGCGGCCGTCGGCCCGGTCAAGGCGCGTTTCAAAGGCCGCATGCAGCTCACCGATATCGACGCGCCCACCTCCTACACCATCGTGTTCGAAGGCCAGGGCGGGGCGGCGGGTTTCGCCAAGGGCAACGCGCGCGTGACGCTCGAAGCGGACGGTGACGACGCCACGAAACTGTCCTATACGGCTAGCGCGCAGGTCGGCGGCAAGCTCGCGCAAATCGGTTCCCGATTGGTGGACGGCGCGGCGCGTAAAATTGCGGGCGAGTTTTTCAAGCGCTTCGGCGTGCTGGTCGGCGCAGACACCGAACCCGGCGCCGATGCGGCCCCCGATAACGCAGGGCCGGCAGCCGATTCGACGGCGCGCGACAATACGGCATCGACTGAAGCCGCGGACGAATCGTCCGGCGGCGACGCAACAAAGAGGAAGAAATCATGGACAGCGTGGATCTCGAAGTCCTGAAATCCAGCGCACGTTGGCTGGAGGAAGGACATCGCGCGCTACTGGTGACGGTGGTGAAGACGTGGGGTTCGTCGCCGCGTCCCGAGGGCGCGATGCTCGCGGTGCGCGACGACGGTCTGGTGGTCGGCTCGGTCTCGGGCGGCTGCATCGAAGACGATTTGATCGACCGGGTGCGGCAACGCGGTATCGAGCAGACCCATCCGGAAGCGGTGAAGTACGGCATCACGGCGGAAGAGGCGCATCGCTTCGGTCTGCCCTGCGGCGGCACCATTCAACTGGTGCTGGAACCGCTCACCTTGCAAAGCGGTATCGCCGAACTGTGCGACGCGGTGGAAGACGGCCGGCTCGTCGCGCGCGAACTCGACATGCGGACCGGCGCGGCGCGCCTCGACAACGCCAGCGCGACGGACGGCGTGTCGTTCGACGACGAACGCCTGCTGACCATTCACGGCCCGCGCTTTCGCATGCTGGTGATCGGCGCGGGGCAACTGTCGCGCTACCTGTGTCAGATCGCGGTGGGGCTCGACTATCAGGTGACGGTCTGCGATCCGCGCGAGGAATACACCGAGGAATGGAGCATTCCCGGCACGAAGATCGTGCGCACCATGCCGGACGACACCGTGATCGACATGAAGCTCGACGAACGCTGCGCGGTGATTGCGCTCACGCACGATCCGAAGCTCGACGATCTCGCGCTGATGGAGGCATTGAAGACGCCGGCGTTCTACGTCGGCGCGCTCGGCTCGCGGCGCAATAACCAGGCGCGCCGCGAACGGCTGAAGGAGTTCGATCTGAACGATTCCGAGCTGGCCCGTTTGCATGGGCCGGTGGGCATCTATATCGGCAGCCGCACGCCGCCGGAAATCGCGGTGTCCATCCTCGCCGAGGTGACGGCCGCGAAGAACGGCGTGTCGCTGCCGACGCTGCTGAAGGTGGAAGGCGCGAAGGCCGCGCGGGAAATCGCGGCATCGGGCGGGGCGACTTGCAGCGTGTAGTGGGTGGCGTGTCGTGCGTCGCGTGCATCGCCTGCGTCGCCTGCATTCTTCAATCGAAACGCGTGGCAAGCGCTTGACATCCGCGCGGCGCAAAACGACGCTAACTGACGGTCGCTGTACACATCATTCAGGCAATTTCGTTAGCCCGTCGTTAGTTGGACGTTAGCCCTCCGTCAACCTCGCCGTCCGGATACCTGCCCGCCATGCGCTTTTCCTCCGTGGTTTATCTCGTGCTGGCATCGGCCGGCTGGCTGGCCGGCGTCCATGGCGCGAGCGCGAGCATTCCCGTCAAACTCGACGACCCGTACACGAACGAAGGCGAAACGCAGACGTTCACCGTCAACGCCGACGGCTCGTTCTCGAAGCTCGACACGATGACGCTGCGGGTGAACAACGAAGCCGGCGTCGCGCGCGTGGCGCAGCAATACGTCTGGTTCAACCGCAATATGGCGGATGTGCAGATTCTCGAGGCCTACACGCAGACCGCCGACGGCGTGCGTCACGACGTGCAGTCCGAGCAGATCCGCGACGTGCAGGAAGCGCGTTCGTTCGACGCGCCGATGTTCCAGGACATCCAGGAAAAAGTGATCGTGTTCCCCGCCGTCGAACCGGGCGCGCGCGTGCACCTCACCTATCGCAAGACGCAGAAGCAACCCATCGTGCCGGGCCAGTTCAGCGACTTCACGCCACCCGATCTCGCGCCCACGCACAACTTCCGCCTGATCTACGACCTGCCCGCCGACAAGCCGCTGTATGCCGACGCGCGCGGCTTCACGGCGCTGCAACCCGTCACGCGCGACGGCCGCACGCGCTACGAGTATCGCTACGACAAGGCGCATTTCAGCCGCCTGGAGCGTGGTTCGATTGCGTATGTGTCGTACGGCGACCGGCTGATGGTCTCCACGTTTCCGAATTACGCCGCGTTCGCCGCGACGTACCGCGAGTCCGCCGCGGACCCGAGCGCGCGCGACGCCACCGTCACGCGTCTCGCGCAGCAACTCACCGCGCACGACCACACCACGCGCGACAAGGCCAGGACGCTGTACGACTGGGTGCGCCGGAGCATCCGCTACGTGGCGATCAACGTTGGACGCGGCGCGGTCGTGCCGCACAGCGCGAGCGAAATCCTCGCGAACCGCTATGGCGACTGCAAGGACCACGTCGCGTTGTACGGCGCGCTGCTCGACGCCGTCGGCGTGCGCAACGAGCCCGCGCTGATCAGCAACGGCTCGATCTACACGCTGCCCGACGTGCCGGGCTATGGCGTCATCAATCACGTGATCACGTGGCTGCCGGAGTTGCAGCAGTACGCGGACTCGACCGCGTCGAACGTGGAGTTCGGCTTCCTGCCGTCATCGGATATGAACCGGCCGACGGTGCTGGTCGGCGAAGGCGTGCTCGCCAATACGCCCGCCACCGCGCTGATGACACGCAGCAGCGATCTGTCGATCAAGCTCGAAGCAGACGGTTCGGCAAGCTTCACGTATCGCCTCGAAGCCGCCGGCGCGTCCGCCGAACAGGCGCGCGCGATGTTGCGCACGCAGACTCCCGCGCAACGCGAGGAGTCGATCCAGGCCGAGTTGCGCAGCGCGAATCTGCGCGGCACGGCCACGCTCACCACCAGCGACCTCGACGTCGCCGGCGGTCCGCTCACCATCACGATGAAGGGCACGCTGGAGAGTCTGGTCGTGCCGGGCGCGGCGGCATCGATCCCCGCGCTGACGAGCCTCGCGGGCGGCTTCGAGGCCGACACGCGCTACTGGCTCGGCGAGCGTCAGCGCACGCAGCCGTTCGTGTGCCACAACCTCACGCTGCACGAACACGCGCGCATCGAGCTGCCGGCGAATTTCCACGTGCTCGACATGCCGGAGGCGAAACGCACACAGGACCGCTTCGTCGACTTCCAGTCGCAGTACGCGTTCGATCCGGCCCGCAACGTCGTGACGATGTCGCGCGACGGCGCCACGCACTTCGACAGCGACGTCTGCACGCCCGACGACTTCGCGCGCATGCGTCCCGCGATGGAAGCGATCGGCCGCGACGTGCGCGCCGAGGTGATCGTCAAATCGACGCTGGTGGAATCGTCGAGCGTGGCGTCGCAAGCGCCTTGATGGGCTGGCGAACGCCATGTCGTTTCTAGGCGGTCACGTGAATCTGAGCGTGAACGTGAACGTGCTGTGAACATGCAAGCCGCTCACGAAAACGATCGCGCTCACACCGGCCAGAGCGGCCCTTCCTGTATCGCGCCGAGTTGCTCGCGCAACTCGAGAATGCGGTCTTCCCAATAGCGCTGCGTGTTGAACCACGGAAAGGCCGCCGGAAACGCCGGGTCGTCCCAGCGACGCGCGAGCCACGCCTGATAGTGAATCAACCGCAGCGTGCGCAACGCTTCCACGAGGTGCAGTTCGCGCGGCTCGAAGTCGCAGAAGTCTTCGTAACCGGCGAGCAGGTCCGCCAACGCGCGCGACGCCTCCACGCGATCGCCCGGCAGCAGCAACCACAAATCCTGAATCGCGGGCCCCATGCGGCTATCGTCGAAGTCGACGAAATGCGGACCCGCGTCGGTCCACAGAACGTTGCTCGGATGGCAATCCCCATGCATGCGCAGCAAACGAATCTCGCCCGCGCGCTCGAACGCCTGCTCGACACCTTCGAGCGCGAGGTTGACCACGGCTTCCCATGCGATGCGTACATCGTCCGGCACGAAGCGCTGGGCGAGCAGAAAATCACGCGGCTCGTAGCCGAAGGTCTGAATGTCGAGCGTGGGACGTTCGTTGTATCGCTGCGTCTGCCCGACCGCGTGAATGCGGCCGATGAAACGCCCGAGCCATTCGAGCGTATCGCGCCGGTCCAGATCCGGCGCGCGGCCGCCACGACGCTCGAAGATCGAAAAACGGAAACCGTCGAAGCTATGCAGCGTGCGGCCTTCGAATGCGCGAGCGGGCACGGCTGGAATTTCGCGCGCGGCAAGCTCCGCGACAAACGCGTGTTCCTCGAGAATCGCCGCGTCGCTCCAACGCTCCGGACGATAGAACTTGGCGACGACCGGCGGCCCGTCTTCCACGCCGATCTGATACACGCGGTTTTCGTAGCTGTTCAGCGGCAGCATGCGGCCGTCGGTGCGCACGCCGACCGTGGCGAGCACGCCGTCGAGCGCGTCGAGCACGGTTTCCGGCGTGAGCCGGGCGAAGGGTACGGCACGGTTCGTGCCGTCCTGGGAGTTGAGAGTGTCGTCGTTCATGCCCGCATTGTGCGCCGCGCCGCCGTCAAAGACGAGCACGCCGCGCACCGTGCTTCACGATGCGCCACGAAGACGACGCGCGTGTGACACGCGCGCCTTACAAGTTGCAAGCGAGCCCGGCTCGCCCCACGTCAATGAATCTGCGCGCTCGACGGACGGACCTGCTCGCCCGTGTCGATCAAGTCTTCGAGGAAAAAGGGTTCAGTGTTCAGATGTTTGGACGTGCCGGGCTCGCCGGCATACCACGCCACCATGGCCATGTCGCCGAGAATGCGCATGACGATTCCGCGCGCGCCCTGCGGCACGGCGATATGCACCGATCGGACAATGGAACCGATTTGCATGATGTTTCCCCGTTCTCCCATAGCCGGCTTTGTCAATTCACGCCGGTCAAGGTAAATAAAAACGCCGCCCCGCCGATAACGTTGCGTACGCACCCAAATTCTTGCGCGTCAGACGCGTGAGAGGTTCGAGTCATTGTTCCCGTTTTGCGGGGCCATGGAAAGCGCGAAATCAGGGCTGTTTACCCGTCGTTTCGCCCTATTCCCATTACGCCGCGCCGGACCGATGATGCACAGCGTAGCGCGTCGTAACGAGACCATCATAAACCCAGCCGGGGGGAGATATCAAAAACGTGCATCCACACAATGATCCGCTGAATCGGGGCGTGCGAAGCGTCGGCGCGCATGACGGCTTGCGCCACTGCGCGCAGTGCGCCCGCCGCGTGGCCTGCATGCGCGGCGTGGCGCGCCGCGTCCGGTTCGAGCGGCGGCGCTGACCATGTGGATCGTTCGCCTCGCGCTGCGGCGCCCTTATACCTTCGTCGTGCTGGCGCTGCTGTTGCTGATCGTCGGCCCGTTGACGATTCTGCGCACGCCGACCGACATCTTCCCCAATATCGACATTCCCGTGCTGTCGGTGATCTGGTCGTATAACGGCCTGCCCGCCGACGAGATGGAAAAGCGCATCGTGCTGAACTACGAGCGCGGCCTGTCGGTGGCGGTCAACGATATCGAGCACACGGAATCGACGTCGCTGAACGGCATCGCCGTCATCAAGCTCTTTTTCCAGCCGCATGCGAACATCGACGAAGCGCTGGCCGAGGTCACCGCGCTGTCGCAGACGCAATTGCGCTCGCTGCCGCCCGGCATCACGCCGCCGAACATCCTGCGCTACAACGCGTCGACGGTGCCGATCCTGCGGCTCGCGCTGTCGTCCGATTCGCTCACCGAGCAGGAGCTGTACGACTTCGGCAACAACTTCCTGAAGACGCAGCTCGCCACCGTGCCCGGCGCGTCCGCGCCCTTGCCGTACGGCGGCAAGCAGCGCCAGATCATGGTCGATATCGACTCGCGCAAGCTGCAGGAGCGCAATCTGTCGCCAATGGACGTGGTCAACGCGGTCAGCGCTCAGAACCTGATCCTGCCGTCGGGCACCGCGAAAATCGGTTCGACCGAGTACTCGGTGGAAATGAACGGCAGTCCCGATTCGCTCGCGGGGCTGAACAACATCCCGATCAAATCCACCGCCAACGGTACCGTGTACATCCGCGACGTCGCGCATGTGCGCGACGGTTTCCAGCCGCAGACCAATATCGTGCGCGTGAACGGCCAGCGCGCCGCGTTGCTGACCATCAACAAAAGCGGCAATACGTCCACGCTGGAAATCGTCGACCGCATCAAGAAGATGATGCCGACGCTGCGCAATCTGGTGCCCGCGTCGCTGAACATCGACCCCGTCGCCGATCAATCGCTGTTCGTGCGCGCCTCGGTGCAGGGCGTGCTGCGCGAGGCGCTGATCGCCGCGTGCCTGACCGGCTTGATGATCCTGCTGTTCCTCGGCAACTGGCGCGCGACGCTGATCATCGCCGTGTCGATTCCGCTGTCGATGATCACCTCGATCATCGCCCTCTCGATGCTCGGCGAAACCATCAACATCATGACGCTCGGCGGGCTCGCGCTCGCGGTCGGCATTCTGGTGGACGACGCCACGGTCGCGATCGAGAACATCAGCCATCAGCTGGAACAGGGCAAGACGCTGGAGCAGGCGATTCTCGACGGCGCGCATCAGATCGCGATTCCGACGCTGGTGTCCACGCTGTCCATCTGCATCGTGTTCGTGCCGATGTTTCTGCTGACGGGCGTCGCGCATTACCTGTTCATTCCGCTCGCCGAAGCGGTGGTGTTCGCGATGCTCGCGTCGTACTTCTTCTCGCGGACGCTCGTGCCGACGCTCGCGAAATATCTGCTGCGTCACCATCACAAGCCGGCGGACTCGCATCACGCGCCGGCGCAGACGCGCAATCCGTTCATGCGTGTGCACTACGCGTTCGAAGGCGGCTTCGCGCGGTTTCGCGAGCGCTATCGCGTGTTTCTCGAAGCACGGGTCGCGCGGCCGGGTTTATTCGTGACGCTGTTCCTCGTGTGCTGCGGCGCGTCGATGCTATTGATGCCGTTCCTCGGCCGCGACTTCTTTCCCGCCGTCGATGCGGGCACCATCGCGTTGCATCTGCGCGCGAAAACCGGCATGCGCGTCGAGGAAACCGCGGTCGTCACCGATCGCGTCGACACGCGTATCCGCCAGTTGATCCCGAAGGACGAGCTGCATTCGATCATCGACAACATCGGCCTGCCGGTGTCGGGCATCAACCTGTCGTATAGCAACACCGGCACGATCGGCACCTCGGACGCGGACGTGCTGATCACGCTCAATCCCGATCACCATCCGAGCGCGGACTACGTTCGCACGCTGCGGCGCACGCTCACCGACGAATTCCCCGGCGTGCAGTTCGCCTTTCTTCCGGCGGACATCGTCAGTCAAACGCTCAACTTCGGCATGCCGTCGCCGATCGATATCCAGATTGTCGGCCGTGACGTCGCGGGCAACCGCGTGTTCGCCGCGAATCTGCTGAACCGTCTGCGCAAGGTGCCGGGACTCGTCGACGCGCGCATCCAGCAGCCCGCCGACCTGCCGCGTATCTTCATCGACGTGGACCGCACGCGCGCGCAGCAGGCCGGCTTCTCGCAGCGCGATATCGCGAGCAATCTGCTGATCACGCTGTCGGGCAGCCAGCAGACCACGCCGACGTTCTGGCTCAATCCGCGCAACGGCGTGAGCTACAACGTGATCACGGAAGCGCCGCAATACACGATCGATTCGCTGCAATCGCTCGCCAACATTCCGCTGAACGCGAACGGCCGCAGCAATATTCTCGGCTCGCTCGCCACCATGAAACGCGAGGCCGGCAACGCGACGCTGAACCACTACAACGCGCAGACCACCATCGACATTTACGGCACCGCGGATGGCCGCGATCTCGGCGGCGTATCGGACGACATCCGCAAGATCATCGACGACGCCAAAGCCGATCTCCCCAAAACCTCGACCATCGAGGTACGCGGCCAGGTGCAGACCATGAACGATTCGTTCTCGGGCCTGTTCGCCGGCCTCGTGTTCGCGATCCTGCTGGTGTATCTGCTGATCGTGGTGAATTTCCAGTCGTGGCTCGATCCGTTCATCATCATCACCGCGTTGCCCGGCGCGCTCGCGGGCATCGTGTGGATGCTGTTCCTCACGCACACCACGCTGTCGATTCCCGCGCTGACCGGCGCGATCATGTGTATCGGCATCGCCACCGCCAACTCGATTCTCGTGATCAGCTTCGCGCGCGAGCGTCTGCTCGAACACGGCGACGCGACGCGCGCGGCGATCGAGGCGGGCTTCACGCGCTTCCGTCCGGTGCTGATGACCGCGCTCGCGATGGTGATCGGCATGGTGCCGATGGCGATCGGCCTCGGCGAAGGCGGCGAGCAGAACGCGCCGCTCGGCCGCGCGGTGATCGGCGGTCTGACGATCGGCACGCTGGCCACGCTGATCTTCGTGCCGGTGGTGTTCTCGATGATCTACCGGCGGCTCGCGGCACGGCGTCTGCGCTCGGCCGAACACGTGGTGCAGAAACCATGATGAACGGCGCGAATCGCACAGGCCAGTCACAAGGCGGCGTCGACCGCCCACGCATCTTCACAGGGGAAGTTTGATGGAAGCTCACCGTCCAGACGGTTCAGACCACGCGCACGATCCGGGCAAGCGCAAACGCGCGCGCTGGATCACGACGGCGGTGACCCTCGCCGTCATCGCGCTCGCCGCGCAGGGCATCTGGTCGCGCCACGATGCGCACGCGGCGCTCGAACGCGACGCGGAGCACGCGAGTCAGACGAGCGTGGAAGTGGTGCGTCCGCAGAAGTCGACCGCCGGTCTCGATCTCGTCTTGCCGGGCAACGTGCAGGCCTTTCTCGACACGCCGATCTATGCACGCACCAACGGCTACCTGAAGAAGTGGTATGCGGATATCGGCGCGCAAGTGAAGCGCGGCCAGTTGCTCGCCGAGATCGACACGCCTGAGGTGGACGATCAACTGCGCGCCGCGCGCGCCGATCTCGCCAACGCCGAGGCCAACTACGCGCTCGCGAAAAGCACCGCCGACCGCTGGACCGACATGCTGAAGAGCAAGTCGGTGTCGAAGCAGGAAACCGACGAGAAAGTCGGCGACATGCTCGCCAAGAAAGGCACGCTGGATGCCGCGCGCTTTAACGTCGCGCGTCTGGAGAAGACGCAGTCGTTCCAGAAGGTCTATGCGCCGTTCGACGGTATCGTGACCGCGCGCAACGTGGACGTCGGCGCGCTGATCGATGCGGGCAGCGCGGGCGGCCCCGCGAAGGAGCTGTTTCATGTCGCGCAGGCGGACCGCTTGCGGGTCTACGTGAACGTGCCGCAGGCCTACGCGCAACAGGTGCGCGCGCAACAAAGCGCGTTTCTCACGCTGACCGAGGCGCCGTCGAAACACTATCCCGGCACGGTCGCGCGCACCGCCGGCGCCGTCGATCCGCAACAGCGCACCATGCTCGTCGAAGTGGGCGTCGACAATCGCAACGGCGACTTGTTGCCGGGCGCGTACGCGCAGGTGCATTTCGCGTTGGGCACGGGCGCCGCGCCGTTCACGTTGCCGGGCAATGCGTTTCTGTTCCGGCCGGACGGCGTGAAGGTCGCCACGGTGGATGCGCAGCAGAAGGTGAAGCTGCTGCCGGTGTCGCTGGGTACGGACTTCGGGACGCGCGTGGCGGTGGCGTCGGGATTGCATGGCGATGAGCGGGTGATTCTGAATCCGCAGGACTCGATCGTGGATGGCGCGCCGGTGCGCGTCGTGCAGCGCAAGGCGGAAGGTGGCGCGGGTGGATCGGCACCGGCGTCGGCATCGGCGGCGAACGCGTCGGAGAAGGCCGCGGATAAAACACCCGCCGCGCCGCGCCCGGCGAGCGCATCGTGATGCGCGCGCCAACTAATTCGGCTCCGGCGCGCCGCAATCGCTGCGCACCGGCGCGTGGACGCACGCCCGCATGCCACGCAGCCCTGGCGTTCGCGCTGGCCTGCTCGCTCGCCGCCTGCACGGTCGGCCCCGACTACGTCAAACCACCGGCCACCGCCGCCGCGACCTACAAGGAACTGGAAGGCAGCGGCTGGATGCCCGCGCAACCCGCCGACACGCTCGCGCGCGGCGCCTGGTGGAACGTCTACGCCGACCCCGCGCTCGACGCGCTCGAACAGCAGGTCGCCGGCGCGAACCAGAACGTGCAGGCCGCGCAGGCGCGCTTTCGCGCCGCCCGCGCAACGGTCGCGCAATACCGGTCCACCTACTTCCCGATCGTCAGCGCGAACGGCGACTATTCGCGCGCGCGGACGTCGAGCAACGTGCTGCACAAATCGACCGCCGGTCTGGCGCTGAACGACTACCTCGTGCAGGCCGACGCGTCGTGGGAACCCGATCTGTGGGGCCGCGTGTCGCGCAGCGTCGAAGGCGCGAAGGCCGAGGCGCAGGCCAGCGCCGCCGACGTTCAGGCCGTGCTGCTGTCGATGCAGGCCGAACTCGCGACCGACTACTTCGAGTTGCGCGGCATCGATCGCGAGCGCCAGTTGCTCGACGATACGATCAAGGCCTACACGGAAGCGCTCGATCTGACGCAGCACCGCTACGCGGGCGGCATCGCCACCGACGCCGACGTCGCCCAGGCGCAAACGCAACTGAAGACCACCCAGGCGCAGGCGCTCGATCTCGGCGTGCAGCGCGCGCAGCTCGACCATGCGATTGCGATTCTGACCGGTCAGACGCCGTCGACGTTTTCGTTGCCGGTCGCGCCGCTCGTCGCGATCCCGGTCGTCGCGGCGGCGGGCGTGCCGTCGGCCTTGCTCGAACGTCGCCCCGACATCGCGGCGGCGGAGCGCCACATCGCCGATATGAATGCGCAGATCGGCGTCGCGACCGCGGCGTTTTTCCCCAGTCTGATTCTGTCGGTGACCGGCGGCCTCGAAGCGACCAACTACAGCCAGTGGCTCGTCGCGCCGAGCCGTCTGTGGTCGCTCGGCCCGGCGCTCGCGGGCACGCTGCTCGACTTCGGCGGACGCGCCGCCGTCAAGGAACAGGCCCAGGCGCACTACGACGAAAGCGTCGCGCAATACCGGCAGACGGTGCTGAGCGCGTTCGGCGAGGTCGAGGACAACCTCGCCGCGCTACGTGTGCTCGAACAGGAAGCCGCCGCGCAGGACGACGCCGTCGCCGCCGCGCAGCGTGCGCTCGCGGTCGTGTCGAATCGCTACAAAAACGGCGCGATCACCTATCTCGACGTGGTGGTCGCGCAGACCACCGCGCTGACCAACGAGCGCAACGCGGTGTCGATCGCGCGCCGGCGGATGGCCGCCAGCGTTGCGTTGATCAAGGCGCTGGGCGGCGGCTGGGATGTGTCGGCATTGCCGACCGGCGAACAGATCGTGCACCCGGCAACGCCCGCGAGCGAGGCCGCGGCGCACGGTTAGCGGGCTGTAAAAAGCGCGCGGGGGTTGCCGCGGTTGCCCTCCTCGCCGACTCGCGCGCCCTTTTCAGCGTATCCTTAACTGCTTCGACTCACCCGCGTTGCCAAGGAGAATGTTTCGTGAACGCGCCGCCGGAATCCCACCGGACTGCTCCATCGGCTGATCCTGTTTCACCCGTCTCAGCAAGCGCGTCGGCTGCGGCCGATGCCTCCGCCCTCCTTTATCTCGAACGCGGCACCCGCGCTTACTGGCGCGCCAGCATTGCGCTGCTGTTCGCCGGCTACGCGACCTTTTCGCTGATGTACTGCGTGCAGCCGCTGCTGCCGTCGTTCTCCGCCGCCTTCGATGTCACGCCCGCGCAGAGCAGCCTGTCGCTCTCGGTGACGACCGCCGCGCTCGCGCTGGCGATTTTCGTCGCCGGGTTCGTGTCGGAAGGCTGGAGCCGTCACAAGCTGATGACGCTATCGCTCACCGTCTCGGCGCTGCTCACCGTCGGCGTCTCGATCACGCCGCACTGGCATCAACTGCTGGTGCTGCGCACGCTCGAAGGGCTCGCGCTCGGCGGCGTGCCGGCCGTCGCGATGGCCTACCTCGCCGAGGAAGTGCACCCCGATGGCCTCGGTCTCGCGATGGGGTTGTATGTCGGCGGCACGGCGATCGGCGGCATGGCGGGGCGGGTGATTACCGGCGTCGTCGCAGATCTGTTTTCATGGCGCGTCGCGATCGGCACGATCGGCGTACTCGGTTTGCTGTCGATGCTCGCGTTTCGCGCGCTGCTGCCGCCGTCGCGTCATTTCGTGCCGCGCCGGGGACTCGGCTTCGGCCACCATCGCAGCGCGCTGCTCAGGCAGTTCACGCGTCCCGGCTTGCCGCTGCTGTTCCTGCTCGGCTTCGTGCTGATGGGCAGTTTCGTCACGCTGTACAACTACATCGGCTACCGCCTGCTCGCGCCGCCCTATCGTTTGAGCCAGACGGAAATCGGCGCGATTTTCGTCGTGTATCTGACGGGCGTGGTGGCGTCGCCATGGTCGGGCCGCATGGCCGATGCATTCGGCCGCGCGCGCGTGCTGTCCGCGAGCTTGCTGCTGATGGCGTTGGGCCTCGCGCTCACGCTGTTGCATCCGCTCGCCGCGATTGCGGCTGGCATTGCCTGCGTGACCTTCGGCTTCTTCGCCGGACACGCGGTCGCGAGCGGCTGGGTCGGGCGACTCGCGAAGGAAGCGAAGGGCCAGGCCGCCGCGTTGTATCTGCTCGCGTATTACATCGGCTCCAGCGTGGTCGGCTCGTATGGCGGACACATCTGGGCGGACTATGGATGGAACGGCGTCGCGGGATTGGTGGCGGTGCTGCTCGTGATCGGTTTGCTCGCGGCGCTTCGCTTGCGGCGGCAGGAAGCGGAAAGCTGAGTGCGCCGGATAATGGTCCGGATAACGGTCCGCGTAGCGGTTCAAATTCGAGCTCGATCCACAGCCTGCGCGCTTCGCGTCGAATCAACCCGCATCGAAAAGTAAGGCCAGTGTAAGCATCCGCTTCACTGTTTTCGCCCTACTTGCCGCGTTGCACCAATCGCGGCGCGCCTAGATGGATCGGCTTCAGCGCCTTGCGAATAGCCGCTGCGGCGCCGCATGACGATGTTATGTTGGTCTAACCGTCTCCTATACTCGAAACTCGCAAGGCAGCCGCGCGATGCCAATAAACGGGGCGCCTGCCTTCGCCAGTATCAGATAAGGAGACGACTATGACGACCTACTTCACGATCGGCGATTTCATCCTGGTGATTCCGATGGCGCTGGCCGGCGCCCTGTTCGTCGGCGCGTTGCCGTGCAAGACGGAGTTCCGGCACAACGTGCTGCGCGTGATCGGCGCGCTGATCGGCGTGGTGTTCGCCGTCGTCCTGGTCGAAGGTTTGCCGGCGCTGGTCTAGCGCCGCAACAACGAAAAAGCCGCCACATGGGCCAACGCCATGGGCGGCTTTTCTGGTTACGCCGACGGGGTCACGCCGGCGTGCCGGGGGATCAGATCGCCTGATCCGTCGACGGTTTTTCCCACAGGTTGATGCCGCCTTCGGTCGCATAACGATCGATTTCCGCGAGTTCGTCCTTCGAGAACGCGAGGTTCTTCAGCGCGCCGACGTTCTCGCGCACCTGCTCCGCGCGGCTCGCGCCGATCAGCACCGAGGTCACGCGCGGATCGCGCAGCGCCCACGCCAGCGCCATCTGCGCAAGACTTTGTCCGCGCCGCTGCGCGATGTCGTTGAGCTTGCGCACGTGCTCGATGTTCTGCTCGCTCAAATGCTCCTGCTTCAACGAGCCGCCGCCCGCTTTGTTCACGCGCGCGTCCTGCGGCACGCCGTTCAGATACTTGCCTGTCAGCAAACCCTGCGCGAGCGGCGTGAACGCGATCGCACCCGTGCCGGTCTTTTCCAGCGTGTCCAGCAACTCGTGCTCGATCCAGCGGTTGAGCATGTTGTACGCCGGTTGGTGGATCAGCAGCGGCACCTTGTATTCGGCGAGCAGCTTCGCCATTTCAAGCGTCTTGCCGGCCGAATACGACGAAATGCCGATGTAGAGCGCCTTGCCTTGCTGCACGGCGGTCGCCAGCGCACCCGCGGTTTCTTCCAGCGGCGTGTCCGCATCGAAACGATGCGAATAGAAAATATCGACGTAGTCGAGGCCCATGCGTTGCAGGCTCTGGTCGAGACTCGCGAGCACGTATTTGCGCGAGCCGCCGCCCTGGCCGTACGGACCCGGCCACATGTCCCAACCTGCCTTCGACGAAATCAGCAGCTCGTCGCGGTACGGTTTGAAGTCGTCCTTGAACAGACGGCCGAAGTTGGTTTCGGCGCTACCGTACGGCGGCCCGTAGTTGTTGGCGAGGTCGAAGTGGGTAATGCCGAGATCGAAGGCGGTGCGCAGAATGTCGCGCTGCGTGGAGATCGGCGTGGTGTCGCCGAAGTTGTGCCACAGACCGATGGAGAGCGCCGGCAGTTTGAGACCCGACTTGCCGCAGACGCGGTACTGCATGTCCGAATAGCGTTCTGAAGCTGCTTCGTAAGCCATTGCTTGTGTCCTTGAAGTTGAGGTTGCCCAACCAGTGCGGGCGTGAGGCAATCACTTGCTGCGGGAGGCGGTGGTGCTGGATGAGCCGCATCAATGCTGTAAAGGAAATCCGCTCGATGCGTGGTTATGTGCGGCTAGTCCGCTATGTTAGCCAATCGATGTGAACCTTGCAGACACGCGTTATGCGGATGAACACGGGATGCTGGCGGGACGGCTGCGGGATGGACGATTGCTTGCGGCTACCCTACACTCTGCGCGGTTCAGAATCCAGACAGACGGGAGAAGGGGATGGCAAAGGCGATTTCCATCGCGCTGATTGTCGGCGGCATCGTGCTGCTGTATTTCGGCGGACAGGCGTTCAACTCGGTGAGCAGCGACGTCTCGCGCGTGTTCACCGGTTCGCCGACCAACAAGGCAATCATGCTGATCGTCGCCGGCGTGGTGGCCACGATCGCGGGGCTGACCGGCGTGGCGTTGTCGGGGCGCAAACGGTAAAGGCAAATCTCGCGGCCTTACGCCGCGAGTTCCAGTCAGAACGCCACTTCAGGCTTGGCGGCCGAGCGGGTGCCCGGCAACGGCACGTTGCTCGCGCCGTGATAGGTGTACACCAGCGAGAACTTCACTTGATCGCTCAGGTTCTTGCCCGCCGAATGCAGCGTGTTGCAGTGGAAAAACACCACGTCGCCGGCCTTGAGCGTGGGCGAAACGGCGGTACGAATCCAGGCCTGGTTGTCGTCGAGGTCCGAGCGGAAAAACTTGGCCTCGTCGAAACGATCGGACGTAAACGGCGCGTCATGCGACTTCGGCACCAGCCATAGCGCGCCGTTGTCGACGGTTTCATCGCCAAGCGCGAGCCACACCGACACCAGATCGTCGCGCTCGAACGACCAGTAGCGCACGTCGCGATGCCAGCCGGTCAGACTGCCGTACGCCGGATGCTTGGTCATCATGCAGTTGTGATGCGCGCGCGAAAGACGCGGCGCTTCGCCAAAGTACAATTCCATCCAGCCGCGAATTTCCGGCGCGGTCGCCCACTGCGCGAAGGCCGGCGCGCGACCATACGCATCCAGCAGCCGACGCACCGTATGACCGCCCGCCGCCTGCCTCGAACTCGGCGCGCCGGGATATTTCAGATCCGCTTCGAACTCGATCGGCGTGGCCGCTTCGTGCAACTGCTGCACCGCAAGCTGTTTCAATTCGGCGCAACGTTCGGGCGACACCAAACCGGGCACGACGACAAAACCTTGCTCCCGCAACGTCTGAATCTGCTCTTTCTTCGAATGGAGTGACATGGTGTTCCGTTACTGTCGACTAGCTGATGCTCGATTGTAAAACGGGCGCGATCGGACTGCGCGCGGTTTCGGCAAGCGGGAACGCGTAGGGAAAGCGGGAATTGCGGAGCGTGGCGGGGAGGATGATCGAGGTCAAGAAAATTTCGACTTAAAGCTCGCCGACCCGAACGAGAAATCGGGGGATTTTTTCAGTGTCGATTTTCGGGCGTTGATTATCGCTGCGCGCATATCGGCGTGTTGCCGACATGCGCTGTGGGACGCGACTTCGATCGCCAATTCAGCGGCAATACGCCTGGAACGGTTTATTTCCCGCCTCGCAGACTTTCTGCGTTGGCGCGTGGAGCGTGATCGTCTTTGCCGTGTTCTTGTATTTACAGACAAGATAGGGGTCGACGCCGTCCAGATTCCAGCGATCCACTCGCCCGGCAGGTTCGGGAACCAGATCAGCCTCCTGCTCTGGAGGCCCGTCGAACAACGACGCGTTGATCAACGCGTGTCGCGTACCGACATCCACCACGCTGGCAGGACATACGACCCGTGCGGTGGCGGACACGCTCATCGCACCAAGACACAGCGTCATGGAAATTGCCTTAACGGACCACATAGAATTGATCTCCGTCGTTCACTTTGGGGCCATGTCCATTTCTGAATCGGATGGTCCTCTCGTGTACAGGCTGCTGCGTGTGTCCATTCCATTGATCCAGAACACGAATGCCAGTTTCGTTTTGTCCAAGATAGATCGCGGCGTGGCTACGCCCATCCGTGTGATTCCCATATCGCCCGTTGGAATCGAAAGTTGCGATGACAGTCCCGGGCGCTATCGAACTGGAGCCCTTCACGAGATCCCCCTGGTTCCAGAGTGAGGAAGCCGGTATGGATACCACTTCGTGGACGAACGACACACATTGGCCATCGCCAACAAGTTGCCCTTTCAGCGCGTTGGCCACGGCAAGATTCGCTACGTAAGGCATTCTTCCTCCGTTGAAAGTGACGAAGAAACGTACAGGTAAATTTCAAGCAACTCGTTTAGTAAATCTTCGAGCGTGATCATAAACTTAAGTCAGACGATTTACCTCACGAGCAAGCCTGGAGCATCAAGGCATCACTGAAAAAATGAATAAAGATGCGCCTTGATTAACCCGTCTACTTGCCATGGATCCGAAATGCATCAATTTCTCCGGCGGCCATTTGTCCGCAGTCCACACATCAAACTGCCCGCACATCAACCGGGCAAACGCGCACGATAACCGGTCGCAAAGGGCGCGACCCCGCGTGGTGCGCACCATGGCCGTTCTCCGTAAAAACCCCGATTCGCAGGGTAAAAACCGACTTTCTGACGTCATGAATCACGTGTAGCCTGCATACATGTTTAACGCCATTCCCGCGCTCATGCGCCGCATACTGGCCGTCAGCGCCGCTCCCGGCGGCCTGCGCACTCCGCGTTTTTTCTCCGATCGAATTCCCGGCGTTCATGCCGCGCTTTGCGAACCTGTCATTGGCACATTTGCTGCTGCGACAGGCGCACCATTCGTCGCGCGACACGTTGCCCCACTCTGAAGCCATGCACACTCTTTTGAATACCCGCCTCACCCGCGCCGCACTCAAAGCGGCGCGTCCGGCACGCCGCCATGTGGTGAGCGCGCTGCGTCACCACGCCACGCGCACCCGCGCGCTCGGCGAGCAATGGCGCGATGCCAGGGCCGTCGACGGCATCCGCACGTGGTTTCACACCTTCTTTTCCGCCCTGCGTCTGCATGGCAGTTCGCGCCGCTTCTCGCTGCGCACGCTGCTGCGCAAGCCGACGCCGCAACGCCTCGCCGCCCCGCGGCGTCCGCAACTCGCCGCGCCGCAGAACACGAGCCGGCGTCCGCGCCGCATGTCGATCAACGGCAGCACCGGCTGGTTCGCGTTTGCGTTCGCCAGCCGGTAAGACGCGGTAAGCGACCCGTCCGCGACTCGCGACAGACACGGCCCGGTAACGCGCTGCTATTGCGAAACTCGCGCCGCAGCGCATTGACTGCCCCAAAACGAAAAACCCCGCCCGTGCATCGACGCACGGGCGGGGTTTTTCTTTACAGCAGCGAACCGTCGGCGCTTATTCAGCCAGCGCAGCCACCGGTTCCGTGCCGGCCGCTTCGGCCAGCGCCAACGCCTTGTCCGTGGCTTCCCACGTGAATTCCGGCTCTTCGCGGCCGAAGTGGCCATACGCCGCGCTCTTCTCGTAGATCGGACGCAGCAGGTCGAGCATCTGGATGATGCCCTTCGGACGCAGATCGAAGTGTTCCTGCACCAGACGCGTGATCGTCGCATCCGACACGCGGCCCGTGCCGAACGTGTTGACCATCACCGAAGTCGGCTGGGCGACGCCGATCGCGTACGACACCTGGATCAGGCAGCGCGACGCGAGGCCGGCGGCCACGATGTTCTTCGCGACGTAACGGCCCGCATACGCAGCCGAACGATCGACCTTCGACGGATCCTTGCCCGAGAACGCGCCACCGCCGTGCGGCGCCGCGCCACCGTACGTATCGACGATGATCTTGCGGCCGGTCAGACCGCAATCGCCTTGCGGACCGCCGATCACGAAACGCCCGGTCGGGTTGACCAGGAACTTGATGTCGCCCTTGATCAGATCGGCCGGCAGCGTCGGCTTGATGACTTCCTCGATCACGGCTTCGCGCAGCGTGGCCAGATCGATGTCCGGCGAGTGCTGGGTGGACAGCACGACGGTGTCGATGGAATGCGGCTTGCCGTCGACATAACGCACGGTGACCTGCGACTTCGCGTCCGGGCGCAGCCAGGGCAGACGGCCGTCGCGGCGCAGATTCGCCTGGCGCTCGACCAGACGGTGCGACAGGTGGATCGGCAGCGGCATCAGTTCCGGCGTTTCCTCGCACGCGAAGCCGAACATCAGGCCCTGGTCGCCCGCGCCTTGATCGAGGTTGTTGTCGTGCGCGCGGTCCACGCCCTGCGCGATGTCCGGCGATTGCTTGTCGTACGCGACCAGCACCGCGCAGCCGCGGTAGTCGATGCCGTAATCGGTGTTGTCGTAGCCGATGCGCTTGATCGTATTGCGCGCGACCTGGATGTAGTCGACGTTCGCGGTGGTGGTGATTTCACCGGCCAGCACGACGAGACCCGTATTGCAAAGCGTTTCCGCGGCAACGCGCGAATATTTGTCTTGCGTCAGGATGGCGTCGAGGATCGCATCCGAGATCTGATCCGCGACTTTGTCGGGATGGCCTTCGGAAACGGATTCGGAAGTGAAGAGATAGTCGTTTGCCACGTTGCAGACTCCTGTTGTGTGGTTACGGTTGAGTTTCACGTAGCCAGCTTCGGGAGCCTTGAAGCGGCGACGCTTTAGCGGATTACCTTACTGACCGGCTCGAACCGCGTGAAACCACGTGGACCGCACCTGCCAGCTTCGCCCCGCAAGTTGTCTATTAACTCGGCGAAGCCATTATTATAGCGACTTCCCAAGATTGTCACCGAGTGTCTACGAGTGCCGTATTACGTCAACTCTTCCGCTTTCCTGAAATCCGTCCGGTGCCGCGCCTCATCTGGAGAATCGGCATGCTAAGCCGGTACGCCACCAAACTCGCCATCGCGCTGCTGAAACTGTTTGCGCTGTTGCCGTACGGCCTGATCGCGCGTCTCGGCGACGGGCTCGGCTGGCTGCTCTACCAGATTCCGAGCAAGCGCAAACGCATCGTCCACATCAACCTGAAGTTGTGCTTTCCCGAGTGGAGCGACGAGCGCCGCGAAGAAGTGGCCGGCAAGCACTTCCGGCACGCGATTCGCAGCTATCTGGAGCGCAGCGTCCAGTGGTTCGGCTCGGCGAAGAAGCTGGAGAAGCTGATCGTGGTCGACAGCGAAGTCGATCTCACCGACCCCGACATGCCGCCTACGCTGCTGCTCGGCTTTCATTTTGTCGGGATCGAAGCCGGGTCGATTTTTCTGAACTACGCCCTCGATCGCCAATGTGGTTCGCTCTACCAGCCGATGTCGAACCCCGAACTCGAAGAAGTGGCTAAAACCGCCCGCGGCCGTTTCGGCGCGGACATGGCGAGCCGCGCCGACAGCGCGCGCATCGTGCTGCGCTGGCTGCGCGAGCGCAAGCCGGTCATGCTTGGCGCGGACATGGACTACGGCGCGCGCAATTCGACCTTCGTGCCGTTCTTCGGCGTGCCGACCTGCACGCTGACCGCCGTGGGCCGTCTCGCGAAGGTCGGCCACGCGCAGGTCGTGCCGTTCATCGGCGAGGTGCTGCCGAACTACAAGGGTTACCGGCTGAAAGTCTTCAAGCCGTGGGACAACTACCCGACCGGCGACGACGACGCGGACGCGCGTCGCATGAACGAATTCCTCGAACAGCACATTCCGTTGATGCCCGAGCAGTACTACTGGGTGCACAAGCGCTTCAAGACCCGGCCGCCGGGCGAGCCGAGCGTGTATTGAGCGGTCGTTGAACGGCCGTCGAGGGCATTTGAAGGGCCTTTGCGCGGCCTCGCCCGTCTTGCCGCCTGCCGTCCTGCCGGCCGTGCTCGCTGCCGGGACGAACAGAGCCGGACGGATTCAGGCAGGGCCGGCGCCGATCCCGCCGGCACGCGGAAAAACCGCCGAAGGCCGAAATAACGCGGCCGCCGGCGCAGCCATGGGCGCGTCACTTACAATAGCGCGATGAAACTGAAATTCACCAAAATGCACGGCGCGGGCAACGACTTCGTCGTGCTCGACGGCTACACCCAACCGGTCAACCTGAGCCCGGCGCAGGTGCGCGCGCTCGCGGACCGGCATTTCGGCGTCGGCGCCGACCAGTTGCTGCTGGTCGAGAAGCCCACGGTGCCGGGCGTCGATTTCAGATATCGCATCTTCAATTGCGACGGCGGCGAGGTCGAGCATTGCGGCAACGGCGCGCGCTGCTTCGTGAAGTTCGTGCGTGAACGCGGTCTGACCGATCAGCGCAGCGTGCGCGTGCAGGTGCAGAACGGCACCATCACGCTGACCATGCAGGAAAACGGCGAGGTGCTGGTCGACATGGGCGTGCCGGTGTTCGATCCGGAACACGTGCCGTTCGCCACCAAGGGCCTCGAAGGCCGTCGCGAAGGCGCGGACACGCTCTGGCCGCTGGATGTGAACGGCGCGACGCGCTGGGTGTCGGTGGTGTCGATGGGCAATCCGCACGCGGTGCAGATCGTCGACGACGTCGAAGCGTTTCCCGTGCTGGTCGACGGTCCGGTGATCGAGCGTCACGCGCGTTTTCCGCAGCGCGTGAACGCAGGCTTCATGCAGATCATCGGCCGTAGCGAAGTCAAATTGCGCGTGTTCGAGCGCGGCGCCGGCGAAACGCTGGCGTGCGGCACGGGCGCATGCGCCGCGGTCGCGGCCGGCATCCGGCGCGGCTTGCTGGACGCGCCGGTGCGCGTGCATACGCATGGCGGCACGCTGACCATCACGTGGAGCGGCGAACAAGCCGGCGACCCGTTGCTGATGGCTGGCCCCGCGGCCACTGTTTTCGAAGGCGAAATCGAGTTGGCCGACGAGTTGACCAACACGCTGGCCAACCCAGCGGCAACCCCGGCCGCCGCCTGAACTTCCTTGACCGACGCGCCGCCGCAAGGCGTCGCCCCGTAGTCCTTTAGCCGAAACCATGAACGATCGCGAAGTCGCCGACTACCTGCTCGCCAATCCCGAATTCTTCGCCGACCACGCGGAAACACTCGCGACCATCCGGCTTGCGAACCCGCACGGCAAGGCCGCGGTGTCGCTGCAGGAACGGCAGATGGACATGCTGCGCGACAAGAACAAGCATCTCGAACGCCGTCTCGCCGAGTTGCTGCGCTACGGCCACGAGAACGACAGCATCGCCGCGAAATTCAACCGCTGGACCATCCGCGTGATGGCCGAGCGCGATCCGTACGCGCTGCCGCGGACCATCGCCGGCGGATTGCGCGATATTTTCGACGTGCCGCAAGCCGCGCTGCGCGTGTGGGACGTCGCCGAACCGTATGCGCAGGCCGACTTCGCGCGCCACGTCGGCGAGGAAGTGCGGATTTTCGCCAACAGCCTGACCGCGCCGTATTGCGGCGCGAATACCGGCTTCGAGGCGGCGCAATGGTTGACGCCGTCGGCTGGCGCCGCGCATGCCGCGCACACCGCCGGGGAAGACAACGCGTCGGGCACGGCAGCGCCGGAGTCGGCCCACGTGACCGAATCGATCGCGCTGCTCGCGCTGCGCGACCCCGAGGGCAAGGAAGAAGCCGCCACCTTCGGCCTGCTGGTGATGGGCTCGGCCGACGCGCGCCGCTTCCACGACGGCATGGCCACCGACTTCCTGACGCAGATCGGCGCGCTGGCCAGCGCCGCGCTGAGCCGGTTGTTGCCGCGCTGAGCGCCGCGACATGGCCGATCGCGCACCGTGTCCGATTACCCGTGCGCCGTGCCGGCCGGGTCGTCCATGCCGGCCACGTTGTCCACGTCGGCCGCGGCCGGTCCCGCTAGCCGTATCCCGAGCCTGAAATCGAGCCCAACGTGACCGAAGCCGACCCGATCGCCGCCTATCTGTCGAATCTCGAACACGAGCGGCGCCTGTCGGCGCACACGCTGCGCGCCTACACCCACGAACTCGACGAACTCCGCCTGCTGGCCAAGGGCCGGCCGCTCGAAAGTCTGACGGCGGTGGATATGCGCGGCGCGGTCGTGCGCGCGCATGCGGGCGGCCTGAGCGCGCGCTCGATCGGTCACCGTCTGTCGGCATGGCGCGCGTTCTACCGCTGGCTGGCGGGGCGTGTCGATCTGCCGGCCAATCCGGTCGCCACCGTGCGCGCGCCGAAGCAGGCCAAAACGCTGCCCAAGGCGCTGTCCGTCGACGACGCCACGCGCCTGATGGACAACCCGCCGCCCGAATCGCTCGAAGGTTTGCGCGATCACGCGATGCTCGAACTGTTCTACTCGTCGGGTCTGCGCCTGTCGGAACTGGTCGGCCTCGACGCGCGTTTCGCCGATGCCGACGGCTACCGCTCGGCCGGCTGGCTCAAGCTCGATGCCGCCGAAGTCGAAGTGCTCGGCAAGGGCAACCGTCGCCGTATCGTGCCGGTCGGCAGCAAGGCGCTCGCCGCGCTGAACGCGTGGCTCGCGGTGCGCGACCAGATGGTCAAGCACGATCCGCATCCGCTGTTTCTGTCGGCGCGCGGCAACCGGCTGTCGCCGAACGTGGTGCGCGAACGCGTCAAGCGCGCGGCGATGCAGGCCGGCATTCCGGCCAACGTGCATCCGCACGTGCTGCGGCATTCGTTCGCCACGCATGTGCTGCAATCGAGCGGCGATCTGCGCGCCGTGCAGGAGTTGCTCGGCCACGCCAGCATCACCGCCACGCAGGTGTACACCGCGCTCGATTTCCAGCATCTCGCGCGCGTCTACGATCAGGCGCATCCGCGCGCCAAGAAACGCGACTGAGATCGCATGGCGGCGGCGGCTTCCGATCGACTCGCCGCTTCCGTTCCACCCGCTGCTGCCGGATTACTCGCCGCGTGCGCATTGCCACGCGGATCATTGCTTCACTGCTCACTGCTTCACTGAACCGCCGATGAATACCGTTACGCTCAAACCGTCGAAAGAAAAGTCGCTGCTGCGCCGTCATCCGTGGGTCTATGCCAACGCGATCGACCGCGTCGACGGCAATCCCGCGCCCGGCGCCACCGTGCTGGTGCGCGCGCACGACGGCCGGTTCCTCGCGCGCGCCGCCTACAGCCCGCATTCGCAGATCCGCGCGCGGGTGTGGAGCTTCGACGAAAGCGAGCCGATCGATCACGCGTTCTTCAAGCGCCGCGTGCAGCGCGCGCTCTCGCATCGGCAAACGATGGTGCACGACACCGGCGCGGTGCGGCTGATTTTCGGCGAGGCGGACGGCCTGCCCGGCCTGATCGTCGACCACTACGTCGCCGAGGACGCGGGCCAGCGCAGCCAGCTCGTCTGCCAGTTCATGGCGACGGGCGTCGAGGCGTGGAAAGAGGCGATCGTCGCGGCGCTGGTCGGCGCGACCGGCTGCCCGAACGTCTACGAGCGCTCGGACGTGTCGATCCGCCAGAAGGAAGGCCTCGAACAGATCACCGGCGTGCTGGCGGGCGAAGCGCCATCCGACGCGCTGATCGCGAGCGAAAACGGCGTGCGCTATCACGTCGACGTGCGCAACGGCCACAAGACCGGCTTCTACGTCGATCAGCGCGACAACCGCCTGCTGGTACAGCAACTCGCGCAGGATCGTGAAGTGCTGAACTGCTTCTGCTACACCGGCGGGTTTTCGCTGGCGGCGCTCAAGGGCGGCGCCAAACGGGTCGTGTCGATCGATTCGTCCGGCGACGCGCTGGCCATCGCGCAGCAGAACGTGGCCGCCAACGGCTTCGACGCCGAACGCGCGACGTGGCTCGACGCCGACGCATTCAAGACGCTGCGCCGTCTGCACGACGAGGGCGAGCGCTTCGACCTGGTGGTGCTCGATCCGCCGAAGTTCGCGCCGTCGAAGGAACATGTGGATCGCGCGGCGCGGGCGTACAAGGACATCAACCTGACGGGGTTGAAGCTGCTGCGGCCGGGCGGCCTGCTGTTCACGTACTCGTGCTCCGGTGCGATCGATGCCGAGCTGTTCCAGAAGATCGTCTCCGGCGCGGCCGCCGACGCGCGCGTCGATGCGCGGATTCTCAAGCGGCTCGGCGCGGGCGTCGATCATCCGCTGCTCACCGCGTTCCCGGAAGGCGAATACCTGAAGGGGCTGCTGTTGCAAATCGCCTGACTGCCCTTACATTCAGGCTTATTTGTCGTGCCGGGCGATGCGGGACGGGCAACGCGGGAGGCCGAACGGCGCCGCGCGGGTACACAACCCGCCCTCCCCTGCAACCGCCCGGCAGATATGTTTCAATAACCGGCTCAGGCGGGGCTGCGCGCCATCCGGCCGCCGCGCCTCAGGCTTCGACGCTTGACGCTTCGGCGTCTCGGGCATCGACGCTTCAGGCATCCGCGCTTCCGGCGCTCGATTACGCACGTTTCACGAACACACACAGGCGACCCTCATGATCCCAGTCACCATCCTCACCGGCTTTCTCGGCAGCGGCAAAACCACCCTGCTCAAGCGCATCCTGAACGAAAAGCACGGCATGAAGATCGCCGTGATCGAAAACGAGTTCGGCGAAGAGAACATCGACAACGAAATTCTCGTGCAGGACACGACCGAACAGATCATCCAGATGAGCAACGGCTGCATCTGCTGCACGATCCGCGGCGACCTCGCGCGCGTGCTGGGCGATCTGGCGGCGAAAAAGCAGGCGGGCGAGTTCGACTTCGACCGCGTGGTGATCGAAACCACTGGTCTCGCGAATCCGGGCCCGGTCGCGCAGACCTTCTTCATGGATAACCAGATCGCCGACGAATTCCTGCTCGACGCGATCATCACGCTGGTCGACGCGAAGCACGCGAACCATCAATTGGACGAGCACGAAGTGGTACAGCGTCAGGTCGGTTTCGCCGATCGCCTGTTCATCACGAAGGCCGATCTCGTCGATGAAAAACACGTGGATGCGCTGCGTCACCGTCTGCTGCACATGAACCCGAAGGCGGCGATCAAGGTCGTCAATTTCGGCGAAGCGGACATCAAGGAAATCTTCGACCTGCGCGGCTTCAACCTGAATTCGAAGCTCGAAATCGATCCGGACTTCCTCGCCGAAGACGAGCACGCGCATAGCCACGCCCACGCGCACGACGAACACGGCCACACGCATGCGCATGACGACCACGATCATGCCAACTGCGATCACGATCATGGCAAGTGCGACCACGAAGGCCACGATCATGCGCATCACCATCACGCGCATCACGACGACAAGATCAAGTCGTTCGTGTACCGCAACGACCGGCCGTTCGATCCGAACAAGCTGGAAGACTTCCTCGGCGGCATCCTGCAGATTTACGGCGAACGCCTGCTGCGCTACAAGGGCGTGCTGTATATGAAGGGCGTCGATCGCAAGGTGGTGTTCCAGGGCGTGCATCAGATGATGGGCAGCGACCTCGCCGCGAAATGGCAGCCGATCGAGAAGAAGACCAACAAGATGGTGTTCATCGGTATCGAACTGCCGCAGGACCTGATCACCGACGGTCTGGACGCCTGTCTCGCCTGATACCGATATCCAATCCAGCCGGCTGGTTTTGCGTTCCACCGCGCGGTGCGCTCTGCGCCGCGCGCGGTGTTGAACGTCAAGTCTCGGGCCTCGCGCCCGGAATATCCGTATCTCGCCAATTTGTCAGCCTGTGCCGCGCTTTTCGCCGAGCGCGGCACGCATCATGCTGATAGCGCTCAAACACCCGTGCTACAAGGCGTGCGGCCGGCGGCCGAAGCAGAAATCATCTGCTGAATGCAGCCCGCTTTGGCCGAAAGCCGCCTGAAATGTCGGGCGTGTGAAAAGCGCGTGAAAACCCTGCTGTATTAAAGCGTGCACGACCATCGCTTTTTGATCGGACGCGCGTTATATTTTCGGGATATCAGTGCGCCGCCGGGGATTTTCGCGAGATGCGGTGCCGGATTGTGATTCAGTTACAATACGTGCCCACTGGAGAATGACAACGAATTGCCCGGTCAGCGCGTATCCCGCGCCGGGCCTGAAACGGCGCCGGAAAATCTTGTCCGGACAATACGCCGAGAATGCCGGGTAGCGGCGCCTGAAAAGGCGCGCTGCCGGCAAGCAATGCCTCAGGAGCATTTGAGAATCGGTTTCCAGAGGAGTTCGGCCCCGCATTGGCGTTGCGACGCCCGGCGTGTGGGCGCCAGGCGCTTCGGCGTCACGACAGTCCATCGTCCGTGCCCGCCTTGGCGCTCCGCGTCCTCAAGGTGCCTTTGCGGGCAATACGAAAGTGCGGGCACTATGTAAGAGTTTTGCCTCACATTGAAGAAGCAAGCCAGATGACGACGAAACGACTCTTGACCGAAGCCGAAATCCTGAAGATGAGCGACAAGGATTACATGAATGAGGATCAGCTCGCCTTCTTCAAGAACAAGCTCGAACAGCTGCAAGCGGACATTCTCCGCAATGCCGGCCAAACCACCGAAAATCTGCGCGAAACGGTGATCGTGCCGGACCCGGCCGACCGCGCAACGATCGAGGAAGAGCATGCGCTCGAACTGCGCACGCGCGACCGCGAACGCAAGCTGCTGAAGAAAGTGCAGCAATCGATCGCACGTATCGATTCGGGCGACTACGGCTGGTGCGAAGAAACCGGCGAGCCGATCGGCATTCCGCGTCTGCTCGCACGGCCCACGGCTACCCTGTCGCTGGAAGCGCAGGAACGCCGCGAGCTGCGCCAGAAGCTGTTCGGCGACTGAACGCCTGCGGCGCGGCTTCGGCTCCGCGCCCTGAAACGCTGCTTCGTCGAGAGGCGCACGGTGATCCGTGCGCCTTTTTTCTTTTATGCGTGTTCGGCGCACGTCGTTTTTCACGCGATGCGGGGCGTTTCTGTTTTGCGTTTTTCAGCGCTTATGCGCGTGTTCCTCTTCCTTCTTCTGTCGTCAAGCGCGTGCCGCCAGCGCTCATTGCCGCGCGCGATATGACGCAGACTGCCGGGCCATCGCCCACACGTTTTTTCTCCCATGCCAGCCAGCGGGTCTTGATATGACCGCGCACGCCCTAAAATAAACCGGACATGCGCAGCACGTGCGCGCGAGCGGCCGGTTTCGATCCCTGCGTCGCGCGCCGTCCGCTTTCAGGATTCATGCGGCCGCGCATCGCGCTGCCGCGTCCTACCCGTTTTGCAAAGAGGAACGCATATGGAGCAATTTCACGGCACGACGATCGTCTCCGTGCGCCGCGGCGACAAGGTCGCGCTCGGCGGCGACGGCCAGGTGACGCTGGGCAACATCGTCATGAAGGGCGGTGCGAAGAAGGTCCGGCGCATCTACAACGGCAAGGTGCTGGTCGGCTTCGCCGGCGGCACGGCGGACGCCTTCTCCCTGCTCGACCGTTTCGAAGCGAAGCTGGAAAAACATCAGGGCAATCTCACGCGCGCGGCCGTCGAACTCGCGAAAGACTGGCGCACCGACCGCATGCTGCGCCGGCTCGAAGCCATGCTGATCACCGCCGACGCCACCACCACCCTCGTCATCACCGGCAACGGCGACGTGCTCGATCCCGAAGGCGGCATCTGCGCGATCGGCTCGGGTGGCTCGTATGCGCAGGCCGCGGCACTCGCGCTCGCGCAAAACACCGACCTGTCGCCCCGCGACATCGTGGAGAAGTCGCTGCAGATTGCCGGCGACATGTGCATCTACACGAACCACAACCGCGTCATCGAGACGATCGAGTAAGGACCCACGATGAGCACCATGACCCCTGCCGAGATCGTCTCGGAACTCGACAAACACATCATCGGCCAAGGCCGCGCGAAGAAGGCGGTGGCGGTGGCGCTGCGCAATCGCTGGCGGCGTCAGCAGGTCGAGGAACCGCTGCGTCAGGAAATCACGCCGAAGAATATTCTGATGATCGGACCGACGGGTGTCGGTAAAACCGAAATCGCGCGGCGTCTGGCGAAACTGGCCGACGCGCCGTTCATCAAGATCGAAGCGACCAAGTTCACCGAAGTCGGCTACGTGGGCCGCGACGTCGACAGCATCGTGCGCGATCTGATCGAAATCTCCGTCAAGCAGACCCGCGAAACGGAAATGCGCAAAGTGCGGACCAAGGCGGAAGATCAGGCCGAAGACCGCATCCTCGACATTCTGCTGCCGAGCGCCCGCCCGGTCGGTTTCGGCGCGAGTTCGAGCGCGACCGACACCGCGGACGAAGGCGGCACCACGCGTCAGACGTTCCGCAAGCGTCTGCGCGAAGGCCTGCTCGACGACAAGGAAATCGAGCTGGACGTCGAACAGCCGCAAGTGGGCATGGACATCATGGGGCCGCCGGGCATGGAAGACATGACCGAGCAGATCCGTTCGATGTTCGCGAACATCGGCGGCGGCAAGAAAACGCGCCGCAAGATGAAGGTAAAGGAAGCGCTGAAGGTCCTCACCGACGAAGAAGCCGGCAAGATGCTGAACGACGAGGAGGTGAAGACCAAGGCGGTCCAGAACGTCGAGCAGAACGGCATCGTGTTCCTCGACGAGATCGACAAGATCGCGTCGCGCGCGGAAGCCGGTGGCGGCGAAGTATCCCGTCAAGGCGTGCAGCGCGATCTGCTGCCGCTCGTCGAAGGCACCACGATCAACACCAAGTACGGCATGGTGAAGACCGACCACATTCTATTTATCGCGAGCGGCGCGTTCCACCTGGCCAAGCCGAGCGATCTGATTCCCGAGCTGCAGGGCCGTTTCCCGATTCGCGTCGAACTGGACTCGCTGTCGGTGAACGATTTCGAGTCGATCCTGGTGTCCACGGACGCGAGCCTCGTCAAGCAATACCAGGCGCTGCTCGCCACGGAAGACGTGCACCTCGAATTCGCCGACGACGGCATTCGCCGTCTCGCCGAGATCGCGTATTCGGTGAACGAGAAGACCGAAAACATCGGTGCACGCCGGTTGTACACGGTGATCGAAAAACTGCTCGAGGAAGTGTCGTTCTCGGCCGGCAATCACTCGGGCAAGACGGTGCAGATCGACGCGGCGTATGTGGATCGCGCGTTGAACGAAGTGGCCGAAGACGAGGATCTGTCGCGCTACGTGCTGTGATGTCGACGCCAACGCACGTGCGGACCGCCGCGTGCCGATCATGATCGACTGATGCCGATCAAACCCGAAGCATAAAAAACCGGGCTGCCCGTAAAAAGGCAGCCCGGTTTTTTTGCAGCAAGCAAATCCGGCAATCGCGCAAGCGAGCGAACAGGCCGCGCCGATTGCCTGACGACTTACTGCTTGACCGGCCGCTTGGCCAGCTTCCGCTGCAACGTCCGCCGATGCATGTTCAACGCACGCGCGGTCGCCGAAATATTGCCGCCGTGCTCGGCGAGCACGCGCTGAATGTGCTCCCACTCCAGCCGCGCCACCGACAGCGGCGTGGGATGCTCAAGCGCTTCTTCCGCCTGCAGCGCGCTCGCTTCGCTTTGCAGCGCCGACAGGATCGTCTCGACGTTGGCGGGCTTCGCGAGATAGTTGTCCGCGCCGTCCTTCACCGCCTGCACCGCCGTGGCGATACTCGCATAGCCGGTCAGCACCAGCATGCGCGCGTCCGGTTGAAGATCGCGCAAGGGCGCGACGAGGGTGAGACCGGAGTCGTTGCCGAGATGCAGATCCACGGTGATCTGGCTGAATTTCTGCTGATTCGCCAGCTTGATCGCTTCGTCCGCGTTGTGCGCTTCGCTCACCGTGTAGCCGCGCCGGGTCAAACCGCGAGCGAGGATGCCGGAGAACACCTCATCGTCGTCGATCACCAGAAAATTCATTTCGCTCATGCCTGTTTCTCCGTGTTGGATGGCGCGGCGCCTTGACGGCCCGCGCCGGATAATTTGCGGCCGCCGAGCGGCAACTTCAGCAGCGCGCGCGTGCCACGCGGCTTGATCGGACTGACGTCGGTCAGTTCGATCGAGCCTCTGAGCCGCGCCGCCGCCGAAAACGCCAGGTACAGGCCGACGCCGTGTCCGCCTTGCGTGCTCTCCACCGGCATCGCACCGAGCGAGCCGCGCAAGGTGGACGGAATGCCGGGGCCCGCATCGCAGACTTCGAAAACGATCTGATCGCCGCGTGCGGCAAGCGAGCAGGACAGCGTCACGTGATCGCGGCTCGCGCGCGCCGCGTTGTCGAGCAGGATCGTCAGAATCTGACTGACGGCTACCGTGTCGTCAAGATTGACGCCGGCCGGCGGTACGCCGATCCGCTCGAATTTGACATGCGGATGCCGCAAGCGCCACTGTTCGCCGAACGATTCGAGCCATTCGCCGACCGGCTGCCGGCTGGTGGTCGTCGATGCGCGGCTGCGCAATCTTGCCAACGCCGACGTGCACAGCGACATCTGTTGTTCGAGCAGTTCGAAGTCGGCGCTGTACGGCGCGAGCCCCTTGTCGGTACGGGCCGCGTCGCGCAATTCTTCGGACAACATGGCAATTGTAGACAGCGGCGTGCCGATTTCGTGCGCGACGGTGGCCGCCTGCACGCCCAGCGCGACCGCTCGTTCGTCGTGAAGCAAGCGCTGCTGCGCATCTCCAAGCGCTGCGTCACGTAGTCGCAGCGCACGCGACATGCGTGCGACGAACCACGCGATCAAGCCCACGCTGACCATGAAGTTGACCCACATGCCGGCGCGGTAGTAATCGAACAGATTCGCGGGGTTATCCAGATTCAGCGGCACCGAATCGAAACCGAGCACCGCGTAGCAGGCCACCGCGAAGGCGGCGAGCCACGCCATCAGGTGCCACGGCAACACCGCGGCGGCAATCGCGAGCGAAGGCAGATAGAGCGATACGAACGGATTGGTGGTGCCGCCCGATAGAAACAGCAACGCGGACAAGGCGCCCAGATCCACCCAGATCTGCCCGAACAACTCGATGTTGGACTCGGGCCGCTGTTGCGAGACGCGCCACCATGTGATGCCGTTGAAGATCACTTCGAGCGCGATCACGAGCAGCATGGCCGGCAACGGCAATTTCACGCCGATGAAGATCTGCACGACCGCGATGGTCACCAACTGCCCGATGATCGCGAGGCAGCGCAGCCAGAACAGATGACCGAGATTGACGCGGCCGGTGTTGGTGATTCGATGCATGATGACTTGAGTGTACCCGTTCAGACTAGTCCGACATACCACGTGGCATCGCGTCGATAGCATGGCGGGTTTTCAATCCAGCGCCACGCGTCATTGCCGTCCATCCCGGCTCGCGCAACGCGCGCCGCCGCCCATGCTGCCTACCTTCGATCGCGACACCGACGTCTCGTCAGCTTTCCTGACCTTTCTGCGACATGCTGCCGCAGCCCGCCAGAACGGCGCCGCCGACACCGCCGCCCGCTGGCTCGACGCCGCGAGCCGGCTGTGGCCACTCGACGAACCGTCGCTCGACCTGTTCAGCGGCAGGCTGTCCGATCGTCAGCGACATGACGAAGCGATCGAACTCGCCGCCATTATTGCCCAACTCGATCCCGCTCACGCCCCGGCGCACTTCCGGCTGGGGCACGCGCTGCAGATGGCAAATCGTCACCGCGGCGCAATCGGGCCGTACCGCCGTGCGCTCTCGCTCGACCCAACGCTGCCGCGCCTGCGCAACAACCTGGCCGGCGCATTGATGCTGACCGGCGGCGACGCGCGCGAACAACTCGCGCTGCTCGAAAGCGCGGTGCAAAACGACCCCGGCGACGGCGATGCGTGGACCAATCTCGCGCACGCTTACCGCATGGCCATGGACCTGCCGCGTGCGCTCGACGCCGGCGCGGCAGCCGTACGCTGCGCGCCGCACAGCCCGCTGGCGCTCAACAACCATGCGTTGGCGCTCCGCGAAGCGCAACGCTGGGACGACGCCGACGAGGCCGCGCAAAGCGCGTGCGCGGCGGCGCCCGGCAACGCGACGATGCGCTCCAATCTCGCGATGCTGCAATTGATGCGCGGCAACTATGCCGCCGGCTGGCAATCGCACGAAGCACGCTGGGATGGTTCGGCGGAACTCGGCGGCAACCGTCCCGCATTCCCGGTGCCGACATGGCGAGGCGAACCGCTCGCCGGCAAGACGCTGCTGGTGTGGGGCGAACAGGGCATGGGCGACGTGCTCCAGTTCAGCCGCTATATCCCGATGCTAGCGGATCGCGTTCATCGCGAGGGCGGGCGCGTCTTCTGGAATTCGTTTCCGCAGATGGGGGCACTGCTGACGCGCAGCTTCGGCAATCACGTGGACGCCTATTCCAGCAGCGCCAAGGTCGAGTCACTTATGCCGTTCGACTACGAGATCCCGTTGCTCAGCCTGCCGTCGATCTTCGACACGCGCGACACCTCGATCCCTGCGCCCACCGCCTATCTGCGCGCCGATGAAACGGCCCGCGAATCGTGGCGCGTCAGGATGAACAAGGAAACCCGGCTCAAAGTCGGGCTGACGTGGACCGGCAGCATCGGGCATCAGCGCAATCCGTTTCGGCGCGTCGGCTGGGAACGCTATGCCGCGCATTTCGGCGCGATGCGAAACGTCGCCTTCTATTCGTTGCAGCCGGGCGCCGACGCCGATGTGGCCGCTGCTCGCGCCGCCGGTTTCGCCATCACCGACTTCACCGCCGAATTCGCGACCTTCGACGACACCGCCGCCTTCGTCAGCACGCTCGATCTCGTGATCACCGTATGCACGTCGGCGGCGCATTTGAGCGGTGCGCTCGGTCAGCGCACGTGGATATTGCTCGACGTCAATCCGCACTGGGTCTGGCAACTGGATCGCCGCGACAGCCCGTGGTATTCGAGCGCGAAGCTTTACCGGCAGCCGCGCTTCGGTCAATGGGAGCCGGTGCTGGCCGAAGTGGCCGGCGATTTGAACGCGCTCGCGATGAAGCACAGCGAGGCATAAGTACGGTACGGCGGCCAATCTTTAACTAATTCGACGCGAGAATCGACGCGCGGCCACCGCGAACTCACGGCGAATCCGCCCCTGGTAGCCGTCCTTGCGTCGCGCGCGCGATTTCCGCCGCCAGACATTCCGGACACAGACAGCCGCCAGCCGGGTCCACTCGCTCCACCGGCAACACGGGCATCTCGGCGCACCAGCAATCGAACGGCTGCGCGTGTCTCGCGCAATCGAACGCATTGCCGCAGCGCGGGCAGCGCGCACTGTTTTTGCGGCTGGATTCTCGGCGAAAAGCAGGCGTGTTCATGGCGGCAAGCGCCGGATCATCCGGCTGAATCGGGCTTCGACTCGCAAATGATGCCACCACGGGCGTCCTAACGGCAGTCGTCCATTCGGCTAATACACAGGCGCGAGCGGACCGCGTACTCTTGCACGTCGGCCGGCTTGCGCGGGTCGGCGGCGGACCGTCAGTGCGCCGTCATGGCGCGCTGCGCAAAAGTCCACGCCGCCCGCTGCCGGCGCCGCTATGGAAAACCCTGCTGCAGCGCGCCAGTCCTGTACAATTCGCCGTGTTTTAACTGTCCCGTGCCTGAGCCTGCCGCCATGTCCGAGCTACCTGACCTTTCGCAGATCGCGCCCACCCTGAAGGCTGAAATCCTGGCCGAGGCGCTGCCCTACATTCGTCAATATCACGGTAAAACCGTGGTCATCAAATACGGCGGCAACGCCATGACCGAAGAGCGCCTGAAGCAAGGCTTCGCGCGCGACGTGATTCTGCTGAAGCTGGTCGGTATCAATCCGGTCATCGTGCACGGCGGCGGCCCGCAAATCGACACCGCGCTGAAAAAGATCGGCAAACAGGGCACGTTCATCCAGGGCATGCGCGTCACCGACGAAGAGACGATGGAAGTCGTCGAATGGGTGCTCGGCGGCGAAGTGCAGCAGGACATCGTCACGCTGATCAACCATTTCGGCGGCCACGCGGTCGGCTTGACCGGCAAGGACGGCGGCTTGATCCACGCGCGCAAGATGCTGATGCCGGATCGCGAGAATCCCGGCCAGTACGTCGACATCGGTCAGGTCGGCGAGGTCGAGGCGATCAACCCGGCGGTCGTGAAGGCGCTGCAGGACGACGCGTTCATCCCCGTGATCTCGCCGATCGGTTTCGGCGAAGACGGCCTGTCGTACAACATCAACGCGGACCTGGTCGCGGGCAAGCTGGCGGTCGTGCTGAACGCCGAAAAGCTCGTGATGATGACCAACATCCCCGGTGTGATGGACAAGGAAGGCAATCTGCTGACCGATCTGTCGGCACGCGAAATCGACGGTCTGTTCGCCGACGGCACGATCTCCGGCGGCATGCTGCCGAAAATCTCGTCGGCGCTGGACGCGGCCAAGAGCGGCGTGCGTTCGGTGCACATCATCGACGGCCGCATCGAGCACTCGGTGCTGCTGGAAATTCTCACCGAACAGCCGTTCGGCACGATGATCCGCTCGCATTGATCCCTGCCTCACAAACGGCACACAGCGCGCGTCCCGAGGGCGTGTTCTGTGTGCCGTTTGCTTTGTTGGGGCTGAACTTCACCGCCTTCAAGACCCGGCCCGCAAGGCAACTCGCCATCCGGCGCGCCCGCGCCGCGCGCGGCCTCACCGCTCGCCCTCTCCGCCGCACGAACCCGCCTCGTTCGCTGCTTCTCGCCACACCAACGCCACACTTCACATCGCGCCCATCCGGCGCTCTTCGTCATGCGCACTCCCACTTCGCGGCGCCGTCGTCCGCATGTGGCCGGCGGCAAGCCGGTCTGGCTGTTCGATCTCGACAACACGCTGCACCACGCATCGCACGCGATCTTTCCGGCGATCAACGCGGGCATGAACCAGTACATCATCGACACGCTGAAGGTGGACGTCGATGAAGCCAGCCGCCTGCGCCGCGTCTACACCGAACGTTACGGCGCGGCGCTGCTCGGCCTCACGCGCCACCATCCGCTCGATCCGCACGACTTCCTGAAGTTTGTCCACACGTTCCCGGATCTCGGCTCGATGATCCGTCACGAACGCGGCGTCGCGCGTCTCGTCGCGGCGCTGCCGGGCCGCAAGATCGTGCTGACCAACGCGCCCGAGGCGTACGCGCGCGCGGTGCTCGCGGAACTGCGCATCGAACGCCTGTTCGAACGGGTGATCGCGATCGAACACATGGCCGACCGCCGCCGCTGGCGCGCCAAACCCGACCACGCGATGCTGCGCAAAGCCATGCGCGACGCCCACGTGTCGCTCAAGGACGCGATCCTCGTCGAAGACACGCGCTCGCATCTGAAGAACTACCGGCAACTCGGCATCCGCACCATCTGGATCACCGGCCATCTGCCGCGCAAACCGCACGTGGACGGCGTGCCGACACGTCTGCCGGGTACCGGCCGGCCGCACTATGTCGACCAGAGCATTCGTTCGTTAAAATCGCTACGACTGGGCACCCGCTCGGTTCGATTGAAGGGACAGCAGACGGGACGACAGCCATGCAGCCGATCAAGCCTGACGAAGTCTTAACCGAACACGACCCGGACCACCAGCCGGCGGCCTCGGCCCCGGCCGCGCCACGCGCGCAGCGCCTGAAGCCGGGCGAGCGCCGCGTGCATATCCTGCAGACGCTCGCCGCGATGCTGGAAACGCCCAAAAGCGAAAAAATCACCACGGCGGCGCTGGCCGCCCGGCTCGGCGTGTCGGAAGCCGCGCTGTACCGCCATTTCGCCAGCAAGGCGCAAATGTTCGAAGGGCTGATCGAGTTCATCGAGCAGACCCTCTTCGGCCTGATCAACCAGATCACCAGCAAGGAAAGCGACGGCGTGCTGCAGGCCCGCGCGATCGCCTTGATGCTGCTCAACTTCCCCGCGAAAAATCCCGGCATGACGCGCGTGCTGACCTGCGAGGCGCTGGTCGGCGAACACGAACGGCTCACCGAGCGCGTCAACCAGATGCTGGAGCGCGTCGAGGTCTCGTTGAAGCAGTGCCTGCGCGTCGCGCAACGGGAAGCCGGCTACGAGCCGGCGATTCGCGCGAGTCTGCTGCTGAGCTACATCATCGGCCGGTGGCACCGGTACGTGCGTAGCGGTTTCGCACGGCTTCCCGCCGAGCACGCCGACGCGCAGATCCTGCTGATTCTTCAGTAGTCCACGCGGCAGACGTCGCGCCGCCGTCAGGCGCTCGACGTTGCCGCTCCGGATTTTCCGCTATACTTTGCGCCTGATCGCGACAGGCGGGCGCCTTGCTGAATGCGCCGCACGCCACGTTGCACATTGATTACGCGCCGATTTGCTGACTCGATTGCGGGCGCGCGAACTACCGGGAATATCTCCCGCGCGGTTCACTATAAATGCGGCTAAAGAGGTCGTCAGCCGCGCACACCGCTGTTCCCTCCGTGCCTCGCCGACGCCGTCTAGCCGCCCTGTATTTGTTAAATGGCGGAATGAATGGAATCGATCGGTATCGTCGCTCCCCAAAAAATGCATTTCAACGAGCCGCTGCGTCTGCAGAACGGCAGTTCGCTGGCCGGCTACGACCTCATGGTCGAGACCTACGGCACGCTGAACGCCGCGCGCAGCAATGCGGTGCTCGTCTGTCACGCGCTCAACGCGTCGCATCACGTGGCGGGCGTGTACGCGGACAAGCCGAAAGACGTCGGCTGGTGGGACAACATGGTCGGGCCGGGCAAGCCGCTCGACACCAACCGGTTCTTCGTGATCGGCGTGAACAATCTCGGCTCGTGCTTCGGCTCGACCGGACCGATGAGCATCGATCCGGCGACCGGCCAGCCGTACGGCGCGGCGTTTCCCGTCGTCACCGTGGAAGACTGGGTCAACGCCCAGGCGCGCGTCGCCGATGAATTCGGCATCACGCGCTTTGCCGCCGTGATGGGCGGCAGCCTCGGCGGCATGCAGGCGCTCGCGTGGAGCGTGATGTATCCGGAGCGGGTCGCGCATTGCATCGTGGTCGCCTCCACGCCGAAGCTGTCCGCGCAGAACATCGCGTTCAACGAGGTGGCGCGCTCGGCAATCCTGTCGGACCCGGATTTTCACGGCGGCAACTACTACGCGCACAACGTGAAGCCAAAACGCGGCCTGCGTGTCGCGCGGATGATCGGCCACATCACGTATCTGTCGGACGACGACATGGCCGAGAAATTCGGCCGCTCGCTGCGCCGCGCGGAAGGCGCGGTGGACGCCTACAACTTCAACTTCGACGTGGAATTCGAAGTGGAGTCGTACCTGCGCTATCAGGGCGACAAATTCGCCGATTACTTCGACGCGAACACGTACCTGCTGATCACCCGCGCGCTGGACTATTTCGACCCGGCCAAGGCCTTCGACGGCGACCTGACCGCCGCCGTCGCGCACACCACGGCGAAATACCTGATCGCCAGTTTCACGACCGACTGGCGCTTCGCGCCCGCCCGCTCGCGCGAACTGGTGAAGGCGCTGCTCGACCACAAGCGCACGGTCACCTACGCGGAAATCGACGCGCCGCACGGCCACGACGCGTTCCTGCTCGACGACGCCCGCTATCACAACGTGATGCGCGCCTACTACGAACGTATTGCGAACGAGGTGAACGCATGAACCAGCGTGCCCTGGACTATCTGGCGCTGCGCCCGGACTTCCGCGCGATCGCCCGCTGGGTCGAACCGCGCGCGACGGTGCTCGATCTCGGGTGCGGCGACGGCTCGCTGCTGTCGCTGCTGACCGAGGAACTCGACGTGCAAGGCTACGGCATCGAGATCAACGACGCCGGCGTGCTGGCGTCGACGCAGAACGGCATCAACGTGATCCAGCAGAATCTGGAAGACGGCTTGCGCCTGTTCGAGGACGCGAGCTTCGATTTCGCGATCCTGTCGCAGACGCTGCAAACCATTCATCAGACCGCGGCGATCCTGCGCGAGACGGTGCGCGTCGGCAAGGAATGCATCGTGTCGTTTCCGAATTTCGGCTACTGGGCGCATCGGCTGTCGGTGCTGAAGGGGCGCATGCCGGTGTCGAAGTCGCTGCCGTATCAGTGGCACAACACGCCGAACGTGCGGGTGCTGACCATCGAGGATTTCGAGGCGCTGGCGCCGGAAGTCGGCATCGAAATTCTCGACCGCGTGGTGCTCCACGACGGCCAGGTGGTCCGCTGGGGCGTGAACTGGCGTGGTAGTCTTGCGGTCTATCGCGTCAAGAAAAGCTAACGCCAAGTTATCCACATGTCGAACCCGCCGCACGAGGCGCCCGCACTTACCGCTCACGAAGAACATCCCGGCTGGCGCGCGTTCCTGAATACGCGCATGCTGATCTGCGTCTTTCTCGGCTTCACGTCCGGCTTGCCGCTGTTCACGCTCGTCTATCTGGTGCAGGCGTGGCTGCGTTCCGAAGGCGTCAATCTGAAGGAAATCGGCCTCTTTGCGCTGATCCAGTTTCCGTACACGTGGAAATTCGTCTGGGCGCCGCTGATGGACCGCTACGTGCCGCGTCTGCCGGGCTGGCGGCCGGGCCGGCGGCGCGGCTGGATGCTGGTCACGCAGATTCTGGTGGGCGGCGCGATCGCCACGCTGGGTTTCGTGTCGCCGCGCGACTCGATCTGGACGGTCGCGGCGCTGACCGCGCTGGTGGCGTTTTTCGGCGCGAGCCAGGACATCGTCATCGACGCGTACCGGCGTGAATTGCTGAGCGATACGCAGCAAGGCCTCGGCAACGCGGTGCATGTGAACGCGTACAAACTCGCGGCGCTGGTGCCCGGTTCGCTCGCGCTGATCCTGTCCGATCATTTGCCGTGGACCACCGTGTTCATGGTAACGGCGGCATTCATGCTGCCGGGCATGGTGATGACGCTGGTGGTGCGCGAACCCGAAGTGCACGGCACGCCGCCGAAGAACCTGCGCGAAGCGATCGTGCAGCCGTTCAAGGAATTCATTCAGCGCGACGGCTGGCGCGGCGCGCTGTTCGTGCTCGGCTTCATCTTTCTGTACAAGCTCGGCGATACGATGGCGACCACGCTGTCCACCTCGTTCTTCCTCGACATCGGCTATTCGCGGACGCAGATCGGCGTGATCGCGAAGACCACCGCGCTCGTCGCGAGCGTGGCGGGCGGGATTGTCGGCGGGGTGTGGCTGATGAAGATCGGCATTGGCCGCGGCCTGTGGATCTTCGGCATCCTGCAGATGGTGTCGACGCTCGGCTTCGCGTGGCTCGCGCATCTCGGACCGGCTTCGCCGGGTCTCGCCGCGATTTACGACGTCGCCGTGGGCGTGAGTCAGGCGACGACGAAACTGCTGGCGCTGGTCGGCATCGACTGGACCGTGCAGCTCGATCCGCGCTCGGTCGCGCTGGCGCTGATCTACGGCCTCGAAACCTTTGCCACCGGTCTGACGATGGCGGCCTTCACCGCCTATATCGCCAGCACCACCGATCCTCGCTACACCGCCACGCAATTCGCGCTGTTCACGAGCCTCGCGTCGGTGCCGCGCACGCTGGCGTCGGCGGCGAGCGGCTATGTGGTCGCGAAGATCGGCTGGTTCGATTACTTCATCGTCTGTACCGCGCTGGCGCTGCCCGGCATGCTGCTTCTGCTGCGCATCGCGCCGTGGAGAACCCGCTCGTGAGCGCGCGCTTGTCCACGTCGATGTCCGCGTCGATGTCGATGTCGTTGGCCTTGCGCAAGTTGCAACGCGCGAGGGCATTGCACGGTTGGGCGCGCGGTTCGTCCCTGAAGTCCGGCGATCGCGTGGCCTCGTTGCGTGCGGCATTGGCGATCGTATGGTTCGTCCCGGCGTGCGTCGTGCCGATGAGCGCCTATGCGACCGCGATGCCCGCCGCCACGGCCAACAGTGCGGCAACGGCAACCAGCGCGGCGAACGCAAACGCCAACGCTAATGCCAACTCAGCCGCTACCGCGCCGGCCGCGAAATCTTCCGCAGGCGTGAACGGCGCGGAGAATGCGACACCGGCCGCGCCGAATGGCGCCACCAGCAACAGCAACGCCGGCAGCGCACCAGCCGCCGCGACATCGAGCTCCTCACCTTTGTCGCCATCGGCCCAGCCTGCCCAGACGTCCGCGCCTCAAACGCCGGTCACGGCGCGCACGCCCGCCGCCATGTCGGCACCGTCGGCCGCACCGGCAGCGGGCGCTAAAGCGCCCGTCGCCAACACCATGCCGTCGACCGCCGCCGGCTCGTATAGTCCGAGCCCGCAATTGCGATTCGGCGGCTATATGGTGTTTCGCAACCTGATCCCGTCGCCGGTGCTCGAAGCGCAGGCCGCCGAGGAATTCAGCCAGATCACTTACGGCGCGGAACACGCGAACCGTCTGTACGCCGACACCGACGCGCACGTCACGCGCGTGCGCTCGATCGTCGACAAGCTGGTTCCCTACTCGCTCAAATGGAACGAGCGGGCGAAGAACTGGAAGTGGGAAGTGGCCGTGATCCGCTCGCCCGACATCCGCATGTACTGTCTGCCGGGCGGCAAGATCGTCGTGTATGGCGGGCTGCTCGACCGTGCGCGACTGAACGACAACGAACTCGGCATGCTGATCGGCCACGAGATCGCGCATGCATTGCGCGAACATGCGCGCGAACGGCTTGGCCAGTTGCAGTCGAGCCAGCTCGATTCGTCCGGCACGATTCCGCAGTTGTTCGGCCTCGCCGATCTAGGCGCGGCGCCGCTCGGGATCGGCTCGCGGTTGCTGGAAATGAAGTACGCGCCGACCGACGAAACCGAAGCCGACGTGATCGGCAGCGACATCGCCTCGCGCGCGGGCTTCGATCCGCGCGCGGCGGTCACGCTGTGGGACAAGCTCGCGCAGGCGACGCAGAGCAACCGCAATCAGGGCTTTATCTACGTGCACCCGTACACACCGGTGCGCCGCCAGGACATCGTGAAGCGCCTGCCGGACATGCTGCCGCTGTACGCAAAGGCCATCGGCAAATCGGTGGATGCGCTGCCGGACTACGCCGGCATCGGCAGGCCGAAGCGCAAAACACCGCGCGATTGAGTGGATAGGGTGGATTAAGTTAAGGGGCAAGCCACCGCGGTACGCCACGGCTTGACCTCACGTCCTCAGTTCACTTCTTGACCTTATGGTCATAGTCGACCGTCAGCGGCGCGTGGTCGCTGAACTTGATGTCGCGGAACACGTCGGTGCGTTTCGCCTTGCTCGCGATCTCCTTCGTCGCGATCTGATAATCGATCCGCCACCCGACGTTCTTCGCATACGCCGCGCCGCGATTGCTCCACCACGTGTACTGTTCGGGCCGCTGGTCGAGCGTGCGGAACACGTCGACGTACCCCACTTCGTCGAACAGCTTGTCGAGCCACGCGCGCTCTTCCGGCAGGCAGCCCGAGTTCTTCTGGTTGCTCTTCCAGTTCTTGATGTCGATTTCCTTGTGGACGATGTTCACGTCGCCGCACACGATCACTTCGCGCTCCTTGGCCAGTTCGGCGAGATGCGGCATGAACTCGTCCATGAAGCGGAATTTGGCCTGCTGACGCTCGTCGCCGCTCGATCCCGACGGCACATACACCGAGATCACCGACAGCTTGCCGAAGCGCAGTTCGACATAGCGCCCTTCCGGATCGAATTCCTCGCTGCCGAAACCGATCACCACTTCGTCCGGTTCGTGGCGCGTGTAGACGCCCGCGCCGCTATAGCCTTTTTTCACCGCATGCTGGAAATAGCCGGTGAAATTGTGCGGCGCCAGGAATTCCGGCGTCATGTCGTCCTGCGAGCATTTGATTTCCTGCACGCACAGCACGTCGGCTTTCTGTTCGCCGAACCAGTCGAAAAAACCTTTTTTCGCCGCTGAGCGAATGCCGTTCAGGTTGGCGGTGATGACACGCAACATGTCGTTCCTTTTTATGTTCGATTCTCTGGATAGGGTTGAATAGCGGGATTCCTCGACCCCGTGGCCACGCACGCTCACTCGACCTTGATGCCCTTCAGCGATTCCCTGGCCGGTGGATAGTCGAGCTTCAACGCTTCGAAAGTGCGCAACAGCAATTCCGCGACCATCACGTTGCGATGCGTTTTCGAATCCGCTGGAATCACGTACCACGGCGCGTATTCGGTCGACGTCACGGCCAGCGCATCGCGATACGCGGCCTGATATTTGTCCCACTGCTTGCGCGCGTCGAGATCGGATTCGTCGAATTTCCAGTGCTTGCTCGGGTCGTCGATGCGCGCCTGCAAACGCGCGCGCTGCTCGTCCTTCGAAATGTGCAGCATGCACTTGATGATCGTCGTGCCGCTGTACGCGAGCAATTCCTCGAACTGGCGGATATGGCAGCAACGCTGCTCGAAGGCCTGCTCGTCCAGCGTGCCGAGCACGGTCGGCACCAGCAGATCTTCGTAATGGCTGCGGTTGAAGATGGTCAGTTCGCCGGCGGCAGGCGCCTGCGAATGCACGCGCCACAGGAAGTCGTGCGCGAGTTCGACGGGCGTCGGCGCCTTGAACGGCACGATGCGCAAACCGAGCGGATCGACTTCATGAAACACCGCGCGTATCGTGCCGTCCTTGCCGCTCGTGTCCATGCCTTGCAGCACCAGCAAGACGCGACGTTTGCGCTGCGCGTGCAGACGCTCCTGCGACTGGTCGAGCTTCTCGCCGATCTCCGACAAACGCGCCTTGTCGGAATCCTTCGAGCCGGTGGAAAACGGCTTCGCGCCGGGGTCGAAAGCGTCGAGCGAGAATTTGCTGTTTTTCTTGCCGTCGTCGAAAAACGGCACGCGGAAATCGTCGAGTTCGGGTTGCTTCGCCATCCACACACTCCCTGATTAGCGTTCAACGGTTTGCGCCACCACCGGGGCAGCGCTTGCAAAATAAAACGGGCCGTTGCCCCACTTTCGTTTCCGGCAACGGCCCGCGGTGTCCGGACATCCGGCGCGGACGTTCAGCCCGAGCCGTTGCCGGTCAACTCAATTGATCTGTCGACTCAGGACAGCTTCTTCTTCAGCAGTTCGTTCACCTGCGCCGGGTTGGCCTTGCCCTTGGTCGCCTTCATCGCCTGGCCGATCAGCGCGTTGAACGCCTTTTCCTTGCCCGCGCGGAATTCCTCGACCGACTTCTGGTTGGCGGCCAGCACTTCGTCGATGATCGCTTCCAGCGCGCCGGTATCCGAAATCTGCTTCAAACCCTTCGCTTCGATGATGCGGTCAGCGGCGGTTTCGTCGGTGGCTTTCTCTTCCCAGATCGCGAGGAAAATCTCCTTGGCGATCTTGTTCGAGATCGTGCCGTCGGCGATACGTTGCAGCACCAGCGCGAGTTGCGCGGCCGACACCGGGCAGTCGCCGATCTCCAGCCCTTCGCGATTCAGTTGCGACGACACTTCGCCCATCACCCAGTTCGCCGCGACCTTCGCATGCGACGGGCCGACCTTGACGACCACCGCTTCGTAGTACGCCGCCATCGCCTTGCTCGACGTCAGCACGTTCGCGTCGTACGGCGTCAACCCGTATTGCGACACGAAGCGCTGCTGGATCGCTTCCGGCAGCTCGGTCATCTCGCTCTTCACACGCTCGATCCACGCGGCGTCGATCACGAGCGGCATCAGATCGGGGTCGGGGAAATAGCGGTAGTCGTGCGCGTCTTCCTTGCTGCGCATGGAACGGGTCTCGCGCTTGTCCGGATCGTACAGACGCGTTTCCTGCACCACGGTGCCACCGTCTTCGATCAGTTCGATCTGACGGCGCACTTCGTACTGAATCGCTTCTTCGAGGAAGCGGAACGAGTTCAGGTTCTTGATCTCGGCGCGCGTGCCGAATTCGACCTGACCGACCGGACGCACCGACACGTTCGCATCGCAACGGAACGAGCCTTCCTGCATGTTGCCGTCGCAGATGCCGAGCCATGTGACGAGCGTATGCAGCGTCTTCGCATAGGCGACCGCTTCGGCCGCGCTGCGCATTTCCGGCTCGGTGACGATTTCGAGCAGCGGCGTGCCCGCGCGATTCAGATCGATGCCGGTCATGCCCGCGAAGTCTTCGTGCAGCGACTTGCCCGCGTCTTCCTCAAGGTGCGCGCGCGTCAGGTTGACGACCTTCTCGTACGCTTCCTTGCCCGCCTTCTCGTTGGCCGGGACCTGAATCGTCACCTGGCCGCCCTGCACGACCGGGATCTCGTACTGGCTGATCTGGTAGCCCTTCGGCAGATCGGGATAGAAATAATTCTTGCGCGCGAAGATGCTGCGCGGCGCGACCGTCGCGCCGATCGCGAGGCCGAACTGGATCGCGCGCTCGACGGCGCCGCGGTTCATCACCGGCAACGTGCCCGGCAACGCCAGATCGACGGGGCTCGCCTGCGTGTTCGGCGCGGCGCCGAAGCGGGTCGGCGAGCCCGAGAAGATTTTCGACTCGGTCGACAGTTGCGCGTGGGTCTCCAGACCGATCACGACTTCCCATTGCTTGGTCATGGTGCTCACACTCCAGCCGGTGCCTGACGGTGCCAGTCGGTCGCACGCTGGAACGCGTCGGCCACCTGCAGCATCCGGGCTTCATTGAAATAGTTGCCGATGATCTGCAAACCCACCGGGCGCTGCGCATTCGCGCCCACGCCGAAACCGCACGGCACGCTCATGCCCGGCAGACCGGCGAGGCTCACCGACAGCGTGTAGATGTCGGCCAGATACATCTGCACCGGATCGTCGCCCTTCGCGCCGAGATCCCACGCCACCGACGGCGCGACCGGACCCATGATCACGTCGCACTGCTTGAACGCTTCCTGGAAGTCCTGCGCGATGATGCGGCGGATCTTCTGCGCCTGCAGGTAATACGCGTCGTAGTAGCCGTGCGACAGCACGTATGCGCCGACCAGAATGCGGCGCTTCACTTCCGGGCCGAACCCCTCGGCGCGCGACTTCTTGTACATGTCGAGCAGATCGCGATACTCCGCGGCGCGATGGCCGAAGCGCACGCCGTCGAAACGCGACAGGTTCGACGAGGCTTCGGCCGGCGCGATCACGTAGTACACCGGAATCGACAGCTCGGTTTTCGGCAGCGATACCTCGACCAGCGTGGCGCCGAGCGCTTCGTACTGTTTGAGCGCGGCGTCGATCGAAGCGCGCACGTCGTCGGCGAGACCGGCGCCGAAATATTCCTTCGGCAGACCGATGCGCAGACCGGCGAGCGGCTTGCTCGCGTTATCCGCCTGCCAGGGCTGGCCGAGATAGCGCGTGTAGTCTTCGTCTTCGCGCGCGAGGCTGGTCGAATCGCGTTCGTCGAAGCCGGCCATGGCGTTGAGCAGCGTGGCGCAATCGGCGGCGCTGCGCGCCATCGGGCCGCCCTGATCGAGCGACGACGCGAACGCGATCATTCCGTAACGCGACACGCGGCCGTACGTCGGCTTGATGCCGGTGATGCCGGAGAACGACGCGGGCTGACGGATCGAGCCACCAGTGTCGGTACCGGTCGCGGCGGGCGCGAGACGCGCGGCCACGGCCGCCGCCGAGCCGCCCGACGAACCGCCCGGCACGGCCTTGACGTCCCACGGATTCTGCACCGGACCGAAATGCGAATTCTCGTTGGACGAGCCCATCGCGAACTCGTCCATATTGGTTTTGCCGACGCACACCATGCCGGCGTGCTGCAGACGCGCGACGACGGTCGCGTCGAACGGGCTTTCGTAGTTCGCCAGCATCTTCGAGCCGGCGGTGGAACGCCAGCCCTTGGTGACGAACACGTCTTTGTGCGCGATCGGCAGGCCGACCAGCGGACCGGCGTGGCCGGTGTGCAGCAGCGCGTCGGCAGCTTTCGCCTGGGCGAGCGTCAGTTCGGGATCGACCTGGATGAACGCGTTCAGGCCGTTGGCCGCGTCGATCCGCTTCAGATAGTGCTGCGCCAGTTCGACTGCGGAGTATTCCTTGGCCGCCAGCGCGGCGCGCAGTTCGGTCAGACTTTTTTCATGCATTGCGTTTTTATCCTGAAGAGCGCGGCTGCGCCAGCACATCGCGCCGGGCTCGCCGCGCGGGTCTTACTCGATCACCTTGGGCACGAGGTACAGGCCATCCTGCACGGCGGGCGCGGGGCGCTGGAACGCTTCGCGTTCGATCGTCTCGCTCACCGCGTCGTTACGCAGACGCAGCGCGACGTCTTCGATCTGTTCGATCGGATGGGCAAGCGGCGCGATGCCGGTGGTATCGACCGCCTGCATCTGCTCGACGAGGCCGAAGAAATCATTGAGCTGGACGAGCGTGTGCTCGGCGTCGGCATCAGCCAGTTCGAGCCGCGCAAGATGCGCGATGCGCTTAACATCGGTCAGGGTCAGAGCCATGCAGTCACCGGAAATTGTGGTGGAACGCCGCCGCAAGGGAAAAAACAATGCTGCGACAGCGGGTTACGACACTGGAGGAAGACCTCGAAAAAGGGGCCAGCGGTGGCAAAAAGTGCCGTCCGTTTCCTTCAAAACATCCAAAATTATAAGGTATCATTACGCGTTCGACCCAAACCCGGACCGACTTACCAAGGCCTTTCTGGACAATTCCCACAAGATCGTTCGGATTTCCGGCCTGGCTTTGCAACGGCCTCCGGTAGACTCCCTCGCAGCTTCAAGTTCCTGTGGCGCCGCTTCCGCCCGGTTGAAGCTGTTATTTTTTCCGCTGCCGCCCTGCGCATAAGTTGCGAGGCCCGGCCCCAAGCGAGACAGGATTTTGAATGTTCGGTTTTTTGCGCAGCTACTTCTCCAACGATCTGGCGATTGACCTCGGCACCGCCAACACGCTCATCTACATGCGTGGCAAGGGCATCGTTCTAGACGAACCGTCGGTGGTATCGATCCGCCAGGAAGGCGGTCCCAACGGCAAGAAAACCATTCAGGCAGTCGGTAAGGAAGCCAAGCAGATGCTCGGCAAGGTGCCGGGCAACATCGAGGCGATCCGCCCGATGAAAGACGGCGTGATCGCCGACTTCACGGTCACCGAGCAGATGATCAAGCAGTTCATCAAGACCGCTCACGAATCGCGCATGTTCTCGCCGTCGCCGCGCATCATCATCTGCGTGCCGTGCGGTTCGACCCAGGTCGAGCGTCGCGCGATCAAGGAAGCGGCGCACGGCGCCGGCGCCTCGCAGGTGTACCTGATCGAAGAACCCATGGCGGCCGCCATCGGCGCCGGTCTGCCGGTGTCGGAAGCAACCGGCTCCATGGTGGTGGACATCGGCGGCGGCACGACCGAAGTCGGCGTGATCTCGCTGGGCGGCATCGTCTATAAAGGCTCGGTGCGCGTCGGCGGCGACAAGTTCGACGAAGCCATCGTCAACTACATCCGCCGCAACTACGGCATGCTGATCGGCGAGCAAACCGCCGAAGCCATCAAGAAGGAAATCGGCTCCGCCTTCCCGGGTTCCGAAGTCAAGGAAATGGAAGTGAAGGGCCGCAATCTGTCGGAAGGCATTCCGCGCAGCTTCACCATCTCCAGCAACGAAATCCTCGAAGCCCTCACCGATCCGCTGAACCAGATCGTGTCGTCGGTCAAGATCGCGCTGGAACAGACGCCGCCGGAACTGGGCGCGGACATCGCCGAACGCGGCATGATGCTCACGGGCGGCGGCGCACTGCTGCGCGACCTCGACCGCCTGCTCGCCGAGGAAACCGGCCTGCCGGTGCTCGTCGCCGAAGACCCGCTGACCTGCGTTGTGCGCGGCTCGGGCATGGCGCTCGAACGCATGGACAAGCTGGGCAGCATCTTCTCGTACGAGTAAGCGAGCCCGTCTCCATGTCAGTAGCGCGGATCTGGCACACGGCCCCTTGCGGGCCGGTTTGCCATTGGCTGGGCCTACCGGCCTCCGCGCGCTGAACGCGCGTTCCTCGCGCGCCGCCGTCTCACCCAACCGCTCACGCCCCCGGCGCCGACCATGGAATACAGTCCGCCGCCCCTGTTCAAGCAAGGCCCTTCCGCCCTCGCCCGACTGGTGTTTTTCGTCGTGCTGGCGCTGGCCCTGCTGATCTCCGATGCACGCTTCAAAACGCTCGAAATCGTTCGCGGCGTGCTCGGCGCGGGTCTTTATCCGTTGCAACGCGCGGCGCTCGTGCCGCGCGACGTCTTCATGGGCGCCGCCGATCTGGCTGTGACCAGCGCCACGTTGCGCAGCGAAAACGACAAGCTTCGCACCAAGGATCTGCAGCTCTCGCAACAGGCCAACACGGCCGCCGGGCTGGCTGCCGAAAACGCTCATCTGCGTGCCTTGCTGCAACTGTCGCAGCGCTCGACCACCGAATCCCTGCCCGCCGAAATCCAGTACGACACGCGCGATCCGTTCACGCAGAAGGTCGTGATTGGCCGCGGCGCGCAACAGGGCATTCAGAACGGCTCGCCGGTCGTCAACGAAGACGGCGTGATCGGTCAGGTCACGCGCGTGTTCCCGCTGCAGGCCGAAGTCACGCTGCTCACCGACAAGGATCAGGCGGTGCCCGTGCAGATCGTGCGGACGGGTTTGCGCAGCGTGATTTACGGCACGCCGAAGGGCGACACGCTCGACCTGCGCTTCGTGCCGATCAGCGCCGACGTGCAGACCGGCGACGAACTCGTCACCAGCGGGCTCGACGGTACGTATCCGCCCGGGTTGCCGGTCGCGAAGGTCGTGCGGGTCGACAAACAGGCGGACACGGCATTCGCGCGCGTGATTTGCCTGCCGGTCGCTCCGGTGCGCGGCGCGCGTCAACTGCTGGTGCTGCACTACGTGAACAACGTGCCGCCGCGCCCCGCCGACGAACCCGACGCCGCGACCGTCGCCAAGGACGCGAAGTCGAAGAAAGGCGCCAAGCCGGCTGACGGCAAGGCCGCGGCCGACAAGTCCGCCGCGCCGAAGCCAGGCGAAAAAGCTGCGGGCGATAAAACCGCCGCGGAAAAACCGGCAGCGCCCAAGGCAGGCGAAAAATCGCCCGCCAAACCCAGCGCCGCGGAGAAGAAACCGGCCGCCGAGAAAAAGCCGGCCGCCGACAGGAACGCGAAGCCGCAAGCCACGCCGGGGGCGCAGCCATGAACCGTCCGCAATACATCCTGCAGCCGGTCAATCCGTACTTCATCGCCTTCAGCCTCGCCGCCGCGTTCCTGCTGAACCTGATGCCGTGGGGCCGCCTGATCGGCGTGCCGGACTTCGTCGCGCTCGTGCTGCTGTTCTGGAACGTGCACCAGCCGCGCAAGGTCGGCATGGGCATCGCGTTTTTCCTCGGCTTGCTGATGGACGTGCATAACGCCAGCCTGCTCGGCGAGCACGCGCTGGCGTACACGTTGCTGTCGTACGGCGCGATCACGATTCACCGCCGCGTGCTGTGGATGTCGCTCGGCGTGCAGACTTTTGCGGTGATGCCGCTGCTGGTGGTCGCGCAACTGGTGCCGTTCGTGATCCGTCTGCTGACCGGCGCGGCGTTTCCGGGCTGGGGTTATCTGATCGACGGTTTCGTCGAAGCCGCGCTGTGGCCGGTGGCCAGCGTGTTGTTGCTGATGCCGCAGCGCCGTCCGGCCGATCCGGACGACACCCGGCCGATTTAACCGCGCGCAGGCGCGGCGGCGGTGGCGCCGCGCAAGTGGCCGAGCCACCCGCGCCGCCAGCACGCACGGCGCGCGTAGTCCGCGCCGCCGTTCATGCCTTCCGGTTCCGGCCGGATCAGGCGCACACTCATGAAGGCCATCACGTGGCCCTCACCTGGCCTTCACTGGCCTTTTGCAGAATCGCATGACCGAATTCAAGGACACTCAGCAACAGCTCTCGAAGTTCCGCCTGCGCGTCGCGGCGGCGGGCCTGTTCGTGTTCGTCTGCTTCGGGCTGATCGGCTTCCGCTTCCTGTTCCTGCAGGTCTGGCACTACAGCAAATACTCGCTGCAGGCCGATGAAAACCGCATTTCGGTCGCGCCGATCGTGCCGAACCGCGGCATCATCACCGACCGGAACGGCGTGGTGCTGGCCAAGAACTACTCGGCGTACACGCTGGAAATCACGCCATCGAAGCTGAACGACTCGCTCGAAAACGTGATCGACAATCTGGCCACGGTCGTGTCGATCGACGCGCGCGACCGCCGCCGCTTCAAGAAGCTGCAGGAAGACTCGAAGAACTTCGAAAGCCTGCCGATCCGCACCCGTCTGACCGACGACGAAGTCGCGCGCTTCACCGCGCAGCGCTTCCGTTTCCCCGGCGTGGAAGTGCGCGCGCGCCTGTTCCGCCAATATCCGCTCGGGCCGACGGCCGCGCACGTGATCGGCTACATCGGGCGGATTTCGCAGCGCGATCAGGACCGTATCGACGACGCCAGCGATCAGAACGACAGCGATCCGGATCACTACGATCCGCGCCTCGACGCGAACAACTACAAGGGCACCGACTACATCGGCAAGATCGGCGTCGAGCAGAGCTACGAGACGGAACTGCACGGCCAGACCGGTTTCGAGGAAGTGGAAGTGACCGCCGGCGGCCGGCCGGTGCGCACGCTGTCGCGCACCCAGGCCACGCCGGGCAACAATCTCGTGCTGTCGCTGGACATTGGCTTGCAGCAGGTCGCGGAGCAGGCGTTCGCGGGCCGGCGCGGCGCGCTGGTCGCGATCGAGCCAGCCACCGGCGACGTGCTCGCGTTCGTGTCCGCACCGAGCTTCGATCCGAATTCGTTCGTCGACGGGATCGACCAGCAGACCTGGGACGACCTCAACAACTCGCCGGATCACCCGCTGCTGAACCGTCCGCTGCACGGCACCTATCCGCCGGGCTCCACGTACAAGCCGTTCATGGCGCTCGCCGCGCTGACGCTGCACAAGCGCACGCCGGGCTGGGGCTTCCAGGATCCGGGTTCGTACACCTTCGGCGGCCACACGTTCCGCAACGACGTGCGCTCGGGCCAGGGCTGGGTGGACATGAACCGCGCGATCGTCGTGTCGAACGACACGTATTTCTACATGCTCGCGCACGATCTCGGCGTCAACAACATCGCCAACTTCATGAAGCCGTGGGGCTTCGGACAGATCACCGGCATCGACATTTCGGGCGAAGCGCGCGGCATCCTGCCGTCCACGGAATGGAAGCGCAAGGCGTACCGCAAGCCCGAACAGCAGCGCTGGTACGAAGGCGAAACGATCAGCCTCGGCATCGGCCAGGGCTATAACTCATTCACCATCCTGCAACTCGCGCACGCCACGGCGACGCTCGCGAACAACGGCATCGTGATGAAACCGCACCTCGTGCGCGACATCGAGAATCCGATCACCAAGGACACCCGCGCGGTGGTGCGCGATCCTAGCGACAAGATCGCCGTCAAGCAGTCGGACATCGACATCATCAAGCGCGCGATGGAAGGCGTGGTCACCAACGGCACGGCGTCCAAGCTCTTTATCGGCGCGCAGTACCAGGCCGCCGGCAAGACCGGTACCGCCCAGGTCTACTCGCTGCAAGGCGCGAACTACAAGGGCCATGCGGTCGCCGAGCATCTGCGCGACCACGCGTTGTTCATCGCGTTCGCGCCGGTCGACCAGCCGAAGATCGCGGTCGCGCTGATCGTCGAAAACGGCGGTTGGGGCGCGGAGGCGGCGGGGCCGATCGCGCGCAAGGTGCTCGATTACTACCTCGTCGGCAAGAACAAGCCGGGCGCCGAGGCGGCGGCGGTTGCTGCCGCCGCCTCGGCGACGCAGGATGCGTCCGCGCCGGAAGTCGGCGGGGCGCCCGAGCCGGACGCCGGCGCGCAACCGGTCAAGATCGCCGCGGGCTTTACCGCGTTGCCGATTCCGGGCGCGGCATCGGCGGCGGCGGCTGCCTCGGCAGCGTCCGCTGCTGCGGCGGCCTCGGCGCCGGTGGCGGGCTCGTCCACCGCGCCGGCGGGGGCCGCTACGGGGCCTGCGGGCGCATCGGGCGCCAAAGGCATGAAGACAGCGGGCAAGGCCCGCTCGGCGTCCTCGGTAACGCCGGCTTCCAGCGCCGATGCAGCCGGTACCGATACCGGCACGGCCGCCGCCAAAAATTCGCCGCCGCGCAAACCCAGCACACCCCATAAGCCCCGCCCCGCCAGCGAACCGGCGCCGACCGCGACGGCGCCGTCGCGTGACGACGGCACCGACGCCACGTCGCCGCGCCAGCCGGCGACCGGCGGCATCGACGAATAAGGAGAAAGGCATGCAATTCGACAAGCGCGCCTGGCTCGACCGCATCAAGCGGATGTTCGCGGGCTTCGACCGTCCGCTCGCGCTGATCGTGTTTCTGCTGCTGTGCGTCGGCATCGTCACGCTGTATAGCGCGAGTCTGGACGTGCCCGGCCGCGTGGAAGACCAGTTGCGCAACATCATGCTGACCTTCGTGCTGATGTGGGCGCTTGCCAATGTGCCACCCACCACGCTGATGCGCTTCGCCGTCCCGCTCTACACTTTCGGGATCGCGTTACTGGTCGCGGTCGCGCTGTTCGGGCTCACGCGCAAGGGCGCGAAGCGCTGGATCAACGTCGGCGTGGTGATCCAGCCGTCCGAGATCCTGAAGATCGCCACGCCCTTGATGCTCGCCTGGTACTACCAGCGGCGCGAAGGCGTGATGCGCTGGTACGACTATCTGGTCGGTTTCGTGATCCTCGCGGTGCCGGTCGGCCTGATCGCCAAGCAGCCGGACCTCGGCACCGCCGTGCTGGTGTTCGCGGCGGGCCTCTTCGTGATCTACTTCGCCGGCCTGAGTTTCAAGCTGATCGTGCCGGTGCTGATCGCGGCCGTGATCGGCGTCGCGGCGATCGCGACGTTCCAGGACAAGATCTGTCAGCCCGAAGTGCAATGGCCGCTGATGCACGACTATCAGAAGCACCGCATCTGCACGCTGCTCGACCCGACCTCGGACCCGCTCGGCAAGGGCTTCCACACGATTCAGGCGGTGATCGCGATCGGCTCGGGCGGCCCGCTCGGCAAGGGCTGGCTGAAGGGCACCCAGGCGCATCTGGAGTTCATTCCGGAGAAGCACACCGACTTCATTTTCGCGGTGTTCTCGGAGGAATTCGGTCTGGCGGGGGGCGTCGTGCTGCTGACGCTCTACATGCTGCTGATCGCGCGCGGGCTGTATATCGCGGCCAATGGCGCGACGCTGTTCGGGCGCCTGCTGGCGGGCTCGCTGACCATGGCGTTCTTCACCTATGCGTTCGTCAATATCGGCATGGTGAGCGGCATTCTGCCGGTGGTCGGCGTACCGTTGCCGTTCATGAGTTACGGCGGTACGGCACTGACGACGCTGGGTGTCGCGGTCGGCCTCATCATGAGCGTCGCGCGGCAGAAGCGGTTGATGCAGAGCTAGCGGCGAGCGTTACGAAAAAAGGCGGCGAAAAGCAGAAGGGGCGCTCCGGTGGAGCGCCCCTTCTGCTTTGAAGAACGCGATGCACCGCATTTACTGCGGCTTCACTTCCTGTTGATCCCTCAACTGCGCGCTGAGCTGCTGGTACTTGAGCCGCGCCGCCGGATCGCCTTGCGCCGCCGCCGCCGCGTAATACGCGCGCGCCACGTTGAGATTCTTTTCGACACCGTCGCCACCACGCTCATAGAACGAGCCGGCCACGTACTGCGCGGTCATATCGCCGCCCTGAGCCGCCTTCTTGTACCAGACGAACGCCTGCTTGTTGTCGCGCCCGGTGCCGCGTCCATCGAGGAACTGATTGGCCAGCGCCAGCTCCGCCTGCACGTGGCCCTGCTGCGCGGCCTTGAGGAACCAGCGATGCGCCTCGACCGGATCGCGCCCGACGAACTCGCCATCGTCATACATCTTGCCGTACACGTATTGCGCGTGCGACATGTTGGCGTCGGCGGCCTTGCGCAGCCATTTCTTGCCCTCGTCGACGTTCGCCGTGGTGCCTTCGCCGTTCAGCAGCATCATCGCGTAGTTGAACTCGGCGAGCCGGCTGCCGTGTTCGGCCGCCTTGCGGAACTCGGTCAGCGCCGCGCCGAAATTGCCCGCGTTGTAATCCGCGACCGCCGTCTGCGTCTGCGGATCGTTGGACTTCGCGACATTGCCCTGCGCCTGAGCGGCCATGCTTGCCGTCATGCTCGCCGCCGCACCCGCCAGCAACGCTGCGCTCAGCGCCGCACGCATCGCGGCGCACCGTACCTTCCCCTTCATGACCTCACCTCCTGCAACGCCTGGCGAGTCGCGCGCAACATCCAGATGACGTCGGCGGCCAGAGCGATAAACCGAAAACCTGCATCGCGATGCTGCCGGGCACTCGCGACGTCCATGGCAAAAATGCCGGCGGCGATGCCGGCGTGTTGGGCGGCGCTGACGATGCGCGCCATCGCCGCCTGCACGTCGGCATGCTTCGAATCGCCGAGATGACCGAGGCTCGCGGCCAGATCGGCCGGTCCGACGAACAGGCAATCGACGCCCGGCGTCGCTGCGATCTTTTCCACTTCCTGCAGACCGCGCGCCGACTCGATCTGCACGATGGTCGCAATCTGCGCGTTGGCGGTCTGCACGTAATCGCGCCGCATGCCGTAGCCCGCCGCGCGCACGACGCCGGCGACGCCACGCTGACCGTCGGGCGCATCGGCGCCCGGATACCGCGTGAGGCGCACGGCCTGCGCCGCTTCTTCCGCGGATTCGATGTTCGGGAACATCAGCGTGCGCGCGCCGGCATCCAGCACGCGCTTGACGAGCCACGCCTCGCTGGCGGGCACGCGCACCACGGGTTCGCTCGGCAGATGCGCGGCGGCAATCGCGCGCAATTGCGAGGTGACGTCGCCGCTATCGTTCGGCGCGTGTTCCATGTCGATCAGCAGCCAGTCGTAGCCGGCATGCGCGAGCGCCTCGGCGGCCGCATCGCTGCCGAGCGACAGCCACAAACCGAACAATGGATCGGTTTCCTTGAGACGCTGCTTGAGGGGATTGGTGAAGGTGCTCATCGCCGTACTCCTGGGCGATGACGGCAGTAGCGGAAGTCGCCGCTACCGGCTGGCTTGCTGCGACGCAACGCGATGACCGGCATGTCTCGCTCCGTGTGGTTATCGGAGCGATCATACCGTGACAAAAACGCGAGGGTTGAGCGAGTCCCTATCAGGGACTCGTGGGGAATCTCAGGACGGACGAGAGATTAATCGCGGACCACGTCGGCCCAGCAATTCGGCGTCTCGTACAACCGCACCTTGTGCAGACGCAGATTCACGCCATAGTGCGCGTCGTAGACGTTCGCGAGAATGTCGAACGCGACGGCGGCCAGATTTTCGACGGTCGGAATACGGTCGAGCACGACGGTCTTGTGACCGGCCATGGTCTCCAGAAAGCCGCGCACCTGCGTGTCGCCTTCATAGACCAGAAACGCGTGGTCCCAGCGGTCGACCAGATGCTCGACGGCCAGCGACTTGACGTCGGCGAAGTCCATCACCATGCCGCGATCGGGCGCGCCTTCGGTGTCGACCAGATCGCCTTGCAGCGTGATTTCGAGCACGTAGCGATGCCCGTGCAGATTGCGGCACTGGCTGCGGTGATCGGGGATGCGGTGACCCGCGTCGAATTCGAGTTTTCGTGTAATCGTCAGCACGGCAAATCAGGGAATGTTCAGATACTTGTGGGTCTGCATCGACAGGCGCCATTGCGGATGGCGTTTGCACCAGTCGATCGCGAGCCTGGTGTTGAGATCGCGCGACGGACCGTCCATCGGCTGGACGAGGAAATACTCGAAGTCGAGCTTCGCATAGTCGGACAGACGCTGGTTGTCCTGCGGAATCACGACCTTCAGCTCGTTGCCCTTCGTCACGACGAGCGGCGCATCCGCCTTCGGACTCACGCAGATCCAGTCGATGGTGTCGAGCACCGGCAGCGAGCCATTAGTTTCGATCGCGATTTCGAAGCCGGCGGCATGCAGCGCGTCGACCAGCGGCGGGTCGATCTGCAACATCGGCTCGCCGCCCGTGCACACGACGAAGCGTTGGCCTTCGCCTTCCGGCCATTGCGACGCGATCATCTGCACGAGTTCCTCGGGCGTGCGGTACTTGCCGCCGTTCTCGCCGTCGGTGCCGACGAAGTCCGTATCGCAGAAGCGGCACACCGCGTCAGCGCGATCTTCTTCGCGGCCCGACCACAGATTGCAGCCGGCGAAGCGGCAGAACACGGCCGGACGCCCGGCATTCGCGCCCTCGCCTTGCAATGTGTAGAAGATTTCCTTGACCGCGTACGTCATGCTGCGTTCTGCCTTTGTGTTCCTGAAAAATGGTTGCCTGAGTTGCGTTGCTGCTGCGTGACGGCGACGGTGACGGCGCGACAGCGTGCTCGTGCGTGCTTGTGCGTGTGGTGCTTGCACGCCGTCGCGCCGGGCTCGAACGTCACCGCGTCAGGCCGGCGCCTCGGTGACCTTCTCACCGGACAGGTACGCCTCGTAGCCACGCTTGCGCAAACGGCACGCGGGGCACTCACCGCAACCGAAGCCCCAATCGTGCAACTCCGAGCGTTCACCGACATAGCAGGTATGCGTCTCGACGCGCACCAGCTCGACCAGTTCGTCACCGCCCAATGCGTGCGCGAGGCGCCACGTGTCGCCCTTGTCGAGCCACATCAACGGCGTTTCGAGCGAGAGACGCGTGTCCATGCCGAGGTTCAGCGCGACCTGCAACGCCTTCATCGTGTCGTCGCGGCAATCGGGATAGCCCGAGAAGTCCGTTTCGCACATTCCACCGACCAGCACCTGCAAACCACGCCGATACGCAATCGCGGCGGCGATGGTCATGAACATCAGATTGCGGCCCGGCACGAACGTATTCGGCAGGCCGCTGGCCGAGGCTTCGATCTCGATCTCGCGCGTCATCGCGGTCTCGCTGATCGAGCCAAGTACCGACAGGTCGATCATGTGATCGTCGCCGAGGCGCTCGGTCCATGCCGGGAAATCGCGAGCCACCGCGTTGCGGAACCCTTCGCGGCATTCGAGCTCGACGCGATGCCGTTGACCGTAATCGAAGCCGAGCGTCTCGACCGTGTCGTAGCGATCGAGTGCCCATGCGAGGCACGTGGCGGAATCCTGGCCGCCTGAAAACAGCACCAGAGCGCTACGTTTAGCGTCGTTGCGGATCACCGTGAAACTCCGTGAATGATGAGTGCCACGTCGCGCTGCGCGAGGTGCGCCATGCAAGCAACGCGGCGCGACGCGTGCCGGCACTGCGCCGGCCCAAAGCAGTATAGGCGGCGGCTTCCGCATGCGAAGCCGCTGGGCGCTTATACCGTTAATCGTCGGGCGAAGGATTCGGCGGGCGTCGGCCTTGCTGTGCCGGCTCGACCGCGCGGCAATCGGACTGCGCTTCGGACCACGCTCCCGGGTGCCGTTCACACGGTGCTTCGCTCAACCGTTCACGCGCCGCACCGGACATGCAAGTCCTTGAACTGGCGCGATTTTATCATGCGATGCTCAAGCTCGCCGCGAGCCTGCCGACGCACCCGCAAGGCCTCGGCGGCCAACCACACCGCAATAACGCATGCCCGCCTGAAAAAGGAAAAGCCCCAGGAATCTTGCGATTTCCTGGGGCTGAATCCTGGTGGCCTGGGACGGAATCGAACCATCGACACGCGGATTTTCAATCCGCTGCTCTACCAACTGAGCTACCGGGCCAACGAAGAACGAAATCATATCAAAGGGTCGGCAGGTCGGCAAGCCCCTCGTCGAAAAAATCTGCGCGGAGCGGTTTCGCCGCGCCGCGCGGGGGTTTCACTCGCCTTTGTTCTTGCCGAGATCGACGCCGAGCTGCTTGAGCTTGCGATACAGATGCGTGCGTTCGAGCCCGGTCTTTTCGGCGACGCGCGTCATGCTGCCGTTCTCGCGCGCGAGGTGATACTCGAAGTACGCGCGCTCGAATGCATCGCGTGCGTCGCGCAACGGGATGTCGAACGAGATCGATGCGGTTTGCGCCGCCAGTGCGCCGCTGCCCAGGCCGTCGGTGGAGAGCATCGGCAGCGCGGCCGCGGACGCCACCGCCGACGCGCTGACCGGCAGCACCGGCTTGGCCGCCGCGCCGCCCGGCGCGCTGGCCGCATTGCCGCGCGCGAGACCCTGCTCGACCGCCTTCAACAGCTTCTGCAGCGCGATCGGTTTCTCGAGGAAGTTGAGCGCGCCGATCTTGGTCGCCTCGACAGCCGTGTCGATGGTCGCGTGACCGGACATCATGATCACCGGCATGGTCAACTGACCTTGCGCGGCCCATTCCTTCAGCAGGGTCACGCCGTCGGTGTCGGGCATCCAGATGTCGAGCAGCACCAGGTCCGGCGCCTGACGCAAACGGAATTCGCGCGCTTCCTGCGCGTTTTCCGCGGCCTCCACGACATGCCCTTCGTCGCTCAGGATCTCCGAGAGCAATTCCCGGATGCCCATTTCATCATCTACCACCAGGATGGTTGCCATTTACGCTGCCCTTGTCTGCACTGTTGCTTTTGTCTTTCCCTGCGACGCACCACCGTGCGCCGGACGCGGTCCCGTACCGGGCGCCGCGGTGTCGTCCGCGAGTTGAAGGAAGAGGATCGAGATCTGCGCGCCCTCGATCACGTCGCCCGCTTTCATGCGATTGCGAATGTCGATACGTGCGCCATGTTCGTCGACGATCTTCTTGACCATCGCAAGACCCAGACCCGTACCTTTGGCCTTGGTCGTGACATAAGGTTCGAATGCACGTGTGAGGATACGCGCGGGAAAGCCCGGTCCGTTATCCGACACGGTCAAACGCACCGCGACGCGCGCCTTGCCTTCCGCGTCGGGGTCTCCGTATTCTACTGTCCTCGTTTCGAGCAACACGCGCGGCTGCTGGACCTCGGCCACCGCATCCTGCGCGTTCTGCAGCAGGTTGTGGATCACCTGGCGCAGTTGCGTCGCGTCGCCGCGGATCGCCGGCAACGCGGCGAGTTCCACCTGGATCGCGCCCTTGCCTTCCTCGATACCGTACAGCGTCAGCACTTCGCTGACCAGATCGTTCAGTTGCAGATGCGCAAGCACCGCCGGCGGCGTGCGCGCGTAGTCGCGGAAATTGTCGACCATCTGCTTCATCGCCGCGACCTGATTGACGATGGTGGTCGCGCCGCGCTTGAGCACGTCCGCATCCGACGGCGCCAGCTTGTCGGCCAGCTTCATCTGCAAACGCTCGGCGGAAAGCTGGATCGGCGTGAGCGGATTCTTGATCTCGTGCGCGAGACGCCGCGCGACTTCACCCCAGGCGATCGAACGCTGTGCGGAGATCACGTCGGAGATATCGTCGAACACGACCACGTAGCCGGAAGTTTGCACGTCTTCCGTATCGCCCTCGGTCGCCGACACGAGACGCGCGCCGCGCACCAGCAACGTCAATGGCTCGGTTTCGCCCGGCACCTGAATCGAGAACTGCTGCTGCCAGTGCCCGCGATCGTCGTGACCGTCGCCGACGGCCGCTTCGCGATCGGCAAACGCCTTGCGCACCATCGCGCCGAACTCGCTCAGCACGGCGATCTGGTCGAGGCCCGAGCCCATCGCCGCCTGGAACGGTTGACGGAAAATCCGCTCGGCGCCGCGATTCGCGGTAGTGAGTCGGAACTGCCGGTCGCACACGAACACACCCGCGGTCAGATTCGCGAGAATGCTTTCCAGATAGGCCTTCGAATGTTCCAGCGCGATGCGGTTGTTCTCGACCGCCGCGCGCGCCTCGGACAACTGGCGCGTCATCGCATTGAACGCCTGCGTGAGAAAGCCGAGTTCGTCGCGCGATTTGATTTCGCGCTTCGGCGTGTAATCGCCTTCGGTAATTTCCTTGGTGCCCTGCGCGAGCAGGAACAACGGCCGCGCAAGCTGGTTGCCGAGCGCGAGCGCCAGCATCATCGCGATGAAGGTGGCGAGGAATAGCGCGAGCGTCAGCGTGCCGATATACATCTTGCGCAGACCCGTGCGGCCCAGCGCCTTCTCCTGATATTCGCGATATGCGCGTTGCACCGCATCGGCATTGCGCGCGAGCGTCGGCGACACGGGCTGCGTGAGTTGCAGGAAACGTTCGACGGGCTGCAGCAACGCGGCATTCGAATCGGGAATGCGCTGCACGATGCGCAGCCGCAAGGCGCCCTTGCTGCCATGCTCTTTCGGATCGCCATCCACTTCGCCTTCGATCGCCGCGTAGCCGCGGCCGCGCGCCTGGTCGATCATCAACTGCGTGGGCAGGTCGTTCGGCACCAGCGTCGCGTAATTGCTGGAGGCCTGCGCGACGACGTGCATCTCGGGCGTCGCGCCGGACATGCTGCGGGTCGGCTCGACGATGGTCGCGTCCTGCACGCCGAACTGATCGCGCAACCGCAGCAGCGTGAGCGTGGTGCCGGCGGCGTCCGCGCTCGCGATCTGCTCCGACATCAACCGCCCCTTGGTCTGCAGATCGGACAGCGACGCGTCGAGCATGCCACGCCCGAGATTCAACCCGGAAGTGAGCGCCGTTTCGACGTTCACGTCGAACCACGATTCGATACTGCGCGACACGAACTGATACGAAACGACGTAGATGATCCCGCCCGGCACGACGCCGACGAGCGCCATGAAGAACGCGAGCTTCGCCAATAGCCGTGTGCCGAATTTCCCCTTCCTGAGTCGCGCGATGATGATGATGACGAGCGTCGCCACCACCAGCAGGAAGATCATCGCGACCACGAGGTTGGCCGCGTACAGCCACTGGTAATAGCGGTCGAAGAACTCGGTGTTGGCGCTCGCGGCCGCGAGCAGCACGAGCAGCAGCACGGCGGTGACCGCGACCGTCGACACCAGCACGCGCACGACGATGCTGCTGACGCTGGTTGCCTGGCGCACTTTATTTAGCACGTTCGGTCACCGTGAAGGTAAAACGCTTCCAGTCGGAAGAGAGGCTCCAGTCGCGGTTGTTCACCGCGTCGATCTGGAACGGCTTGGGCATCAGCGCGATGTCGAGTTGCATGCGCACGGATGCGTTGTAGGTCTCGCCGGCGCGCACGTCGTTGCGTTCGATCACGTGCCACGACGTGACGTGCTTGATCACGGCGAGCGCTTCCTTCAGCGTCGCGAAGCCGAGTTGCAAACCACCCGACGACACGCTCGACACGCGGTACTCGCGCGTCAACGGCTGAAACGACAGCCGCACGCTTTGCGACACGCTGACCGGTTGCTCGTCGAACCAGTACCAGCGCGGCCGGCTCAATTCGAAGTCGGTCGTGAAATAAAGCGGGATGCCTTTATTGACCGCGTCTTCGAGATTGCTGTTCAGGTCGAAGTCGAAACGCGCGTCGAGATTCCAGCCGGTATTGTCCGATTGCAGCGACGCGCGCTGCACCGCGATCGAGTCGGCATGCGCCGCGCCCGGTGCCGCAAGCCAGAAGGCCAGCGCGATCCAGAGCACGGCAGCGAGCCGAAGCGGGAAGAAGCGTTTGGTGGTCACCGTTTCTGAAAGCGCGCGTAGAAAAATCCGTCGTGGTCTGAGTTCGCGTCGGCACGCTCTTCGACGAGCGGTCCGGCATCGGAACCGGCCGATGTATCGGCGGGCGCGCGGACGACTGCAGGCAGCAGTTGCCCCGGCGCGTCCAATCGTACCGCATCCGGGTACTTGTCTCCAAACCACTGCGCCTGCAACTCGCCTTCTTCGGGAAAGATCGAGCACGTAACGTAAAGCAACTCGCCGCCCGGTTTCACGAGCGGCCACAGCGCGCCGAGAATGCGCCGCTGCTCGGCGACCAGCGCCGCGATATCGGTCTCGCGGCGCAGCCAGCGAATATCCGGATGACGCCGCACGATGCCCGATGCGGAACACGGCACGTCGGCGAGAATGCGGTCGAACGGCTGGTCGAGATCGTCGTGCCATTGCGCCGGTGAACCCGCGTCACCGATGCGCACTTCCGCCTCGAGCTTGAGCCGCTGCAGATTTTCGCCGATGCGCCGCGCGCGCGACGCGTCGCTTTCCAGCGCGACGAGCTGCAGGTTCGCGAGTTCGAGCAGATGACCGGTCTTGCCGCCGGGCGCCGCGCACGCGTCGAGCACGCGCATGCCGTCGCGCACGTTGAGCAGTTGCGCGGCGAGTTGCGCGCCGGCGTCCTGCACGGAGACGACGCCGTCGGCGAAGCCGGGAATGCGGTCGACCGGCATCGGCGTCGCGAGCCGGACCGCGTAGTCGCCGGCTCGCGTCGCGGCGATGTGATGGTTGCGCAGCGTTTGCAGATAGGCGTCGACCGTCGAATGACGGGCGTTGACGCGCAGCGTCAGCGGGCCATGCGTGTTGCCGGCGGCGAGCACCGCCTGCCAGGCGTCGGGCCACGCGCGCTTGATTGCGTCGATCCACCACGACGGATAGTTCCAGCGCGCGACTTCATCGGCTTGCGCGGCCGCGAGCAGCGTGTCGCGATCGCGCAGGAAATTGCGCAGCACGGCGTTGACCAGCCCCTTGGCGAACGCGAATTCGCGACGCGCGCTGATGGCGCTCACGGCCTGATCGACCACGGTGAACGGCGTGTAGGCGGCGCTCGCTTCATCGTCGATGAGAAGCGCGAATGCGCACGCGAGCACGTGACCGACATGCGGCGGCGGCGCTTTTTTCACCAGCTTCGCGATCAGCCACTCGGCGGTTGCCAGACGTCGCATGGTCCGGTACGCGATGTCCTGCACCGCCCCGCGCGCGGCAGCCGCGCTGCCCTCTGGCGCGGACGCGAAAACGGATTGCAGCGCCGCCGGCAGCGCCGCACCGGTACGCACGGCGCCCACCGCCTGAGCGGCGCAGTCGAGCGCGAAACCGAGCGATTCAGGCGCGAGATGCAGCAACGACAAACGGGATTCGCGCGGTCGCGCCGAGGAAGTTGCGGAACGCGAAGAAGGCTTTGGGGTCATGAAAAAGACAAAAACAGGCCGCACGGTGCGCGCGGCGCAAACTGCACACATTGTAGCGTGGCAGGGAGAGCGGCCCGGCGGAGTGGCGCCGGCGTTGGCGTTAGTGCCGGCGGTGCCGTCGGTTTTAACGGCAACCATTGCGCGACGTTGCTCGCCTACCTGCGACGTGAAGCGAGCACACGCACATGCGCCCGCGCGCGGAATTCCGCCAATAAAAAAGCGAGCCCGAAGACTCGCCTTTCGTTACAGCGCCTGAACGCCGCGGATGCTTATTCGAAGCGCCCCGTACGCGCCATTTCCATCAGACGCGCCACGCGTTCTTCAGTCGCCGGGTGGGTCGAAAACAGATTTGCGATGCCGCCGCCCGACAGCGGATTCATGATCATCATCTGCGCCGTGGCTGGGTGCTGCTCGGCCACCGGAAACGGAATCCCGCTCGCATAGCGATGAATCTTGTCGAGCGCCGACGCCAGCGCCTGAGGATCGCCGGAAATCTGCGCGCCGCCACGGTCGGCTTCGAATTCGCGCGCACGCGAAATCGCCATCTGGATCAGCGCGCCCGCGATCGGCGCCAGCAACGCCACCGCAATGCCCGCGATCGGATTCGTGGGACGGCCGTTTTCGTCGCGGCTGCCGAAGAACATGGCGAAGTTCGCCAGCGCGGAAATCGCGCCCGCCATCGTGGCCGACACCGTCGAGATCAGGATGTCGCGATGCTTCACGTGCGCCAGTTCGTGCGCCATCACGCCGCGCATTTCGCGCTCGGACAACACGCGCAGAATGCCGGTGGTCGCGGCCACCGCCGCGTGCTCCGGATTACGGCCAGTGGCGAACGCGTTCGGCGCGTCTTCGTTGATCAGGTAGACGCGCGGCATCGGCAGATTCGCACGCGTGGCGAGTTCGCGCACCATGCGGTAGAACTGCGGCGCGCTGGTTTCGTCGACTTCCTGCGCGTTGTACATGCGCAGCACCATCTTGTCCGAGAACCAGTACGAGAAGAAATTCATGCCGAGCGCGATCACCAGCGCGATCGTCATGCCGCGCGATCCGCCGATCATGCCGCCGATCACGATGAACAGGGCCGTGATCGCGGCCATCAACATCGCGGTTTTGACCCAATTGAACATGTCTGCTACTCCTTGCCCCTACGCGGGTTCATATCTGCACCACCACATGCGGCGCTCGATTGTAAGCGAATTGTTAGATATGGGCGCGTACGGAAAATTCAATTATCTCGATGCCGTGGCCAGCTTGATGCCGAGCCCGACGAACGCGCTGCCGACGCCGCGATCGAGCCACTTCTTCAGCGACTGCTTGCCGGCGAAGCGCTGCGTCACGCTTCCCGCGATCCAGGCGACGAAGCTGTTCCACACCATGCTCATCACGACGAAGACGCCGCCGAGCGTGAGGAACGCCAAGGCTTTGTGGTCGCTGCCGGTGGTCACGAACTGAGGGAAGAACGACACGAAAAAGAGCACGACCTTCGGATTCAGCACGTTGGTCCAGAACCCTTGCAGGAACAGCTGCCGCAGCGATTTGGCGCCGCCGGCCGCGCGCGCCTCGCCCGTCGCCTGCGTGGCCTGATCGGCTTGATCGTTCGCCGGCTTGGCCAGCAGCAGACGCACGCCGAGATACATCAGATAAATGGCGCCGACGAATTTGATGACGGTGAACGCGGTAGCCGATGCGGCCAGCAGCGCCGTCAGGCCAAACGCGCAGGCGAGCGAATGCACGCAGCAACCCGCCGAAATGCCGAGCGCGGACATCAAGCCCGCACCCCGCCCTTGCGCCACGCTGCGCCCGACGATGTAAGCGGTATCCGGGCCGGGCGTCACGTTCAACAGGAAAACGGCGACGACGAAAAATCCGAAATGGGTGATGCCGAACATGAAAATCCTCGATACGTAGGCCACTGCATGCAGGATTTTAACGCGCGGGAAGGGTGTGACGCAGGGTCTCGAGCATCGGCCGGATGGGGGATGTTCAAGACCCGCGGGACGCGGTTATTTTGCGTCGGGAAGCTGGAAACGCTGGCCCGTGGCCAGCGTCGAGCCGGCCAGGAATTCGCGCACCGGCAGACGCTTGCCGCCGGGTTTCTGCAACTGCGTGAGACGTAGCGCGCCTTCGCCGCAGGCCACCAGCACGCCTTCGGCCGATACATCGACGATGGTGCCGGGGGCTTTACCGCTGGACGCATTCGTCGAGGCGGGAACCGCAGCCGGAGCCGTGGCGGCCCAGATCTTGATCGACGTGCCGTCCTCCAGCGTGCCGAGGCCGCCGGGGAACGGATCGAACGCACGCACCTGGCGCGCGAGTTCGGCCGCCGGGCGACGCCAATCGAGCGCGGCTTCGTGCTTGCCGATCTTCTCGGCATAGGTCACGCCATCCGCCGGTTGCGGCGTGGCGGCCAGCTTGCCGCTGCGTTCGAGTTCGATCAACGCGTCGACGATCAGCTTCGCGCCGTCTTGCGCGAGACGGTCGTGCAAGGTCGCGGTGGTGTCCTCTCCAGCGATTGCCGTGCGCGCTTCCGAGATCATCGCGCCGGTGTCGAGGCCGACGTCCATCTGCATCAGCGTGATGCCGGTTTCGGCGTCGCCCGCTTCGATCGCGCGATGAATCGGCGCCGCGCCGCGCCAACGCGGCAACAACGAAGCGTGGATGTTGATGCAGCCATGCGGCGGAATGTCGAGCACTTCCTGCGGCAGGATCAGGCCGTAGGCGGCCACGACCATCACGTCGTGCGGCGTGGCACGCAGTTGCTCGATCGCGGCAGCGGCTTCCTCCGGATACTTGCCGGCGCGACGCAACGACGGCGGCTGCGCGACCGCGAGGCCGTGTTCTTCGGCGTAGCGCTTGACCGGGCTCGCCTGCAACTTCATGCCGCGACCGGCCGGGCGGTCCGGCTGCGTCAGCACGAGGGGCACCGGAAAGCCGGCGTCGTGAATCGCGGCCAGCGCGGCCGCGGCGAACTCCGGCGTACCGGCAAAGATGACGCGCAACGAATGACTCATGTACGGGTGGGCAGTAGACGGTTGGCGCGCGTTACATCGCGTGGGCGAGCTTCTTCATCTTGCTCTTGATGCGCGTCTGCTTCAGCGACGACAGATATTCGACGAACACGCGGCCCATCAAGTGATCCATTTCATGCTGGATGCACACCGCGAGCAGGCCTTCGCAGTCCAGTTCGAAGGTTTCGCCCTGCTCGTTCAACGCGCGCACGCGCACCTGCTCGGCGCGCTCGACGTTGTCGTAGATACCCGGCACCGACAGGCAACCTTCTTCCGACAGTTTCCGCTCGTCGCTCGACCAGATGATTTCCGGGTTGATGAACGCGAGCAACTGGTCGTGCGTGTCCGATACGTCGATCACGATCACGCGCTCGTGCACGTCGACCTGGGTGGCGGCGAGCCCGACGCCGGGCGCCGCGTACATGGTTTCGGCCATGTCCTTGACGAGGCGACGGATGCGGTCGTTGACCGTGTCGACCGGCTTCGCGATCTTGTGCAGCCGTTTGTCGGGGTAATTGAGGATATTCAGTAAAGCCATGATTTCGAGTGTGATTTTAGGCGCCGCTGACCTTGGGAAGGCTTGCGTTAGCCATTCGGCCAGGTTGTAGACAGACTGCGTTCCGCACAGGATAGATGCTGTCGAACCGGTTCGATTCAACGCGCCAACCAGCGCGATACGACGAGCCCGCGCGGGTGGGCGCGGCGCTACTGTTATTTCGGATGATGAAAATTTTAGCATGGCGCCCGCCTGCCCGCTGGCCCTGCAGGAGGAACGACCCGCAATGCACAGCTTGCCTGCAACCCATCTTGAACTCGCCGCGTGGCTGCGGCTGTCGCTCGCTCCCGGCCTGAAACCCGCCGCGCTACGTCTGCTGTTATGCACCTTCGGGCTGCCGCAAGCGATTCTCGAGCGCTCGCCGGACGAACTGGCGGAAGTCGCCGGCATGGCCGCGGCGCGCGCGGCGCTGGCGCCGCCCGGTCCGTCGTTCGACGCCCAGCTCGACGCGGTGCTCGCCTGGCGCGCATCGGCCGGCAATCAGCTCGTCACGCTCGACGACCCGGCGTACCCGCCCGCGTTGCTCACCATGCCCGATCCGCCGCCGCTGCTATATATAAAGGGACGGCTGGAGCTGCTGCATGCCCGCGCGGTTGCGCTGGTCGGCAGCCGCAGCGCGACGCCGCAAGGCGTCGAGGACGCGGAACGGTTCGCGCGGGAGCTGTCGGCGGCCGGCGTGACGATCGTGTCGGGCCTCGCGCTCGGCATCGACGGTGCGGCGCATCGCGGTGGACTGACGGGAGTCGGCAGCACGGTCGCGGTGATCGGCACCGGCGCGGACCTCGTGTACCCGTCGGCGCATCATTCGCTGGCGCGACGCATCGCCGAGGAAGGCGCCATCCTGTCCGAATGGCCGCTCGGCACGCCCGCCCGCGCCGCCCACTTCCCTCAGCGCAACCGGCTGATCGCGGGGCTGGTCAGCGGCGTGGTGATCGTCGAAGCGGCGATGCGCTCCGGCTCGCTGATCACCGCGCGGCTCGCCAACGAGATGGGACGCGACATTTTCGCGCTACCAGGGTCGATTCACGCACCGTTGTCACGCGGCTGCCATCGCATCATCAAGCAGGGTGCGAAACTGGTGGAAACGCCCAGCGAGGTGCTGGAGGAACTTGGGTTTGCACGCCAGCCAGCGGCGGCGCAAGCGACGGAAGCGGCGCACACGGCGAGAATGAGCATCGCGCCGACAGCGGGGAACGCAGCGGCGCCAACGACCGGAGCGCAAGCCGGGCAGGTTGAATCGGGGACTACCGCTCCCGGCACCGTCGAGACGGAAAAACTCCTCGCCGCACTGGGTCATTCACCGGCCACGCTTGAAATTCTGGCCGCCCGAACCGAGATGGAGGACTCCGCGCTGCAGACCGCCCTGCTGCAACTCGAACTCGCCGGCCAGATCACGCTGCTGCCGGGCGGACGCTTCACACGGGCGAGCCGCGACCGTCCTCACTCCGGCCCGGGTTGATCACTCGCGTGGAACGGCCATGCTACATTCGCGCCAAAGCACCCGACACAATACGTAACGTAAGGAACCACCATGCCCGCGCTGAACCTCGACACCGACCAGGACCGGATCGCCGAGCGTGTCAACGAACCCGACACGCTGCTGGTCGCCTGCCTGTGCGCGGAGTGGTGCGGGACCTGCCGCGATTACCGGGACGCCTTCGACAAGCTGGCCGAGCGTCATCCGGAGATCTGTTTCGCATGGATCGACATCGAAAACCACGCGGACCGTTTCGACGATCTGGATGTCGAAAATTTTCCGACCATCCTGATCGAAGACTCGGTAACGACACGATTCTTCGGCACGGTATTACCGCAGGTGGCGATCGTGGAGCGGATGTTGTCCGACCTGACGGCGGTGCCGGGCGTCAGCGGCGCGCCGAAGCTGCGTCCGGCGCTGACGGTCGCCTGAGCGGCAAGACCACCGGCATGGGCGTTGCGGGCCGTTCACGGCGCGTTTTCCGCAGCTTGCCCAGGCGCCAGGCGCGCAATTATGATGGCGCGCTTTTATGGCACTTGACACGCCGCCCGCGCGGCGTGTGCTATAAAGCGGTCGTTAATGGGTCGCAAAGGTCGCAAACGAGGGTCGCGCTGGCAAAAGCGCACTCAAGGCCATCAACCCGGATCTACCAACCTCACATCGAGTCATGTCCAAAGCACTGATCATCGCCGAAAAGCCTTCCGTCGCGAACGACATCGCGCGCGCTTTGGGCGGTTTTACCAAGCATGACGAGTACTACGAAAGCGACGACTACGTCCTTTCCTCGGCAGTCGGCCACTTGCTGGAAATCGCCGCGCCCGAAGACTATGAAGTCAAACGCGGCAAGTGGAGTTTCGCCAATCTGCCCGTCATCCCACCGCATTTCGATCTCAATCCGATCGCCAAGAGCGAGTCGCGCCTGAAGGTGCTGACCAAGCTGCTCAAGCGCAAGGACGTCGACCGCCTGATCAACGCATGCGACGCGGGGCGCGAGGGCGAGCTGATTTTCCGCCTGATCGCGCAGCACGCTAAGGCCAAGCAGCCGGTGCAGCGTCTTTGGCTGCAGTCCATGACAGCCGGCGCGATCCGCGACGGCTTCGCCCGTCTGCGCAGCGACGAGGAAATGCAACCGCTCGCCGACGCCGCGCGCTGCCGTTCGGAAGCCGACTGGCTGGTCGGCATCAACGGCACGCGGGCCATGACCGCGTTCAACAGCAAGGGCGGCGGCTTCTTCCTGACCACGGTCGGGCGGGTGCAGACGCCGACGCTGTCGATCGTCGTGGAACGCGAGGAAAAGATTCGCCGCTTCGTGCCGCGCGACTATTGGGAAGTGAAGGCGGAGTTCGTCTGCGCCGGCGGCTTCTACGAAGGCCGCTGGTTCGATCCGAAATTCAAGCGCGACGAGTTCGATCCGGAGAAACGCGATTCGCGTCTGTGGGCGCTGCCCGCAGCGGAGACGATCGTCGCGGCTTGCCGTGGTCAGATCGGTACGGTCACGGAAGAGTCGAAGCCGTCCACGCAGCTGTCGCCGGCGCTGTTCGACCTGACCAGCTTGCAGCGCGAAGCCAACGGCCGTTTCGGTTTCTCGGCGAAAAACACGCTGGGCCTCGCCCAGGCGCTGTACGAAAAGCACAAGGTGCTGACCTATCCCCGTACCGACGCGCGCGCGCTGCCGGAAGACTATATGGATACGGTCAAGCAGACGCTCGGCATGCTCAAGGAGAGCAACAACTATCTGCCGTTCGCCAAGCAGGTGCTGGACAAGGGCTGGGTGAAGCCGAACAAGCGCATCTTCGATAACTCGAAGATCAGCGATCACTTCGCAATCATCCCGACGCTGCAGGCGCCGAAGAACCTCTCCGAACCGGAACAGAAGCTGTACGACCTGGTCGTGAAGCGCTTCCTCGCGGTGTTCTTCCCGGCGGCCGAATACCGCGTGACCACGCGGATCACGGAAGTGGTCGGCCATCACTTCAAGACCGAAGGCAAGGTGCTGGTCGAACCGGGCTGGCTGCAGATCTACGGCCGCGAAATCAGCGGTGAAGACGCGAACCTCGTGCCGGTGCAGAAGGACGAGAAGGTCAAGACCGACAAGATCGCCGCGCATCAACTGGTGACGAAGCCGCCCGCACGCTACAACGAAGCGACGCTGCTGTCGGCTATGGAAGGCGCGGGCAAGCTGGTCGAAGACGACGAGCTGCGCGAAGCGATGGCCGCCAAGGGGCTCGGCACGCCGGCTACGCGGGCAGCGATTATCGAAGGCCTGCTCGGCGAAAAGTATCTGGTCCGCGAAGGCCGCGATCTGATTCCGACCGCCAAGGCCTTCCAGCTGATGACGCTGCTGCGTGGCCTCGGCGTGAAGGAACTGACCGCGCCGGAATTGACCGGCGAGTGGGAATACAAGCTGTCGCAGATGGAACGCGGCAACCTGCCGCGCGACGCGTTCATGCAGGAAATCGCCCGCATGACGCAGACCATCGTCAAGCGCGCGAAGGAATACGATTCCGACACGATCCCGGGCGATTACGCGACGTTGGAAACACCCTGCCCGCATTGCGGCGGTCAGGTGAAGGAGAACTACCGGCGTTTCGCCTGCTCGAAATGCGAGTTCTCGATGTCGAAGATTCCGGGCGGACGTCAGTTCGAAATCCCGGAAGTCGAAGAGTTGTTGCAAAACAAGACGATCGGTCCGCTGTCGGGTTTCCGCAGCAAGATGGGCCGGCCGTTCTCGGCCATCCTGAAACTGTCCTTCGACGACGAAATCAAGAACTTCAAGCTGGAGTTCGACTTCGGCCAGGATGCCGGCGGCGAAGACGGCGAACCGCCCGATTTCTCCGATCAGCAGCCGGTCGGCGCATGTCCGAAGTGCAAGGGCCGCGTGTTCGAACACGGCATGAGCTACGTCTGCGAGAACTCGGTCGCGAATCCGAAGACCTGCGACTTCCGTTCGGGCAAGGTGATCCTGCAGCAGGAGATCGCCCGCGAACAGATGGCAAAGCTGCTCGAAGAAGGCCGTACGGACCTGTTGACGAATTTCAAGTCGTCGCGCACCGGACGTAACTTCAAGGCGTTCCTCGTCAAGCAGAACGACGGCAAGATCGGTTTCGAATTCGAGAAGAAGGAACCGTCGGCCAAGACGGCGGCGAAAACCGCGGCAGCGAAGTCGGCTGCCAAGGCCGCGCCGGAGTCGGACGAGGAAGACGCGGCGGTCGCGGTGAAGGCGGTGCCGGCAGCGAAGAAGGCAGCGGCGAAGAAAGCGCCGGCGGCTAAAACCGCAGCGGCCAAGAAAGCGCCCGCGAAGAAAACGGTGGCGCGTAAAACGGGTTCCTGATCGATAGCGGTGGAAGTGGAAGTGAAAGCGGAGGCGGCCCGACGGCTGCCCCGCTGCCTCTCCCGGTCGATTCACCCTGTCGTACCCGCCACGAAAAAAGGCGCAATCACTCTCGTGACTGCGCCTTTTTCTTTATCTACCGTCGCGCGCTGATCGAAACTCGCGCGCCTGAAAATCAAAAACGCTTCGCCGTCGGATCGAAACCGCGTCGGCGACAACTTACAGTGTCGACAAAACGGTGGAGCGCGTGCGCCCTGCCGGTTTCGTCAGCGATGTGGCCGGCAACGGCGGCAACTCGCTATCCAGCAGACGGGACAACGGCTCGGCGCCGTCGAACGCTTCCGGCATGTGATCCGCGGAATCGAACGAAGACGACGCGTCGGGATGTCCCACACCGCCCTTGATCCACTGCTCGCCAAGCACGCTGTTCGGCGTCTGGCTGAAGTGCTCGACCAGATGGTCGATGAACGTGCGGACCTTCGCCGGCAAGTGACGGCGGCTCGGATACGCAATGTTGATTTCGACCTGCGGCAAACGGTAGTCGCCGAGCAAACGCACGAGCCTGCCGCGCGTCATATCACGACCGATCAGATAGCTCGGCAGAATCGCGATGCCCATGCCGAGCAATGCAAACTGACGCAGCATTTCCGTGTTGTTCGCAACGATCACGTTCGACGGCCGCACCCGCACTTCGCCTTCCGGTCCCGTGAAGACACGCTCGTCGCCCCAATACTCGGACGGCAAGCTGAGGCACGGATGCTCCAGCAAATGCTCGGGACGCGTCGGCGTGCCGTGCTTCTCCAGATACGCCGGCGTCGCGCACACGGTCATGCAGCCGGTCGTGAGACGACGCGTGACGATGCTCGCACTGCGCATCTGCCGCGCAATCACCACGCCGACGTCGAACCCTTCCTCGACCAGATCGACCTGACGATCGACCAGCGTGACGTCGGGAATCACTTTCGGGTAACGCTCCGCGTACGTTTGCAGCACGGGCGCGAGGTTATGCAGCCCGAACACCACCGGCGCGACGATTCGCAGCGTGCCGACGGGCTCGTGATTGCGCGCCACCACCATCTGTTCGACGTCTTCCAGTTCGTCGAGAATCTGGCGCGCGCGTTCGAGATAAACCTGACCGGATTCGGTCAACGACAAGCTGCGGGTTGTGCGATTGAGCAGTCGCGTACCCAGACGGCCTTCGAGGTCGGCAACGTGGCGCGTGGCAACTGCATTGGAAATGTCCATCGCGCTCGCAGCGCGGGCAAAACTGCCGAGATCCGCCACCCTGACGAAAACTCGCATCGACTGCAAATGATCCATAAGACAACTCCTGCCGTGTTACAGCTTCCTGACAATTAGTGAAAACCAGTGAAGCGAACTTGGAATTCTCCTACGACTCGCGAAATCGTGCATAAGTTGCCCGCAAATGCGGAAATATTGTCGATTTTTGTGCCACTGTGTTCCCCAATAAAGGGCATGAGCGCGGATTGTTCCCGGAAAGGAAACAATCTGCTGCACCGCAGCTTGCTCTGTCTTTTTTGTTCGAACAGACGTAAAGGTGAGCCCGGCATTGCAGGATCGGAAAACTCTCGACGTGACGTCGTGGCGACATGAAAAAACCGCCCGAAGGCGGTTTTTTCAAGGAGAGATGCGGAGTGAATACTCACATGATCGGCATGATCACGCGGCGAGCTTGCCTTCGAGCGCGCTCTTGGCCTGTGTCAGCGCTTCAGGCAGGCCATGTTGCAGTGTGTCAAACAACTCGGCGTGCAGGGCGAGTTCGGCGCGCCACGCAGCGTCGTCGACGGAAATGACTTGCTCGAATTGCTCGCGGCTGAAGTCGAGGCCGCGCCAGTCGATGTCGTCGTAATGCGGCGACAGGCCAAATGCGTGTTCTTCGCCCCCGGCCGTCCCCTCGATGCGGCCGACCATCCAGCCCAGCACCCGCATGTTCTCGCCGAAGCCCGGCCATACGAACTTGCCGTCCGCGCCCTTGCGGAACCAGTTGACGCAGAAGATCTTCGGCAGCTTTGCGTTCAGTTGCGCGAGGCGTTCGCCGGTTTTCAGCCAGTGGCCGAAGTAGTCGCTCATGTTGTAGCCGCAGAACGGCAGCATCGCGAACGGGTCGCGCCGCACGACGCCCTGTTGGCCCGCCGCGGCGGCGGTCGTTTCGGAGCCCATCGTCGCGGCCATGTAGACGCCTTCGACCCAGCTGCGCGCCTCGGTCACCAGCGGCACCGTGGTGGAACGGCGGCCGCCGAAGATGAACGCGTCGAGCGCGACGCCTGCCGGGTTTTCCCAATCGGCGTCGATCGACGGGCATTGCGCGGCCGGCGCCGTGAAGCGTGCGTTCGGATGCGCCGCCTTGCGGCCGCTTTCCTTCGCGTCGGCCGGCGTCCAGTCCTTGCCCTGCCAGTCGATCAAATGCGCGGGCGGTTCGTCGGTCATGCCTTCCCACCAGACGTCGCCGTCGTCGGTGAGCGCGACGTTCGTGAAAATCACGTTGGCCTTCAGCGTGGCCATCGCGTTGAAGTTGGTCTTTTCGCTCGTGCCCGGTGCAACGCCGAAATAGCCCGCTTCCGGATTGATCGCGTAGAGGCGGCCGTCCTTGCCCGGCTTGATCCACGCGATATCGTCGCCGATCGTGGAGATGGTCCAGCCGTTCAGGCCTTCCGGCGGAATCAGCATCGCGAAGTTGGTCTTCCCGCATGCCGACGGAAACGCCGCCGCCACGTGATGCTTGCGCCCTTGCGGCGAAGTCACGCCGAGAATCAGCATGTGCTCCGCAAGCCAGCCTTCGTCGCGCCCCATCGTCGACGCGATCCGCAGCGCGAAGCATTTCTTGCCGAGCAGCGCGTTGCCGCCGTAGCCCGAGCCGTAGCTCCAGATTTCGCGCGACTCCGGGAAATGAACGATGTACTTGGTGCTGTTGCACGGCCACGGCACGTCTTTCGCGCCGGCCGCCAGCGGCGCGCCGACCGAGTGCACGCATGGCACGAACTCGCCGTCCTCGCCGAGCACGTCGTACACCTTGCGGCCCATGCGCGTCATGATCCGCATGTTCGTCACCACGTACGGGCTGTCGCTCAGTTCGACGCCGATATGCGCGATCGGCGAGCCGAGCGGGCCCATCGAAAACGGCACCACGTACATCGTGCGGCCGCGCATCGCGCCGTCAAACAGGCCGTCGAGCGTCGAGCGCATTTCCGCCGGCGCGATCCAGTTATTCGTGGGGCCCGCGTCTTCGCGGCGTTTGGAACAGATGAAGGTGCGATCTTCGACGCGCGCGACGTCGGACGGATCGGACCAGGCGAGATAGGAATTGGGACGTTTGGCGGGGTTGAGCTTTCTGAGCGTACCGGCTTCGACCATTTGCGCGCACAGCCGTTCGTATTCCTCCTGCGATCCGTCGCACCAAACAATCTGGTCGGGCTTGGTGAGCGCGGCCACGCGCTGCACCCAGTCGAGCAGCTTCCGGTGCTTGACCCACGCGGGCGCCTCGACGACGGGCTGTCCTTCGAATGAGGGATGATTCATCGACTTGTCTCCGTTTTGAAAGCGAATAGAAAAACGGTACAAGCCCAATAGGACGCTGCATGCGAGAGGCGTTCAATGCTTGACGCCGGGGCGACTCCGACCCGGCGCACGATTGTGCAGGTCATCATGGGCCACACAGCTTGCTGAGCGGAAACGCCCGCCGACGGCCTTCTGCAACCGTCTGTAAAGCGGCTTGCCTCAACACGCAACAAACTGTTAAAAACGATGTCAATCGACCTTGCCGTGGCGCTGCCGTTCTACGCGGCAGCTTCTACGGTAAGGCATCCAGCCAGACCGGCATGTGACCTAGGTCACATGGTGGGACAGTCAGCATAACACTCCGTTCCGCACCGTCATGGTGCGCCGCAAGACACATACCATGAAGATTGCCATCCTCGACGATTACCAGGACGCCGTCCGCAAGCTCGACTGCTTTCAACTGCTGGCCGACCACGAGGTCAAGGTTTTTAACAACACCGTGCGCGGTCTCGGCCAACTGGCGAGCCGCTTGTCGGAAGTCGACGCGCTGGTACTGATTCGCGAACGTACCCGCATCAACTCGCAACTGCTCGACAAACTGCCGCGTTTGCGCATGATCAGCCAGACCGGCAAGGTATCGAGCCATATCGATCTGGCGGCCTGCACGGAGCGCGGCATCGCCGTGCTGGAAGGCAGCGGCTCGCCGATCGCGCCGGCCGAGCTCACGTGGGCACTCATCATGGCGGCCCAGCGGCGCATTCCGCAATACGTGGCAAACCTTAAGCAAGGTGCCTGGCAGCAGTCGGGGCTGAAGACCTCCGCGTTGCCGCCGAACTTCGGTTTGGGTCAGGTGCTGCGTGGTCAGACGCTGGGGATCTGGGGCTACGGCAAGATCGGGCGGCTGGTGGCCGGCTACGGCAAGGCGTTCGGCATGAACGTGCTGATCTGGGGCCGCGACCATTCGCGCGAAGCCGCGCGCGCCGACGGCTACGGCGTCGCCGAGAGTCGTGAAGCGCTGTTCGAGCAGAGCGACGTGTTGTCGCTGCATCTGCGTCTGCACGACGACACGCGCGGCATCGTCAAGCAGGAAGACTTGATGCGGATGAAGCCGACCGCGTTGCTCGTGAACACGAGCCGGGCCGAATTGCTCGACGAAAACGCGTTGGTGAATGCGCTGTCGCACAACCGTCCGGGGATGGTGGCCATCGACGTGTACGAAAGCGAGCCGATTCTGCAGGGCTACAGCCTGCTGCGGATGGAGAACGTGATCTGCACGCCGCACATCGGGTACGTGGAGCGCGAGAGCTACGAGCTGTATTTCAGCGCGGCGTTCAAGAACATCCTCGCCTTCGATGCCGGCGATACGGCCAGCGTGGCGAATCCCGAGGCGTTGCAGGGTGGACGCCGGCGGTAAGTTTTTGCGGCGGGGGCGTCGGAAGCGTCGGTGAAGGATGCGCTTGTGTCGCGGCTAAGGGCTGCCGCTCCCCGCTTCACTCAATGCGCTTCGTGCGCGCCGGCTTCCATCAGCGCCGGCATACGTTCAAGGAACGTTTCCCCATCGCCGCGGCCGAGGTTGTATGCGTGCACCATCTGCGAAGGGCTCGTGTAGTCCCAACTCGAAATCGGCACCTTGCGCGACGGCTGCACGTAGATCCGCTGCTGCACGCCGTGCGGCACCACGAACATCTGCGGGCGCGGATAGAGACGCGTGACCATGACCAGCACGTTGCCGGGCACGTCGGCGTCGAGCGCGCCGACCGGGACATTGTCGACCATTCCGCCATCCAGCACCGGACGCCCGTTACGCCGCAAAACCGGCGTGAACGGCGGCGTACTCGACGATTGCAGGATCAGATCCGCCAGATCCTCGACACTCGCGCAATCCTGCGCGCGCACGAATTCCGGATGAAAACCGAGCGAGCGGCCAAGCGTCGGATGCAGCGTTTTGCGCACGTATTTCTCGATGTTGTACGCGATAAGTCCCGCGGCGACCGCGCTGCGCGCGCCGAGCCAGCGCGGCAGATGCGACACGCCGATACGGATCTCGGGCGCGTCGGCGAGCGTCGAGAATTTTTCACCGTAGATGTCGAGTAGCGCCTGCCGATAGATCCGGTAGTGCGGAAACACCGACTCGCCGCGCAGCAGGTTGCCCCAATAGGCGTTGCGCGTGTTGTGACGCAGCGCATCTTCGTAGTAGCGCATTACCCAGTCGGAGTCGCGCGTGTAGAGCATGCACGCGGTCGCGGCGCCGGCCGAAATACCGGTGATGACGCGCGGCCGGATTCGCAGCTCCGGCTGCACGACGTCCCAGAAACCCGCTTGCCACCAGCAGCGGTTGCCGCCGCCGGCGAATACGACCTGATCGAACATCCCGTTTTTTTCCTTTGATGCGGCTAGTCGAGCAGCGCGTACGTCGTGGTGGCGTGGACGGCCATGTTGCCGGATTCGTCGAACAGCTCGACCTCACCGAACACCAGGTTGCGGCCCATGCGCAACACGCGCGCGGTGACCAGCACGTCGCCCTTGCGGACCGCGCGCATGAAATTGATGTTGAGCGAGACCGTGCTCATCGGCTTGAAGCCGCCGAGCGCGGCGGAGATGGCGACGATCATCGCGGTGTCGGCGGCGGCCATGAAGACCTGACCGCAGATCACGCCGCCCGAGTGACGCAAGCCGCCTGAGAACGGCAGACGCAGCGTCGCGCTTTCTTCGTCGACCTTCTCCGGCGTCAGCGTGAGCGACCGGACCCAAGGCGCGAGGATGCGGTCGAGCAACTCGATAATCTCTTTCTCATCCATGGCAATCCTCGGTGGAAAGCCGCGTGACAGCTCGCGCGGCAAGGTTTTCGCGACATCATACCGGGACGAGGAAGGGCGCGCGTTTTTAAGGGCCATGCGGCTGCCGAGGGAGTCCTCGATCCATTCGCTGCAAATATTTTTAAGAAATCTGCGAAAGGGACTTGGCAAGGCGGGAAAGTTACTGCATAATTTCGCTTCTGTTGGGGGCGTTAGCTCAGTTGGTAGAGCAGCGGACTCTTAATCCGTAGGTCGAGTGTTCGAGTCACTCACGCCCCACCAAGTATTACGAAGCCCGGTTAGCGAAAGCTGACCGGGCTTTTTGTTTTGCGGTGCTTGCTGAGTTCCAACAGGGTCGCAGCAACATCGATCATTCGCCCAGCAGCGACGCCGCGAAGAATGCACCAGGCGCGTTGGCGCCAAAGCAAACGCCACATCGCCTGCCTGCCAAATCAAAAAGCCCGGCCATTAAAAATGCCCGGGCTTTTCTTTACACAACTCACGGGCGTCGCGCCTCACCGCGCGAAGCGCCCTACGCCAAAACCTCAATCCGTCCCGTACTTCGGCGACCGCGGACCATAAAGCAAACCGGTCGGCGGCCCCGCGTGCAGCAGTCGATAGCTCGTGACACCCGCGATATCGTGGCTCTTGTCCGTCAGCGAATTCGAAATCTGCTTGATCGCCGCCACCACGAGCATGCCGATCAACCCGCCGCCGCTATTGTTATTGCCTTCGTTGCTATTGGCGGTCGCGCTGCCTTGCCAGAGCACGTCGCCCGATTTCAGGTCGACGAGCCGCGCCGATGCCGAGACGATCGTCACGCTATCCAGCACGCGATACGACGTACCGAACTGCGTGATCTTCGAATACAGCACCGCGTCGGCACCAAAGATCTCGCGCAGCTTGGCGGGCGACGTCTGCTGGATATCGCCGGCCGTCGTCAGGCCGTTCTGCTTGAACGTCTCTTCCATGACCGCGACCGGAATCACGTAGTAGCCCGCTTCGGCGAGCGGCATGGTCATCTGCGACATCATGCTGTTCGACGCCTGCACGTCCGTCGTGGTGTTGTCCGGCGGCAAGATGAGAATCGAGCGCGGACGCGCATTCTTGAATGCCGTGTAATCGGCGTTCTTCACCGGATGCACGCACGCCGACAGCAGTGCGAGCGCGGACAGGGCAAGCCAGAGCTTGAGCGAAAAGAATTTGGACATATCGGCGGCTCCCTTATTGTTGTTTCGGCTTCTTCATCAGGAAATCCATATAGGTCGACGCTTCCGGAAACAGACTCTTCTCGGTGTCGAATTCCTGCATGGCTTGACCGTCGTTGCCGACCGTCGCGTAGAGCATGCCCAGTTGCGCATGGAAGCCCGGCGGCGTCGCATTGCCCTTCGCGCGAATCTGCTGGGCAGCCTTGTTGAGCGCGTCGAGTTGCTCCTGCGGCGCTTTCTCGCCCTTCAGGTAGTCGTAGACCGCAGGCTCATAGCCGCTCCATTGATACAGCGGCGGCGTGCCGGGATTCGCGCATCCCGCGAGCGCCAGCGTTGCAGCTGCCGCAACCGGCAGACAGATTCCCCGAATCGGGCCCGTGTATTTCATGTAAAACCCCGTTGCGTAGTTATTGTGTTGAAGCTTGAGTGATGGATCGAATGCTCTTACGTGCGTGGATTAGCGCGCGGGCTTGAGTGCGCCGGCGTCGACCTGGTCACCGAGGTGATTCACTGCTTCCTGAATCGCCAATTCGAGCACCTTGCCGTTCAGCGTGGAGTCGTAGCTGGCCGTGCCGCCGAAGCCGATGATTTCGCGGTTGGACAGACTGAACTCGCCCGCGCCCTGGCTCGAAGCCACGACTTCGGAAGTGGTCGTATCGACGACGTTCAGGCTCACCTTCGCGTAGGCCACCTGGTTTCTGCCGCTGCCGAGAATGCCGAACAGCTGGTGATCGCCGACTTCCTTGCGGCCGAATTCGGTCACGTCGCCGGTGATCACATAGTTCGCGCCCTTGATGGTTTGCGCTTTCTTCGCGAAGCCCGCTTCCTGGCGGATCTCGTCGAGGTTGTCGCGATCGAGCACGTTAAAGCGTCCGCTTTGTTGCAGCGACGTGATCAGGATGGTCCGCGACTGGCCGCCCAAACGGTCGATGCCGTCCGAGAAAATCCCACGCATATAGCTCGAACGATTGTCGAACTTGCCGACAGCGATCTGCACCGGCTTGTTGACGGCCGGCCGCTGCACGGCGACCGGTGGCGCGATCGGCAGCGTGCGCGACGATTCCGTCGCGCAACCGCTCAATGCGACGATGGCGGCGGCGAGAACGGCGCCGTACTTTCGGGTCGTGTTCATTGAAACTCCTGCTGGTGGAACGGTGATGAAAAGGTGAAGTCCGGTATTCGCGCGATTGAGGCGGCTTGCGTTTGCGCGATTCGGGTGACGAATGCGAATGCGTTATTGGCGCTATTGGTGTATTCGGCGTTATCGGCTCGGCTCGTGGCGATAAGAGATCGCGACGTTTGTGTTGCATCGCCTTGCGTTGGAGCACGATCTCGTTCTTCACATCGCTTCACGTCATGTCGCGCATCACGCCGCGGCTATAAGCCTCGCCATGTAGGGGTGTGCACGAATGGGAATGCGCGATGCGCAGGTTGGACGAGCATCGAAGCGCGCTCAGGACGAGCGCTGCGCTCGCGAACGTTCTTTGGGCCTTGCATGACTTTCCTTCCCGACGTATCGATGCACGTGCGGGCCTTTTCGGTGCGGCCGGTGGAACCGCTTATTTAAGTTTGTATTCAACGACTCAGCCGCGTTATCGGCAGCTTTCGGAGAAACTTTAGTGCGAGGGAGTATTCGAATTACTCGATATGCATGGAATATCCAATCAGCATTGTGTGACGATGTTCATAGCGGATTTTTATGCCTTTTCCGCCGCACAGATTGCAATCGCCCAGAAGCCGGATCAATTGCACGCGCGAAAAGCGCGCGCAATTTGATTCCATCGGCGACATCAGCACATGCCTGCAATCGCGCTAGTTCAGCACTCGCTTTCCATAAATCCATTCGATGCTGCCATACGGTGCAAGGCGATTGAGACCGTCCAGTTTTGCTTTGCTCCCGGCTTCATTGCCTTTGACGAATTTGAGGTACGCACCGCTGTAGAACAAAGTTTCAGCAAAAGCATCCTGCTGATCCGAACCCGTCATCTTCGCGGTGATCTTCACCACTTCCATGATGGTGTCTTCACCCTGGTACATGCGAAGCAGAGGGCCGTAATATCCCTTGTCGTTAGCGGCGTAGTACAAAGCCCGCTCTTCAAGCATCGGGTTGGCCAGCGACGCATTGTTGGCTCGCGTCATGATGTATCGATACACCAGGCTGCGGTACGCATAGAAGTCCGCTCCTTCGAGCGGGGACTCGGCGTCTGCCAGCGTATTGATGGCGTTCTGCCATTGCTCCAACTGCATATACGAGAAGGTTGCGGTGATAAAACCCTCGGTGAATGTGCCCAGTGCAACGGCGCGTTGCGCAACGGGTTGCGCGTTAGCGGCCTTACGTGTGCGTTCAAGTTCAGGCTTCAGCAAATTCAGCGCGCCTTGCGGATCGTTGCGATTGAACAGAATGCCGGCTTTGGTCGCGATCAGACTCGCACGCTTCGACGTATCGAGCATCGGCAACGCGCGGTCAATGACGACGAGCGCTTCGTCGGGCTTTCCGAGCGGGTCGAGTTCGGCCGCTTCGCGATTCATCGCGACTGCTTTATCCGAGGGTGAAGTCGCAGCGGCCTCTTCTTTACGTGCCTTTTCCAGCGCTTGTTCATGCTCGGCCTTGAGAAAATTCTCAATGCCGTATGGACGCCCGTATCCAGGCTTGCCTTGCTTGCATTGCAACGGATACGCTCCCACCGCGACCGGTTTGGATGCGTTCGTGATGTCGGACACATGTTGCGAACAGCTTTCCGTCCCGTTGAACACGAATTCGACGAGATAGGTTTTCGCCTTTTCCGGCGTGAATGCGGTGACTATTGGACCGCAGCTGGAAAATTCGGGATTAGGGCGGCCCTCGTCAGACGGCGACCCGCTATAGCCTTTGATCTGAATCGGTGTTCCGGGCTTCACATATCGCTCACGCGAGGCTTCCGAGCGGCTGACTCCCCGTTGGATCGACTCGTTCATTTTTGCTATCCACGGCAGCAGCACGTCTCGTCCGCTGTAGAACACTCGTCCGACGGGCTTGAAGTCTGTACATGGATCGCTCGAATCGCTTGTCCAGTACATCACGCCGTCTGCCATGCCTTTCGATCGGAAGATGAGTTTTGCATCGTCATCGGAATGATCGGCGGACGGCGTTGCGGGGGCGGGAGCTGACGGCTGAGTTGTCGCGGATGTCGCCGGCGTGTTCGATGGATTGCGTGGATGATGCGCACACCCGGAAGTTAGTATTGCCAAGCTTGAGAGAAACGCGACGGCGGTGAGTGAGTGGTGATCTCGCATTGAAGATGCGCGGGCCGGGCGGTGTTCGTGCGACTGTTGTCGTGGCGTTTGGCTTCAGACAGATGCGGCTCGCTATCTTTCGCATTGTAAGGCACAACGCTTTGCTGATGGGCCGCTTAGGTGACTGAAAAAGCTATGGGTGGTGCCGCTGATGATCGGGCCGTTGTCGTTTTCTATTGAACGGGTTCGACGGAGCTTTCAGTCTGACGTTTTCTATCTTGTATGAGCAGCTAGCGTCAAGGTGTTTTGCTTAGCAGAAGACCAACGTTCTCATTTGAGTCAATCGACATAACCGGCTCCTGATACGCTTCCATGTCGTCGCCTAGCCATCGCTCCCGCGCCCGTTTTGCGTGAAATCTCGCGACGACGCGGGACTCGTCCACACTGATGATAGCCGTCAAGCACATCGTGACACGCACGCTGTTCCACACACGGAAAACTTGCGTCACGAATTGAGTCGCCTGGTGGAGCGACTCTTCCGGTTCGTAGTCTGCAATATGCAGTGAGTTGGCAAAGCATTCGTACGCAGTGCAGTCCGCAAATGCTGACCTCGGCGTTTTTGCCATCGAGGAGAGTGCTCGCAAGCTGTGGCATCCGTTGCGCGAGTCAAATCCACTTTCCGCGATGCTCACAAGCGCTGGAACAAGGATGCGGTCTGACCGTAGCTCGTCCAGTAATCGCCGCATCGGTAGATTTGCTTCCATCGTATCTTCAGGGTATCTAACGATGTTAGTCAACGATGCGCTCCAACACTGCCGGAATTGCCAGCGCAATAAGTCCTACCTGGGGATCGTCAAAGTATCCGACTCGTTGAAGTACTATGCCGCCATTGCCTGCGACCGTTGAGATCAAGTCACTATCCCGATTTCGGTCCCCGGTCCATCCCAACGAGATAGGAAATTGCCAATCACTGCTCGCAGGACGAGCGACAATGTACGTACACGATCCTGGAGTCGTTGTCAGAGACACAAGAGGATACATAGAAGCATCAAGCCGCACAGCTCCAAAAAATTTGAGCTTGCCGTCTTTCTCGACAACGGATTCGATACGCTCGGTTGCAGCGTCGAAATCTATCCCTCGAGCCTTCAACGAATTGAACAGTTTTCTGTAGCGCACGATCCTTGTATCGCTCAGCCATACAGAGTCACCGACCATCAGCCAGCAATCGTAGTTATTCAGCCGCTCTAATACTCGTTTCAGCACAAAGTCGAGTACCTCGACAAATGCTGCACTGGATCCTGTCCTATCCGTGGTCCATTCCGTCGCACTGAGACAAAGATCGTCAGGAAACATCTCGCGCCGGAGGAAGACGAATTCATTGTCAGCGAACGCATCTAAGGTCGACAGGATGTTTATGTCAGTAACCACAGTGATTTCCCGCAGGATCATTCAAGTAAGGATCCCAATTTTGGCCGTTTCCTCGCGACAGTCTTGCGACAACTGCGATCTGGATTGTGGCAGTCCTACAGCAGCTATCAGAATCTAACCAACACGAATTGATGCTGACAGATTCATTGAAGGTTTTTTCCAGCATTGTTTGACCATCCTCAATAGCGACAATTTCAACTGGAAAGCAAAACTTGCCGGCGTAGCTGGTCCAATTTTACGCGGGAATCACTACCACCATATCGGAAATTGCCCGATTTGGTTTTTTATGTGCGCCATTGTATCTTCGTCAATTGACGAGCCAAACGATACAGCCACAGTGGTTCCGTCTAGGCTGCTGCGCTTGATTTCCCATGACAGCTCCAACACTCCAGCCGATCTACAGAATCGCAAAATGAAATAATTATTCATATCGACGAGACTGGCTCCCGCTGCATCGAGATCATTCATTCCCGAAACAAACCCGTCCCAACTGGAACAAGTAAACCATAGGCTGCTTTGGTAACTAATATTTTGCCCAAACTGCTCTATCTCCGCAGAAATTTTAAGCCGCATCGACGGAATGTACTCGTCTGTTTCGATTACATCAAAACTCAAATGGAGCGGCTTCTCAATCTTGACATCCATATATTTATCTCACTTACCTGTAGGCAAAGCATGAATCAGCACGGGAAGCTGCCCGGCTTGCCGTGGCGGAGCAAACTTTAATTCCCAACCGTTGAAATTGATCAATTGATTGTATGGCACACCATCTTTGGTAACAGTATTAACCGCACCTTCCAGGCTCTCAAGTTGTTGTTGTGTCGCAAGTCGAACAATTTCCGGTGGATTGTTCTTTGCAATCATCTGAGCATATTCCGCAATGTGCTCCGTCGCATTCCCATGCACCCACACACTCTGTCCGTTTTCCAGTACCAACTCAAACGATTTTGGAAGCACTGAGCCAGGATAAACCGGTTGAGTCGCGACAATTGAATCCCACACCGTACCTGTTTTCGCTGCTGCGCCTTCAATCACCACGCTCGGCGTTATCGACTTTGTCACGATCGCAGCAGCGGTTTCCAGCGTAATGATGCCACCATTGACTGCCGCCGCAGGATTCGACAACGCCAACGCCAAAGCTTCCGGTCCCAACACAGCAAGAGCGGGCACTGAGGCAACGATTGCCATTGCAGCGGCCGCAGTTATGGCATTCTTACCGCTCGCCTCATTGATTTGGTTCTGCACCGTAATCAGTTGCTTGACCTGCTCGTCAGAGCAGGTACCTGTCGCACAGAACGACTTCAGCAGATCGGTTGTCAGTAGATTTTTCTTCGGCGCAAAAATGCTAACCTGATTATTCTCAACCTCAATCTTCCCCGCCCCCGCTGCCGTCGCCACATTCTGACCCGACACCGCCGCCACGCCGGCAACAAGGCTCGTTACCAGACTATCGCGCGCCTCGCGATCACTCGTCGTCATCCCGTCAGTCGGCTTAAGCAGGCTCCCAAGCACCGAACTCGTTGCCGCCCCCAGCGCACCCGCCCCGCAACTCTGGCTGCTGGCCGCCGCCCCCGCGCAACCTACAATCGCATGAAGTGCCGCCCGCGCGCTCTCGTCCTGTAACCCGTCGGCGATCTTCTTGACGCCATTCGCGCCCAGCTCCTGCAGGTACGCAATCGTCGCGCTCTGCGCGAACTGGCCCATACCGCCCGTCACGTTCCCACCGGCAGCCACGGACAACGCCGTCAGCACCTGACGATACGTCCCGCCCGGTCCCCAGTCGGCGTTCAGTTCGTCGGCCTTCTGCTGCGCCGCGGCTCGCTGCTCCGGCGAGAGTGCGGGATTGCTTGCCTCCTTCTTCGCGGCATCCGCTTCCGCCGCGCGGTTAGCGACGAACGTCCCCGTCTGGTTAATGAACTGACTCGCGATATCAAAGCCAGCCTCGATCTTGTCCTTGTCGAAGATCTGCGCGAGCGGCGCCCCCGTATTCGACGTGTCCCGATTCACGCTGGCCACGGTCTCATCCGCCGTCTTGCCGGTGAGGTTCTATTGACCGGCCTGATCAGTGATCTTGATCGTGCCGCCGCTGATGCCGCTGCGCGTCGTCGAACTCGAATCGCCCGAAGCGCTGAGCGCCACCGGAGGCGCGGCCGTGAATCCTCCGTCGCTCTTCGGCAAGGTCGTACCCGGCACCGGGTTGACGTTGTCCGCCGTACCCTTCTGGTTCTTGCCGATCGATCCGCCATACCCGCCCGATACGCCGAGCGACGATGCGTCGTAAGCCGCATGATTCTCGATAGGTCGTGAGCGTGCCGGTACTCACGCTGTTCACGCCGTCCTGCACAGCCTTATCGCTACTCGCGACCACGACGGCGATGTCACTGACGACAAAACGTAGAGTCTTTCGCCGTGCTATCTGACTACTCTCAGCTTCAGTATTGCTCTCACGAGGCTAAGCGACTTTCGGGCAAGCGATATGCCTAAGTCCATACTTTCCCTCGTCTTCGCGTGGAAACCATCCATAATCGTCGGATACGATCCGTTGACCACAAAGGAAGCATCTATCCGGCCAACCACACTTACGCCACTCGCCTATTACCGTGAACGGCGCTCCATGAGCATGCGCCGTCCATTCCTTTTTTGAAAATCCCAGCATTTCTACAACAGGAGGATCGGCCGCGGTTAGGTTGTCCATATACAAATCATAAATTTGTTCGGCCTCCTCTGGCGTTACCCGATTGGCATTCAATTCGTCAAGTAAATCGCGCTTTTCCATTTTTTGTCACCTATTCAATCGTCGTCCTGGAACTGCGGGCTTATATAGATCACCGGTTCCGGGTCCGCAGATCCCAAAGTGAAGCCCACGCTTGTCGTAGACCTCAATGTCGTTATGAACCGCCGACGATAGGCGGCTAATGAAGGAAGACATCAGCGATGTAAACGAAGCGCGGCCAGTGAGTGTTACGAGCCCTCACTGGCCGCTGACCACCACCAACTCACCAAAGGAGTTGACTATGGCTGACGCCAATTTTATTGCATTGCCCACTCATCCCGAACGACACGCTACCGTCCAGGAACTCATGCGCTGGCGACCCTCTTGGAAACCCGGCAGACCCTGGCGAACACCACGGTTTTTCCCGTGGCTGTGCATTGCCGGCATCTGACTTGAACACGCCGGCTTCCCGCCAGGCCAGCGCGTAAGAGTCCAGGTCGAGCACGGCAGGCTCGTCATCACGCCGGATTGAAACACGCCACGAACAGCAAACCCGGCTGCGGCCGGATTCGCTGTTTGTTACGTCAGGTACTCATACCCATCATCTTCCCCGCGACATTTAGCGGTTCCGGGTAGACGATCTGCTGCTTGTCAAGAACGCAAGTCAGCAACTCATAAGCCACACCATACTCGCCGAATTCAATATATTCAGCCACATCGTTGCGATCTTGCTCAGAGATTTCTCTCTCAACTTGCACGAGAGATTCACGCATCAATCGTTCAATCTCGTCAAAAGGTTCTTGTTGCATCGTCATTTCGGATTTCTAGGAACATTTGTCGGAAACGCCGTAACGATTCCGCCACCCTTACTCGCCGGCTCGATAACTACACGAATGTCGATGCCATCGCGAGAGCCATTCTTAACTATTCTGCCACTGGCTTGAACTGTCTCAGGAATGGACGGGTCTGTAGCGATATCGGAAACGGTGTTCATAATTTTCGAGGCCGACCAGTTTTCCGGAAACACTGACTTACCGGGACCACCTGGCCATTGGTGACCTCCGCCCGTTGAGTCCCCGGTCAATATATGGCTCGTTCGATCGGGCGACGCCAGATTGACGTCACCTGAACCATTGCCTCCTGCCTCGTTATCGCCGTTCCCACTACTGATCGTAGCGTTACTCGGCACATACCCCGCCGATCCCGGCGACACAATCGGCGGTGTGATGATACAGGCTGCGCTAGGTGGGCACGCCATCATTGGCGGCGTCACCACCGCCCCCGCCGACCCACTCGGCGGCTTGCCGCCGTTCATCGCGGTCGTCAACGGATCGGCATCGGCAGGGGCGCCCTGCCCACCATTCGCGATGATCTTGTCCAGTACACCATTCGCGAGATTCACCGCGCCTCGGGCCGCCGATTTGATCTCCTGCACGCCCCGATCGCCGCTGCGCAACCAGTCATCGCTTGCCAGATCCGTCAGCGTGTACACAAATCCGCCTGCATGCTTCAGATCGTTCTGCTCGCTCGTATAACCCGCCCCTCGTTGCTGCGAGGCCATTTCCCCGGCCTTGTCCGGATTCATGTCCGACATCTGCGACGCGCATTGCACCAGATAGCACGCTGCATCCGCCAGACGTTGCTGCTCTTCGGGCGACTTTCCTTGTTGCAGATCCGCCAGCTTCTTCTTTTCGCCAGGATGCAATTGCCGGTTATACAGATCCGCCCCCAGCGCCCCATTCGCGCCGCTCATCGCGCCACCTGTACCGCCCAGCGCTCCACCCAGTGTCGCGCCCGCAGCGCCCGCCGCAATGTTCGACAAGATACTGGTGCCAAGCGTATCCGGCAGCGCCCCAGTCACTGCATTGCTGGCTATATCGCCGGCAATCGTCCCTCCAGCCGCACCCAACACATTCCCGCCGCCCAGCGCAGCACCAACCCCTGCCACAATCGCATGCGTGCCGATCCGTCCCGCGCCTTCGTTGCCCCATAGCGCGTACTGAGACTGCGCCGCCTGGAGGTCCGCCTTCGCCTGCTGTTCAGCCGCCGTATCACCAGACTCCTGCGCCGCTTTCAACCGGCCATTCGCGTCGTCCATTTTCTTGCGCGCGCTGTCCTGAAGCGCCCCGGCAATATCCCCCGCCACCTGCATCCCAACCTGCACGGCCCCCTGCTGAACCGCCATATCATCGCCGACCTTGCGCGCATCGAACGTGTTCTGCACCGAGCCATTCGCGTTCGCCGTATCGCGGCTCAACCCAGCCGTGCTGTCATGACCCGTCCCCGCATCACCGCGCACGGTAATCGTCCCCGGACTCACCGCCGCGTACGTCGTACCCGACGCGCTGTCGCTCGTCCCCGCCATCCCGAAGCCACTCGGCCCGAGTCCCTGCGAGTTCTGCGAACTGGACGTGTTATTCGCCGACTGCTTCACCGGCGTATTCAGATTCACCGCATCCTTCGTGCTCTGCCCGACACTGCCGCTCGCGCTGAACCCGATCGTCGAACCCGAATACTCCGCATGGTTCTCGAGGTTGCTAAAACCCAGCGTCTGCGTCGACAGCGAGTTCTTGTCCGCCGTCGCCGTGCTCGCAATCGCACCGCCATCGAGCTGCGTATGGTTGCCGACGTTGATGTTGTACCCGCCATCGCCCGCAAAGAATCCGCTCTGCTGATTCACCGACTGGAAGCGGTCCTTGATCGTCTGATCGCTGAAGCTCGCCGAACCCTGTGCCGTCGTCCCGTAGCAGATCGGCGGAATGCACAGGCTCACCTGGAACCCGCCGCTCGTCTGCTTGCTGTCGTACGTGTTGGTGTCCTGCTGGCTCGCGATATTCAGATCGCGCCCGACATTCACCACCACCGTATTGCCCGACACCTCCGCGCCGCGCACATTCGTGTCGCGTCCGCTCGTCACCGTCAGCTTGTCCGTCGCGCTGATCTGCGTATCGCGATTGGTCGCACCGTTTTAGATTTATAAGCCGTATTTAGAAATTACACGGTTAACTTCGGACAACTTTTCTGGGTGAGCGGCAGAAAGTGCCTGCAGCGAATCTCGAACTGCCCGGCGTACCACATCCCCACTGTACTCCCACTCTGACGGTTCGATTCCACTCACGTCCGGGTCGGCCCATACACGAAAACACTCCTCCCCAGCAGATCCATCAACTTGTTCTATTTCCCATCCTGGGTCACCGCCTACCCCCCCACCTCTCTTTAAGATTTTCTTGAGCCAATGATCAATAGGTTCGTCAAAGTACGGACCTAACACAAAAATCAGAGCCCAATACAAGAGTCTTTCGGATGGTTCAATATTGTCTAAATTTCCCCATTTCATTTCACTACTCCAGTTGGATACACTGTATGGAGCATACGGCTGGCCGTTTTTAATTCTTAACTGAATCAATAACTTTACGCCGTTGACGACAACCTTCTGTGCCACATCTCCAGTTATCTGGTATTGAACTATTTGCTTTGCTTATAGCAGTTCTCACCATGTCAAGCATGTTCTGATACACGGCGGAATCAAATACAGCTTTCAAAAGTGGCTTATTTGCATTGGGAAGTTGATACTCTACTTCGTAGATCCCAGGGGCCGTCTCAACTCGCGGTAAACAGTTCCTCCGACATCGTCGAGTACCGTCGTAAATGCTTGATGTCGTGGAACTCATCGTCCTGATACGTTTCGGTCGCGTCCGGAATGTTGACGTTGCCCTTCGCGGCCAGCGAAACCGATTTCGAGCCCACCGCATTGCTACCGACGACGGTAATGTCCTTACCGCTGACAACCGTGACGCCATCCGGCGAAATCATGCTGCTGATCGCTTTCGTGGCCGTCTGATCGGCCTCGTTGGCCGCGCTCATATGGCTCGCCACGCCGCTATGGCTGTGCGTCTCGTGCGAATTGTCGACGTGTGTTTCCGTCGCGGCGCTCACGTTCACGTTGCCCGCCGCCATCAGCAACCGCATTGCCTTGACCAGATTCTGAGGCACATAGACGTGCACGTCGCGCTACAGCCAGCGCGGCTAACAGTGCGTGGTTAAAAATCGACCAAGCGTCGCATACCTCTTTCGTCCCGAACAGCGTATATAACTTCGTACTGGAATGAAAGCACCCAACTAGCGTCACTTAATTTACAAAAAGCCTCCAAGAACCGATTGATCTGTGTACTGCATTCGCGAGAATGCGTGGTGACAAAAACGAATACGACTCGGCACCCTACTTTCCAGTCCACGTTTTCCAAGTTCTCAGCGCGAATATTACTTTCCTCACCCTCGACGGGTGCGTAAGAAAAAAACATGTTTGAAATAGGAAAGTTGCCGTCAAACCCAACACCGCGTTCGACGGACTCGCCAGCACCGCAACAAGATAGAGCTGCTCGCACGTCACCCTCGGATGCGTGCGAATCGGCCTCAAGTATCAACATGAAAGACATAGTTATTTTCCAATTACAGTGACGACGCCGTTCTTAATCAGAGTAACACTGGTTAATCCTGCCACGGGGTTGCGCTGAAGATATTGAGCCACTTGGGAGTCGGTCAATGGCGAATCTGCGAGGTTAATCACAACGTTGGAAGCTTGAGTGTTGACCTTCGTCGTGACGGTATCTCGTATAGTCTGCAAGTTACCCGATGTCGGCGAGTAGATATCAGCGACCTGCCCATTTATCTTGATGTCTGGGTTCGCGCCGGGTTTCCCCGTATTGGGCAATTGTTCCACATTCAGCCCGTGGTCTGCCAATACTTCAGCGGCTTCATTCTGACGTGCTATCGATCTTACCTGGTCCGCCGGAGCATTGAGCGGGGGCAATTCAGCATCGCCACTCAGAACACCAGTCGCTCGCGGAAGTTGACGCTCGCCAAGCAAAAATTGAGCGTCATCCACCAGCGTGGCTCCGCCGCCAGCGTATGTCTTGGGCGCGCCAACAACTTCCGCACTCGTACCACTTTTCCCGAGAAGACCAAACGGCAACGCCATCGCCCCAACCGCCTGCGCTGCTGCAGCCTCATCGGGCGACATCGGAATCGGCGGCCAACTCAAGCTTGTACCTTCCGAGCCCAAAGCAACCCCAAGGGCCGCGTTGTACACACTGATTACAGTGTTCCCCGCTGCCTTCACAGGCCCCGTGACCAGCGCAGATAAAGTTGGCCCGGTCGGGCTGATTGTCCCCGGCAGCGGCGGACGATTTGCCGCCGTATAGATATCGGGATTCGACGACTTCGTGTCTGCGTTCAAGCCCGAATTCTGGTATTGATCTCTCGTCGCCTGGAATAGCGGCATGTTGCCGTAGCCGGCGGGATTCGACGACTTGACCTGATCAAGCCACGCCTGCGCCTGAACATCGCCGCCAGGATGCGAAGTTGCATATTGCAGATCTACATCGCGCAGCGCCTGCGAGGACAAACGTTGCAGTGCGTCGTCGTAACTGGTCACACCCGCATCGGCCAATTGTTTCGCTTTTGCTCGGATCGCATCGATTTCGGTCTGATGCAATTGCCGGTTATACAGATCCGCCCCCAGCGCCCCATTCGCGCCGCTCATCGCGCCACCTGTACCGCCCAGCGCTCCACCCAGTGTCGCGCCCGCAGCGCCCGCCGCAATGTTCGACAAGATACTGGTGCCAAGCGTATCCGGCAGCGCCCCAGTCACTGCATTGCTGGCTATATCGCCGGCAATCGTGCCTCCGACCGCACCCAACACATTCCCGCCGCCCAGCGCAGCACCAACCCCTGCCACAATCGCATGCGCACCGATCCGTCCCGCACCTTCGTTACCCCACAGTGCGTACTGAGACTGCGCCGCCTGGAGGTCCGCCCTCGCCTGCTGTTCAGCCGCCGTGTCACCAGACTCCTGCGCCGCTTTCAACCGGCCATTCGCGTCGTCCATCTTCTTGCGCGCGCTGTCCTGAAGCGCCCCGGCAATATCCCCCGCCACCTGCATCCCAACCTGCACGGCCCCCTGCTGAACCGCCATATCATCGCCGACCTTGCGCGCATCGAACGTGTTCTGCACCGAGCCATTCGCATTCGCCGTATCGCGGCTCAATCCAGCCGTGCTGTCATGCCCAGTCCCCGCATCACCGCGCACGGTAATCGTCCCCGGACTCACCGCCGCGTACGTCGTACCCGACGCGCTGTCGCTCGTCCCCGCCATCCCGAAGCCACTCGGCCCGAGTCCCTGCGAGTTCTGCGAACTGGACGTGTTATTCGCCGTCTGCTTCACCGGCGTGTTCCAGTTCACCCCTTCCGGCGTGCTCTTTCCAAAGCCACCGCTCGCACTGAACCCGATCGTCGAACCCGAATACTCCGCATGGTTCTCGAGGTTGCTAAAACCCAGCGTCTGCGTCGACAGCGAGTTCTTGTCCGCCGTCGCCGTGCTCGCAATCGCACCGCCATCGAGCTGCGTATGGTTGCCGACGTTGATGTTGTACCCGCCATCGCCCGCAAAGAATCCGCTCTGCTGATTGACCGACTGGAAGCGGTCCTTGATCGTCTGATCGCTGAAGCTCGCCGAACCCTGTGCCGTCGTCCCGTAGCAGATCGGCGGAATGCACAGGCTCACCTGGAACCCGCCGCTCGTCTGCTTGCTGTCGTACGTGTTGGTGTCCTGCTGGCTCGCGATATTCAGATCGCGCCCGACATTCACCACCACCGTATTACCCGACACCTCCGCGCCGCGCACATTCGTGTCGCGTCCGCTCGTCACCGTCAGCTTGTCCGTCGCGCTGATCTGCGTATCGCGATTGGTCGCACCGTTGCCGTTGGCGTGCCCGCTCGCCGTGTTCGCCGCGAGTTCGATCGTGAAGCCGTTCTGCTGCCCCCCCAGGGCCGCACCGACACCAATGCTTCCACCGCTGCTGCTGTTGTGGCTCGACTCCTGATTCGTATCCTGCGCACTCTGCAGGTTGATGTCCCGTGCCGCGTTCAGCACGACGTTCTGCCCGGAGATCTGCGTGCCGCGCGAATTGATGTCGCCATCCGTCGCAATACCGTTCGCGTCCTTCGCGCCGCTGCCCGTGGCGACCACATTGACCGTGCCGCCCGCGTGCAGCGTGCTGCCGTCGTTGGCCACCTGACTGCTCTGCGACTCGCTACTGCTCGAACCGCCGCCGATACTCACCGTCGCCTTGATCAGCGCCTGCTGACTCGGGTTGGTAGCCGTCGCGACCTTGTACGCGTTATAGACCGCGAGCCCGGCCTGCGCCGTGTCCAGTGCAACCAGGCGCGCATCACCCGCATGGCTCGCGTTGTTCATGCTCTGGTTGACCGTGGCGATCGCATTGCCCACCGCACCGCCCAGCGCCAGCGTCACGCCGAACTGGCTCGAACTCTGGCTCATGCTGTTCTGCATGGCGTCCAGCCCCGGATCGAGGTTGACGTTCCTGCCGATCAGCGTCAGATCCTTGCTCGCGCTCACATCGGCGCCGGCAATCGTGACGTCCTGGTTCGCGTCCAGCGAAACGCTACCCTTGCCGCTCACGATCTGGCTGCGGATCGTGCTCTGCGTCTGCGCGGCCGAGTCCTGCACGCTATGGTTGTTCGATACGCCGACGCTGAACCCTGTCGATGTCCCGTTACTCCCCAGGCTACCGATCCGCTGACCGCTCGACTCCTGGTGATTCGTGTTCGTATCGCGCCCGGCCAGCACATTGATCGCGCCCTGGCTCGCCACCAGGTCGACGCCCTGCGTCCCGCTGATACCGGAGCCGATCACGTTGATGTCGCCCGTGTTGCTCTTCACGATCACGCTGTTGCCGGACACCACCGTCGCCGTCTGCGTGCTCTGCGCCTGCGTGCCGTTGGCGTTATTGCGACTCGCGTTATACGGCGACGGGTTCGTTCCGCCGCTGTTCGCCGTGCCGCTCACCCAGCGCGTCAGGTCGCCCAGCCCCGGCGACGCAAGCGAAATGCCCATGCTGGAACTGCTCGACTGCGAACTCTGCTGCAACTGATCCGTCGACGCCTGCAGCGTCACATTGCGGTTCGCCGCCAGCGTCGCCGTGCCGCCGGCGCTGATCGTCGAGCCGATGATGGACAGATCGCCGTCGATCGTCTGGCCGTTCGCGTCCTTCACGGCGCCGCCCGCCGCGGTCACTGACACGTTACCGCCGCCTCGGATCGTGCTGCCCGCGTTGGTCAGGCTCGAGACATCGGTGGTACTCGAACTCTGGCTGCGTCCGTACGACACGGAGATCGACGGCGTATCGGCCGCGCTGGCACCGATGCCATTCAGCGTGTTCTGTGCCCGCTGATACGCCGTGCCCGACGATGCATTCGCTCTCGCGTCGCGAACCGCATCGAGCGGCGTGCCCGTCACGCCAACCGTCAGACCGCTCGAACGCGCGTCCTGCTGATCGTGCGAATGCGCTGTATCCTGGCTCGGATCGATCGTGACGTTCTGCCCCACAATCGCAATGTTGCCCGTCGCGGCGGTGACGTCGCTTTTCGCCTTGCCGGCAACAATGTCACTCCCCCCAATATGAACATCCTTCCCCGCCGAAATAACCACATTCCCCTGCACCGCGCCCACCGAGCTACGCGCCTGGCTCTGCGTGACCGAATTCGCGTTGTACTGATCCTTCTGTTCGCTCGACCCGACACTGAAGCCAATCCCGCCGCTCCCCGACAGCCCCGAATGCTTGACGTCGTGGAACTCATCATCCTGATACGTTTCGGTCGCCGCCAGAATGTTGACGTCGCCCTTCGCGGCCAGCGAAACCGAGTTCGAGCCCACCACATTGCTGCCGACGACGTTGATGTCCTTGCCGCTGACAACCGTGACGCCATCCGCCGAAATCATGCTGCCGATCGCTTTCGTCGAGGTCTGATAATCCTCGACGCACCACAATGCTTACAGTTCAACCGAGAAAGATAGCTCCTCAATATAAACTGTAAAATCGTGGATAGCGTCTATAACTCCCCAAAAATCAGGATCGACTGACATCGATAGCTTTCCCGAGATTCTCGCATTATTAGAATAACTATATTTACTGCCACCCAAAGCGGGAACACGCTTTAGCAATCGCCTTTCCAGGTCTGGATGACGCACTGCAATCGCCAGCTCCATCTGGTCCTTATTTTCCTTGCTTTCCACCAAATATCCGACCCCATGCACCATTACAAAAATCCCTTCAATGGTAACTTCGCTGCCATCAGGCACCGAAAGCTTGCCACTCGTTAAATCTGAAACTCGCATACATTCCTCATTTCTTAGTGAATACAGCCTGCTTCCGTTCTCGACTGCGAAGGATTGTTTATCCCGAGACGGTCCCGACAGTATGTGGAATACGTGCAAGTGCTAGCCGTTTAAACACACAGCTCCGATCGCTGTTGCCATCTGCAGACGATATCTCGTGCGTCGCCTGCCCGCAAAATGCATTCGCACTTTGATCCCAAGTGCCGGGCGCCCGTTGAGAACGTGCGGCTCGCATGAGCCGTAAAGGGGCCAACGTCCATTCAACGGCTAGCGCCACGTCCGCGCTGTTGTATGCAATGGCTACCGTGTGTTGGAATTTTCGCGATTTTTCATCGCAGTTTTCCCCAAAAATGCCGCTATTGTCACAAAGCCAGCCACTGCAAAAAACGACAGGATGGCCGGAAGAGTAAAAAACTGTCCGAATCGCAACAAGGTCATCTTGTAACCGACCAGAAAAAGACCTAGAAGAAAAAGTGCTCCATAGATGAAAATTATCGTAATCACGAATACCTTCCAAAGTCGAAACCGACCCAGAAATTTGCTGATCAACTGTCCAAACAAGCCGCCTATGACTCCACTTAATATTTCTCCTGACACAGTTCACTCCTACTTATTTTTTGATCCATCTGCATTTACGGCAGCCTGTACCGCCTTCCCTGCGCTCTGGCCAAGCGCTAACTTTATTCCTCGAATCACGATCCCTGGGATAGTGGCGGCGTTTTGAAGTGAGTTTGGAACTCCGACCCAATTGAACATTTGCGTGGTGAAGATATTGGCATACGCGCCAAACGTAGCCGCTGCCGCAAAACCTACACCTGAAAATCGATTAGCAAAAGCGTCTGCATAAGGCGTCCCATGCAAGTAGTTGTCGATAGCTGCGCCAAGGCCTGCCGTTCCAGTGTAAATGCCACCGGATACAGCGGCTCCTGTCCCAGCTGCCGTAGTCAATGAATATCCTGCTTGTGCTGCCTTATAAGCCGCCAGAAACTCTTGCGCATAGGCAGTCGCTGCGGACCCACCTGCCAGGAGTTCCGGTGCCAGCCCTCCCACAATCGCCGCCCCTGCTGCCGGATTCGCCGCCGACGCGGGAAACGCCTTCTGCTCCGGCGTCAACGAATGATCGGCATTGCCATACAGGTCCGGGTTCTTGTATTCGTTAGGCGTCGCGGTGAACATGTTGCCCGCGTTCGCGCTGATAAACGCAACCGCTACCGCATTCCCACCCGGTTCCTTACTGGCATCTGAATCAACCAGACGATAGCCATTGGCGAGTAGCATCTGTTGCGCCTGATCTGCTGTGATACTCTGGCCCGTATTCTCCTCGTAGAACTGAGCAAACTTGCTCGCGTTGTCCTTGGCCCATTTGCGTTCGTCAGGGTGAAGCTGCCGGTTATACAGATCGGCCCCCAACGCCCCATTCGCGCCGCTCATCGCACCACCTGTACTGCCCAGCGCTCCACCCGCCGCGGCGCCCGCAGCGCCCGCCGCAATGCTCGACAAGATGCTGCTACCCAGCGAATCCGGCAACGCACCCGTCACCGCATTGCTGACCATGCCTTCGGCCCCGGCATCGGAGAGATCAATGAACCCGGCTTCATCGACGGAACAAGCTCCGTCGCCGTATCAACAATCAAACCATCGCCCTTGCCGATCGTCGCGCCCGTCAACCACGAGGGCGATGACGAAGTCAAAGGCGGCAACATCGATGCCTGATTATTCTCAACAACAACGGACTGAAATTCACCACGCGTCAAAACGACTTCGTAGACGTGACCGGCATTCTCCTTAAATCCGCAAATTAGCTCTGCCTGTTCCGTGCGGCCTCACTCCTTGAAACCATATTCAGGAGGAATCTTCCAATCACCGCTTGGAAACTCGGGCCAGCCGAAGCGAGGATCACCGTAGGCCTTCTTGATATCGTGCGTCATCCCATCAAAAAAGCTTGCCAAAGTTTGAAGCTGGATTCCGGCATGAATCAACCCCGCCTTTGCTGTCAGCTTGTCTCCTTTCTTCATCGCAGAATCATAGAGATCAATTGCCGCTTCGAGACGGCACATTCTTTCGTCCAAGGACGCACCTTGATCCTTTTTCCAGTTGATATACCATTCGAAATCATCCACTTCTTCATTGTAGGCACTCAAATCAGCATCCGTCATGCCGTGCGACAGTGCCAAATCTTGCAACAGGAGTTTGATTCGGTTCAGTTTCATAGCTCTCACTTAACATTAATCCTGCGGCCCTGTCCTGCATTTGTTTTAGAACCGTTCACAGTGCCATCCATGTTTACAACAGCCTTGAATTTTCCTCTGCTATCAAATACTTCAAGGTGATCTTTGTGCATGCCATCAAGGTAAAAATAATCCCCTTTGTTGATAGAACCTACATCATCAGTTGCCTTGTAAACGCTTTGCCCGTCGATTTGTTGCAGGCGTGTCTTCTGCGACGCGTCTCCCAATTGCGTGCCAAACCCCGGCGTATCCAGGAACGCGCCCATGTTGCCGACCCCGCCCTGATTCGGGTTGTAACCCGCCATCGTAACTGTGTCGGTCACCAGCGTTCTAAGCCAATCCGGAGTCGCCTCAGTAATCAGCGTCTCGACAAACGTTGGTCCCGGCAGCGGCGTTACCAACGGCCCCGCCTTGATCGTCGGATCAAGTTCAGTCGCCGGATCAGCAATTACGCCGTCACCCTTGCCAGCCGCCTCCCCCTTGAAGCCCGGCAGCTTGAGTAACCCCGCCAGCCAAGGCGGCGGCGACGCCATCGGCGGCGCCACCTGATTATTTTCAATTTCAATCTTCCCCGCCCCCGCTGCCGTCGCCACATTCTGACCCGACACCGCCGCCACGCCGGCAACAAGGCTCGTCACCAGACTATCGCGCGCCTCGCGATCACTCGTCGTCATCCCGTCAGTCGGCTTAAGCAGGCTCCCAAGCACCGAACTCGTTGCCGCCCCCAGCGCACCCGCCCCGCAACTCTGGCTGCTGGCCGCCGCCCCCGCGCAACCTACAATCGCATGAAGTGCCGCCCGTGCGCTCTCGTCCTGTAACCCGTCGGCGATCTTCTTGACGCCATTCGCGCCTAGCTCCTGCAGGTACGCAATCGTCGCGCTCTGCGCGAACTGGCCCATACCGCCCGTCACGTTCCCACCGGCAGCCACGGACAACGCCGTCAGCACCTGACGATACGTCCCGCCCGGTCCCCAGTCGGCGTTCAGTTCGTCGGCCTTCTGCTGCGCAGCGGCTCGCTGCTCCGGCGAGAGTGCGGGATTGCTTGCCTCTTTCTTCGCGGCATCCGCTTCCGCCGCGCGGTTAGCGACGAACGTCCCCGTCTGGTTAATGAACTGACTCGCGATATCAAAGCCAGCCTCGATCTTGTCCTTGTCGAAGATCTGCGCGAGCGGCGCCCCCGTATTCGACGTGTCCCGATTCACGCTGGCCACGGTCTCATCCGCCGTCTTGCCGGTGAGGTTCTGTTGACCGGCCTGATCAGTGATCTTGATCGTGCCGCTGCTGATGCCGCTGCGCGTCGTCGAACTCGAATCGCCCGAAGCGCTTAGCGCCACCGGAGGCGCGGCCGTGAATCCTCCGTCGCTCTTCGGCAAGGTCGTACCCGGCACCGGGTTGACGTTGTCCGCCGTACCCTTCTGGTTCTTGCCGATCGATCCGCCATACCCGCCCGATACGCCGAGCGACGATGCGTCGTAAGCCGCATGATTCTCGATATCGCTGGTCGTGAGCGTGCCGGTACTCAGGCTGTTCACGCCGTCCTGCACCGCCTTGTCGCTACTCGCGACCACTGCGCCCTTCAGGTCCGTATTACCCTTCACGTCGACCTGAAAACCACCATCGCCCGCCTTGATGCCCGACTGCTCGTTGACGCTCGCGTAGTCGCTCTTCATCTTCTGCTGATTGAAACTCCCTGACGCGCTGGACGCGCCATAGCAGATTGGCGGCACGCAAACGCTCACCGACACGCCGCCGCTTGTTTGCTTTGAATCGAAGTGACTGACATCCTGCAGGCTCTCGATATTCAGGTCGCCGCCGACCTTCGCGACAACCTGTTCACCATTTGCTACCGCGCCCTTCAGATTGGTATCCCCTCCGGATTGCAGCGAGAGCGTATTGCCAGCGTTGACGTGTGTGTTCGTCCATGTAGTGTCGCTGCCGTTGCCATTACCCTTCGTGCCGGACACGCCAACCTGGAACGAAATCCCGTTCGACTTCCCGACGCCGAACGTCACACCGATGCTCGCACTCGATCCGCTGTTTGTACTCGTCTGACTATCGGCGTTCTGTGCGGCCTGGAGATTGATATTTCCTTGAGCGTTGAGGGTTGCGTTGTTCGCCGCAGAGATATCGCTGCCGACCACGTTGATGTTGCTGTCCGCACCCGCGCCAGTAGCGGTAATCGTGAGGTTGTGGCCAGCGGACACAGTACTGCCAGCAGCCGTACTCGACGTTGCCGTCGAATTGCTGTTGCTGTGACTTGTGCCTAGCGAGATGTTGATGCCGACACCGCCGACTGCGCTGGGGTCGCTCATCACCGCGTCCATTGCATTTTTCGCCGCCAGCCCGGTCGTGGCTGCGGCGAGCGCTTCGAGTCGTGGATCGCCCTTGACCTGCTTCACGTCCTTGCGCATCTGGTTTGCGGTCTGCACGGCCGCCAGCACCGGATTGCTGATGCCGCCGGTGATCGCCGTCTGGCTGAACGACTGCTGTTCGCTTTGTGTCTGCGTGTTTTGCGCCGCGTCGACTGTGACCGCCTTGCCAGTCAAGCTCAGGTCGTCTGCCGCGTGCAAAGTGCTGCCGGTCACGTGCAGATTGTCCCCGGCACTCACAGTAAGATTACCTTTCAGCGAACCGATCATGCTGCCGTTGTTGGTAACTTGACTGGATTGCTGCGCGTCGGTCGTCTTGCGCGCGCCGAAGCTGTAGCCCTGCAAACCGCCGTCAAGCTGATTCAGAACAGTCATCCCCGACAGGAAGCCGTATTCGCTCTTCCGGTAGTCGGTCTGCGTCGACTGCGTGTCCTGCGAAGTCGTGATGTTGACGTCATGCGCAGCTTTCAGCGCGACGTCGTTCGTGCCGACGATATTGCTGCCAGTAACGTTGATGTCCTTGCCGCTGACAATGTTGACGCCATCGGCCGATATCGTGCTGCTCTGGTTCAGCGTCATCGTCTGATCGATGCCGCTGGCAACCTTCGAGCCACTCACAATCGCGTTGTGGCTGTGCGTTTCATGTGCATTGAACTCGTGCGTTTCGCTCGCGGCGACGACATTTACGTTACCTGTCGCCAGCAGGTTCGCACTCCCCTTATCGAGGTTGATCGTGCTACCGCTTAGCGTGATGTCCTTGCCGGAAACGATGTTCACCGTATCGCCGCCCGTAAGGGAGGTACCGGTCAACGTTTGATCGGACGTATGGTGTGTCTCCGCATAGCTTCGGCCAAAGTCGCTACCCGAGCTATTGCTATTCACTGTCGATGTCGCGCTGGCACTGCCGAGCACCACGTTGCCTTTCGCCGCAATCGTGCCGCCCTTGCCGAGGTCGATCTGCGCGCCGAGTGCGGTCAAGTCTCCACCGATGGCGATGTTCGACACCCCACCCACCTTCACCGAACTCCCCACATCGCTAACCACATGCGTGTCCGACACGCCGTTCGCGCGCGCCACCACCTTCGTCTCGCCCGTCTCCAGCGCGCCGAGATTCCAGTTGCCGCCGATGTTCATCCCCAGCGCGCCGCCCACGTTCAACGCGGCCGCGTTCTGTTCGAAGTTGCCGCCCGTCACGATCGCCGCGTTACCGGTCACGTTGATGCTCGCCAACGGCCCGAGCGTCGTCGTCACGCGCGTCGCGCCGGTATCGCTCACCTGATTGAACGTGTTCAACGCCGTATTCAGCACGAGGTTGCCGCCGGTCTGCAAACCGAGGCTGCCCGCATTCAACGTGGCCGACGTCAGATTCACGTCGCCCGTCGTCACCAGCGACATCTGTCCGCCGCTCTGCAGCGTGCCGAACGAACTGTCGATGCTCTGCCCGCTGATCGCGAAGCTGTTCGTCGCCTTGATCGTGCCGCTGTTCGTCACCGTCTGCGCGTTCTGCAGATCGATGTTGGTCGCGGCGATGACCGGGCCATTGCCCATGTTTTCCTGGTTGGCCTTCGCCAGATAAACCACCGGCACCAGCACCGGCTGACCGTCGACGATCTGCGTCTGCATGATCACGACGTTGCTCGTCAGTTGCGCGACCTGTTCCGGCGAGAGTGCGGTGCCGGGCGCCAGGTGGAGCGACTTCGCGAGTTGCGCGCCCGATGTCATCAGCGCCTTGTACTCGTCCTGCGCGCTCGCGTAGTTCGTCAGCACGGACTTGCCGGTCATGGCCATGACCTGGTCCTGCACGAGCTTCTGCTCGTAGAACCCGTCGCCGAGCCGCATCTGGATCTGGCTCGGGTTGGTGCCCATCTGCTGGAAGTAGTAATCGCTCGACAGCCACTGCTGCTGATTCGTGAAGGCCGGATTCGTTTCGACGAGATATGGCGCGTTCGGCGCCCTGTCCGGATGGAACAGGCCGCCGCTCGGCACCGTGATGTTGTTCAACACGGAAACCGCCGCCGCGGCAGCGATGATCGGGTTGTTGAAGTTCTGCAGACCGCTGTTGAGCAGACCGCCGCCCTGCATCACCGCCGAGTTCGCATGCGCTACACCGCCCGAGCCGATCCCGCCGTTCACTGGACCCGCGCCGATCACGCCGACGCCGTTCGTGGCGATCGTGCCGTTCACCACGCCTGCGCCAATCGCACCGACGCCGCTCGTGCCGATTATGCCGCTCACCGCGCCCGCGCCGATCTGGCCAACGCCGTTCGTCCCGATCGTGCCGCTCACGGTGCCCGCGCCGGTACCCGATACCGTCTGCCCCGGCAACAAACCGAGCGGCGTCACACCTGCATTGCCCGCCGTGTTGTGGATCGTCACGCCGTTGCCGCTGAGCGTGCCGCCCGCGGTGAACGACGATTCGTATCCCGGTAGCGCCCACTTGCGAACGTCGGCCGGCGCCGCCTGCGGATAACCGCCTGGACGCGAGGTGACGAACGGCGCGTCGCCGAACGGCAACTGCCAGTTGTGTTCGCTGTTGTCGTAATTGTCGTAGTGGTACTGCCCCGAGTACGTTACCTGCACCAGCGGCGCGCTCTGGTCGCGCCAGCTGTTCTGATCAAGATTGACCGGCGCCGCGAGGTTGCCGGCAGCGGCCACCTGGCTCCAGTAATTCTGGAACGTGCCGACACCGGACGCATTCAGGTTGCCGCCCGCGATGATCTGCGACACCGGACTGATCGACGTGATGGTATTGGCCACCGCGACGCCGGTGTACGTCGTGTATTGATACGTGCTGTTCCATTGGCCGCCGTGCGGCGGATCAACCGGTACGCCGCCGATCAACGTCGCTGCGCCGCGCGAACCCAGCACCTGCGGATGATTTGGATTGCACGCGTCGATGTAGGTCGCGTCACAGCCGACCAGCGTGATATTGAGGCTCTGCAACAACGCCGGATCGACCGCCGACGTGAAGCCGCCGGTGGCCATCACGCGACGCGTGTTCGTCACCGTACCTGCGTCGATCTCCATATCGCCGGCCGACTGGATCAGCCCGGACTGGTTGTGAACCAGGTTCGCCTTGGTGTAATGGCCGTTCCCGTCGATACCGCCGGCCAGCACGACCTTGCCGAGGCCGTAGATCGTGGTCGCGGCCGCCGAGTCGGTGGCCGTCGTGTCGTCGCGGTTCTCGATATCGGCCGACAGCAGTTCGAGTTTGCCGCCCGCATCGGTCGCGCCGATCAGTGCGCTGGTGCCGAGGTTCGACAGCAAGCCTGCCGCGTTCAGCGACACGCTCGCGCCCACGATCGCGCCGGTGTTGGTCAGCGTGTTCGAATGCGTCGCGAGCAAACCGCCGGCGGCCATCGAGCCGCTGTTCTGGACATCGCCCGCATTGATGATCAGTCCATTGACGGCACTGATCGCACCGTAGTTGGTGAACGTGCCCGGCAACGTAAAGGTCAGGTTATGACCGGCGCTGAAGTTGTAGCTGGAGGCGGTGGTGAAGTTGCCCTGCAGATTCAGCGTGAGGTCGTTGACCGCGCTGTACGCACCGCCGCCCACCAGCGAACTGGCGCTCAACGACAGATTGCGCGACGCGCCGATCTGGCCGCTCCAGTTGGTCAGATTGCCGCCGGTCCAGATGCCGACATCGCCGCCCGCGTTGCCGACGTTGCCGATCCGGCCACCGCTGTTGTCGAGGTTGCCGGTGTTGATCTGCAGATTCCCGCCGCTCAGCTGGCCGCCCTGCGTGTTCGACACCGACGACGCCGTGACGGTGACGTTGCCGTTGCCGCTGATCGAGCCCATGCCCGTCACGCCGCCCGCATTGCTGTTGAGGAGCGACGTGCCGCCGTTGACCGTCGTGGCACCCGTGCCGACGTTGGTGACCGCGCCGCCGGAGTTATCGATGGAAGCCGCGCTCAGGCTCAACGTGCTGCCGGCGATCACGCCGCCTGCGCCGATCACGCCGCCTGCATTGGTCAGCGCGCCGCCGCTCGAAGCGGTCAAGCCGGTGCCGGAGGACAAGCGGCCACGCGTGTTGTTCAACACCGTCTGCACGATCGCGGACATCACGCCTTGCGACGCGAGTGTGCCGCCGGTGTTGTCGAGACTGCCCGCCGTCAACGTCGCGCTGCCGTTGCTGGTGATCTTGCCGGCCACGTTGCTTAGCGCGCCCGCGCCGCCGCCGGCATTGACGGTCAACGTACCCGTGCCGGCATGCGTGATCGTGCCGCTGTTGTTATCGAGCGTGGCGGGCGCGAGCGTCAGGTCCGTGCTGTTGGTCTGAATCACGCCGCCATTGGAATTGTCCAGCGTGCCCGCCACGCCGATGCCCATCGCGCCGGTGCCGAGCTGCGTCAGCGTGCCGTGCTGGTTCGTCAGATTCGTCGCGGTGACGTCGAACTGATTCGCGGTGATCTTGCCGTTGCTGTTGTCGAACTGCGGCACGACGAACGACAGGGTATTGCCGCTCACCAAACCGTTCGCATTCTTGAACGACGCGGCATGCGTGGTGACGGTCTGCGCGCTCAGCGTACCGTTGCCGTTGTCGAGCAGGCCGTTTGCGGTCGCGTTCAGCGTCTGCCCGGCGGTGATGCTGCCGCCGTTCGTCAGCGATGCGGCCTGCACCGTGCTGTTACCCGATGCGGCGATCGTCCCGTTGGTATTGACGATGGCCGCGCCGCTCGCGACGCTCAGGTTGCCGTTGGTTTTGAGCTGACCGCCGGTGTTGTTCAGCGCGCCGGCCGATGTGGCGCTCAATCCGGTCTGCCCGCCGATGCTCCCGCTCGTGTCGTCCAGACTGCCTGCGTTCAACGTCACCTGACCATTGCCGACGATCGTGCCGCCGACGTTCGTCACGGCGCCCGTGCCGTTCGCCGCGTTGATCGACAAGGTGCCGGTGCCCGCATGCGTGATCGTGCCGCCGTTGTTGTTCAGCGTTGCCGGTGCCAGCGCGAGGTCCGTGCTCTTTGTCTGGATCAGGCCGCCGTTTGCGTTATCGAGCGTCCCGCTCACGTCGACGCTCATCGCGTCGGCGCCGAGTTGCGTGATCGACCCGCCTTCGTTGGTCAGGTTGGTGGCGCTCAGGCCGAGCTGGTTCGTCGTGATCTGGCCGTGGCTGTTGTCGAACTGCGCGCTCGACATCGTCACGGCGTTGCCGCTCACCACGCCGCTCGCATTCTTGAACGACGCGGCGTTCGTCAGCACCGTCTGACCGCTCAATGTCCCGCCTGTGTTGTCGAGTGAGCCGCTCACGGTGGCGCTCAGCGTCTGCGCGGCCGTGATGCTGCCGCCGTTGGCCAACGACCCGGCCCGCACCGTGTTATTGCCCGACGCGGCGATCGTCCCATTGGTGTTCGTCAACGCCGCGCCGCTGGTCACGCTCACATTGCCGTTCGAGCGGAGCTGTCCGCCGGTGTTGTTCAGCGCGCCGGCCGATGTGACGCTCAATCCGGTCTGCCCGCCGATGCTGCCGTTCGTGTCGTCGAGACTGCCCGCGTTCAACGTCACCTGACCGTTGCTAATGACCGTACCGCCGGCGTTCGTCACGGCGCCCGTGCCGTTCGCCGCGTTGATCGACAGCGTGCCGGTGCCCGCGTGCGTGATCGTGCCGCCGTTGTTGTTCAGCGTTGCCGGTGCCAGCGCCAGGTCCGTGCTCTTCGTCTGGATCACCCCGCCGTTCGAGTTATCGAGCGTCCCGCTCACATCGACGCTCATCGCATCGCTGCCGAGTTGCGTGATCGACCCGCTTGCGTTGGTCAGGTTGGTGGCGCTCAGGCCGAGCTGGTTCGTCGTGATCTGGCCGTGGCTGTTGTCGAACTGCGCGCTCGACAGCGTCACCGCGTTGCCGTTCACCACGCCGCTCGCGTTCCTGAACGACGCGGCATTCGCCCGTACCGTCTGGCCGCTCAACGTGCCGTTGGCGTTGTCGAGCAAACCGCCCACGGTCGCGCTCAACGTCTGTCCGGCGGTGATGCTGCCGCCGTTCGTCAACGTCCCGGCCTGCACCGTGTTATTGCCCGACGCGGCGATCGTGCCGTGGGTGTTCGCCAGCACCGCGCCGCTCGTGACACTCACGTTCCCGTTCGAACGAAGTTGTCCGCTGGTGTTGTCGAGCGCATTGGCCACCGTCGCGCTCAAGCCCGTTTGTCCGCCGATGCTGCCGTTCGTATCGTCCAGACTGCCGGCGTTCAACGTCACCTGTCCGTTGCTGACGATCGTGCCATCGACGTTCGTCACGGCACCCGTGCCGTTGGCCGCATCGATCGACAGCGTGCCGCTGCCCGCGTGCGTGATCGTGCCGCCGTTGTTATCGAGCGTGGCGGGCGCGAGCGCGAAATCCACGCTCTTCGTCTGGATCAGACCGCCGTTCGAGTTATCGAGCGTCCCGCTCACGCCGAATTGAATCGCGCCCGTGCCGAGCTGCGTGATCGTGCCGTGCGCGTTCGTCAGATTCGTGGCGCTCAGCGCGAGATGATTCGTCGTGATCTTGCCGCTGCTGTTGTCGAGTTGCGGCACGGTGAGCGACACGCTGTCGCCGCTGATCGTGCCGTTCGCGTTTTTCAGCGACGCGGCGCGCGCGGTCAACGCCTGGCCGTTCAACGTGCCGCCGCTGTTGTCCAGCGCGCCGTTAATGGTCGCGTTGAGGTTGCGGCCTGCCGTCACGCTGCCGGTATTCGACAGCGACGCTGCCTGCACGGTCGCGTCGTTGGTCGCGGTGATCGTGCCGTTCGCGTTCGTGACCGCCGCGCCGCTCGTGACATCGAGACTGTCGTTCGATGCGACCACGCCGTTCGTGTTGTTCAGCGCACCGGCAACATTCGCGTTCAACCCGGTCTGCGCGGAAATCGTGCCGCCGGTGTTGTCGATGCTGCCGGTCGACAGATTCGCCATGCCGTTGGTCACGATCTTGCCGCCGACGTTCGTCAGCGCGCCCATGCCCTGCCCCGCAGCCAGACCGCCCGGCGTGCCGGCGGCGATCGTCAGCGTGCCGGTGCCCGCGTGCGTGATCGTGCCGCCGTTGTTGTTCAGCGTGGACGGTGCGAGCGTCAGATCTTTCGCATTGGTTTGCAGCAAACCGCCGGCCGAATTGTCGAGCGTGCCGCTGACGTTGACGCCCATCGCGCCCGCGCCGAGCTGCGTGACCGAGCCGTTGTGATTGGTCAGATTGGTCGCGCTGACGGTGAGCTGCGTCGCGGTGATCTTGCCGCCGCTGTTATCGAGCTGCGGCACCGCGAGCGACACGCTGTCGCCGCTGATCGTGCCGGCCGCATTCGCCAGCGAGGCCGCGTTTGCGTCGAGCACCGCGCCGCTCATCGCGCCGCCGCTGTTGTCGAGCGCGCCCGAGGTGGTCACCGCGAGCTTCTGCGCGGCCGTCAGCGTCGCGCTGTTGGTGAGCGTTGCCGCATGGATCGTCGCGTTCCCGTTGCCGCCGATCACGCCACCCGTCGCGCCCTGCGCCGTCGTGCCCGCCGCGTTCGTGATCTGACCGCTGGCGCTGAGCGTGAGCCCATCGCCGTTCTCGGAGACGATGCGCCCCGCCGTGTTCTGCACGTTCGCGCCGGACACGTTCACCGCGCCGGCCGCTTCGAGCTTGCCCGCCGTATTGTCGATGTCGCCGTTCGACGTCACGTTCAGCGCCTGCGTCGACGTGATCGACCCGGCCCCGTTGCGCAAGCTCGCGGCGGTGATCGTCGCGATGCCGTTCGTGGCGATGCTGCCGTGCGCGTTGTCGAGCGCGCCAGTCTGGAGCATCAACGACGATGTCCCCGCCTGGCTGATCGTGCCGTTGGTATTGGTCAGGCTGCCCGAGCGAATGGTCGCGCTCTGCGCATTCGTCGTGATCGTGCCGCCGGTGTTGTCGAGCGCGCCCGTCGCGCTCAGCGTGGTGGCGCCCGCGCCGGTTTGCGAGAGCGTGCCGCCGCGATTCGATAGCGCAGCCGCCGTCACGCTGATCTGGCCGGCGCCTGTCTTCGCCTGATCGTTCGTGAAGCTGCCCGCGGCGTTGACGTTCAGACTGCCGCCGGTCTGCAGCGACGCGCCCGTTTGCACGAGGTTGCCCGTGTCGCCGCCCGCGCCGGTCGCCGTCAGCGACGCGCCGCCCTTCACCAGCGTCTGGCCGCCGCTCATGTTCACGCTGCTGCCCGAGAGCGTGAGGTTGCCGCCCGCCATCTGTTGCCCGGTGGTGGTCACGTTGCCCGCGCCGGTGACGGCAAGACTGCCGCTGCCGGTGAGATTGCCGTTCGCGTCGACACCCGCGCCGAGCGAACCGGTCGACGTGATGCTCGCGCCGGTCACCGCCGTGTTGCCGAGCGCGGCCACCGTGCCGCTGTTGCCGATCGCCGTGCCGCTCGTCAACGCGGCGGTTTGCGTCGCGTAGACAGCGCCGCTGTTCGCGAGGTCGCCCGCGGCGGAGATGCCGAGGTTGCCGTTCGCGCTCGTCGAGCCCGACAACGTGACCTTGCCCTGGCTGCTGATCTGCACGTCGCCGGCTTGCGACGCGATCGTCCCCGCGCTGTTCACGCCGACGCCCGCCTCGGTGCCCACCAGCATGATCTTGCCGGCGTACATGCCGCCGAGTTGCGCGACGTCGATCGCGACGGCGGGCTTGTTGCCGTCCGCGCCGAGCGACTGCGCGTTCAGATCGCTGTGGCGCACATCGTTATTGCCCGCCACGACGTTCAGCGACTGTGCCGCCCACACCTTGCCGTTGATCGCCACGCTCCGCGCGATCAGATCGACCTGATCGACGTTGCTGCCGTTCAAGCCCGCCGCGCCGATCTGCAACTGCCCGCCGGTCACGTGAAACGCGTCGAGACTGCCGGTGCCGCCGAACACCGGCGTGCCGGTCGTCAACACACCGCGGCTCGTGTTGATGAAGCCGCAGCCGTTGCAGTAAATGCCCGACGGGTTGGCGATCACCACCTCGGCCCGCTGACCCGCCACTTCGGTGAAGCCGAGCAACTGGCTGGGATTGCCGCCCACCACCTGGTTGACGATCACGCGCGCGCTGCCGGCGGCGAGATTCGGATTGCCCGTCACGTAGCCGCCGAGCTGCGTCTGGACGTTGCTCCCCGAGTTGTTCAGGATCAACCCGTTCGGGCCGACGTTGTACGTGGTGTAGTTGTTGTTCGACACGCCGGCCCCGTTCGGCGTGGCGATCTGCACGATGGGTATGCCGTTGGCCGTTACGCCGACCGCGGGCCGGCTGCCCGGCGTGGGCGCCACGACCACTTGCGCGTCGGCCCACAGCGGTTGCATGCCGAGCGCGCACAACGCGGCGAACGCGACGTGCCGCATCGACAGCATATCGACGAAGCCGACCCGCGCAAACGAGACCGGCGCACGGCGCGCGATCCCCGTCGAGCGTCCCTTGCCGCACCCGGTGGCGGTTTCCTGCACGGCGGTCCACAAGCCGCGTGCCGCATTGAAAATGACGCGATAGATATTCTTGTTCATAGCAGGAAACTCACGCTGAAGCCCGCAACCGGCCAGCGGTTCGGGAAACGGGCCGGCTGATACAGCGGACCACCGATGAAAACGTCGTAGCTGACGTGCTTGAATGCGCCGCCGCGCAGGCCGACCACCGCGCCCGCGAGACGACGGCCGAGCAGCATCTCCGCACCGGGACCGAACACCTCGCCGCCGTCGAGGCCGAGATACAGCGCCTGACCGAGACGTCCCAGCGGAATCTCGAGGTCGTTGCGCATGAACACGCCTTTCTCGGCGGCCAGCATCGTGTTGCCGTCGAAACCGCGCACCGTGTAGCGGCTGCCGATCGAGAAGTACTCGGTCGCGTACAGCGTGTTGGGCGAGTTCTGCGCCCGCACCGTCGCGACGTAGCGCAGCGGAAAACCCGCGATGGCGAACGGCACGCTCAACGTCGCGTCGAGCGTTTCCATGTGGTAGTAGTTGGTCGGCGCGGTCGAATTGACGCTCGGCAGATCCTGGCTTGCGCCGAACCACGGCACACCCCAGCGGTACGCGAGCGTGCTGTCGAGTTGCGCGGCGCCGAAGTAATGCTTGTGCTCCCAGCCCAGCTCCGCATACGTGCTGTCGCGATGCTGAACGTCGATCTTTGAACCGTCGAGGAACGCGTCGCTGAAGCGTTTGCCGAAGCGGAATTCGAGCGTGTTCTTCTGCACCTGATTGCGGAAGAACTGGTACTCCGTCTTCACGTCGTAGGTGCTGGAGTTGCCGCTCGACACATAAGACCCGTATGCGCCCGCGATTTCCTGGTGGTAGTTGTAGCGGCTCGCCGTGGCGGTGAGCGTCCAGTTGCCCCACGGAATCGTGTAGTACGCGCTGCTGCCGTACGTGCCGTACTCGTTCGTATGGCCGTTGATGTCGTGGCTGTAGCTGATGTTGAAGAGGTCGGACAGGCCGAGCGGATTGTCGAGCGTCACGCTCACGTTGCCTTGCAGCTGTCCGGTCGACTTGAGTCCGCTGTCGTCGGCGCTGATGGCAAGCGACCATGGCTTCGTGCGCTTCACCGCGATCACGACGTCGCTCTCGCCGGCCGACGGCCCCGGCACGATCTGCATGTCGACGTCCTGATTCGGTACGCGCTTCATCTGCTCGAGACCCTGTTCGAGCCTGCGCAGATCCAGCAGATCGCCGGCCTTCGTCGGGAACGCGTTGCGCCACGTGCCGTAGGTCGACGGATCGGCGAAACGGATCGCGCTGATCACGCCGGGAATCAGTTGCAGCTTCAGCGTGCCGCTCGACAGATCCTGCGGCGCGATGACCACGCGCGTGGTCGAATACCCCCGCTCGATGATGCGCACCATCACGCGATGCACGATCACGTTGAGCCCTTCGCGTCCAATGCATTGACCGCGATAGCGCTGCAGATAGTCGTTGGCGAACGTCAATTCGCCGGGGAACAGCGGGTTGGGCGACAGCGCGCGCGCACCGGCGGCCTGCACCGTCTCGCTCAAACCGGACGGCACCTCGAGCATCAACGTGTCGACCTTGAAGCAGGTCGTTTCGACGGGCAGCTTGCCGTCGTCGACCTCCACGGCCGCGGGCGCCTGCAACTCGACCTTCGGCGCGTTCAGCGAGCGTTCACGTTCGACCGCCTGTTCCTGCGCGCGCAGTCGCTGCTCCTGATCGCGCACGGCCTGACGCTGCGCCTGTTCGGCGAGCGGATCGTTTGCCTGCGCGTGTGCAAGAGGCGAGTGCGAGAGTGCGATCCAGGCGGCGCAAAAGACGCCGACGGTCAGGATCCGACCGCCACGCCGCCGCTGAGCGCGAGCGTTTCCCCCGAATGCGCGCGCCGGTTCCGGCGACCGCGCAATCCGGCCCGATTCATTGTTTTTCATGACGCAATTCTTTTTTAACGCGTCTGAATGCCGCGCCCGATGACTGTTTCCAGCATCGAGCGTCAGGCAAGCCCCGCAGCCTGCTCGACGCAAGCTGACAGACGCGCTTTATTTATTACCGAGTGTTTCGATTTGTAACCGGCCGTAATTTACTTGTATTTGAGTTTCGGCGGCGTAAAACATTGTGAAGAATGCGCAAATGCAACACATTATGCGCATCGAATGAAAGGTCGAAGGCGTGGAAAAGCGGTGAATCGGGGCGTTAGAGCAATAATGCCGCCGGCGTTTCGCAAGCCACCGGCTGTCCGGTCAAATCAAAATCACATCACCTTCCACAGTTGGGAAGGATTCGAGCGCGCATCTTTGGCGAACGGATCGCCTGCGTCGATGGCGCACGCGGCTTCGATATGCGCTGGCCAGACCGGAATCCGGCAGGTTCGCATCGCCAGCCATCGGCCGAACGAGAACAGCAGGAAGGCCGGCGCCATGATCACCTGCACGAAGGTGAGGCCCGGCAGATTCAACGCGAGCCGCATCAAGCCGAACGCCCAGCTTTCCCGCCGCTCGGCGATGGGCAGGTACGCGAGCGTATAAGGCACGATCGCGCCCGGCCCGTCCTCCATGTAACGCCGGACATATTCCCAGTACCGGTGAAGCCCCGCGATTTCCGGCCACGACAGCGCGAAAGCGAACGACTCGACGACGGTCACGCGATCGTCGGCCAGCACATGGCCGCGCACGTCCCAGGTTTGAATGCCGAACGCGCGATTGCCGCGGCCCAGCGTGAAGAACACCTTGTCCCACGGCACCGAAAGCACCGTTCCATCCAGCCGGAACACATGCACCATCCGCTGATCGCGCTGCAGGCGAATCGGATAGTGCGTCAGGCGGAAGCATTCCCGCGCGAGCAGCCAGAGCAGCGCGCAGACCAGCGCGATGCCCATCAGCAACGGCACGCCGCCGAAAACCAGATGGGTCGTCCGGTCGTCGACGTTCTCCGCGAAGCCGCCGAGAAAAATGGTGGCCGACACCCACGTGGTGAACACACCGACGAGCAGCAAGGCCACCGTCACGAAGGTCAACGCGCCTTTCCAGCCGTAGTACTTGTCCGCGACTTCCAGATAGCGGCTGTTCATCCTGATCGTCGCGCTGTAGTAGTTCGGCTCGACCTCCAGCCGTTTCGCCGGATCGAGCCGGTTGCGGCGCTCTTCGTCCGTCAGCGGACGATTGACTTTGTACTTGTTGATGAGCCCGGTGTATTCCATCGTTCAGCCTTTGGTTGCCACTTCGAGTTGCTGCATTTCGATTTCCGAGGTCTTGTACTTGGCCTGCGTGTCCTTGCTTTTCCCCCAGTACGTCAATTCGATCCAGTCCTGCACCTTGTTATTGACGAGCAGCGTCATCACGAAGGCCCACGCCACCATCAAACCGACCACCAGCAAGCCCCAACCCGTCCAGCCGATGAACAGCAGCACCGTCGCCGCCGCGCCCAGCAATGCGGACGCCGCGTACGCGCCGGCCGCCGCGGTGTGGCCGGCCTTGGACTCTTCGTACGCGCGCCAGCCGTCCCACGCGGCCATCATGATGCCCGCGATCACGCCGACCGCGCGTCCCACGACGCCGAATATCTTGATGCCGGTTTCCAGCGCCGCCTGGCCCATGCGCACCCCGGCAACCGACAGTCGCGTGAGGCCGCCCTCGATCGCATCCGCGATCGCGCCGAAGATCGCCAGCCCCTGCGTATAGACCCGGCGACGCATCTCGCTCTGGTGAACCGCGAGCGCATCCTGTTCGCCCTGCATGATGGAGTGCATGGCCCAGCCGTTCGCGAGCAGCGCGAGCACGGCGAAGGTGAACGGCAGATTGACCTTGATGCGCTCGCTGCCGCGCACCACCGACTCGCGATAGTCCGCGAGATTGAGATCGTCGACCTGCTGCGGCGTGCGGATGGATTTCGCGAGCCATTTGGCCTGATCGTCGACGCTCAGATTCTTCGGCATCTTGCCGACCTCGTCGGGGTCGATCATCAGGAGCCAGGTTTTCTTGTCGTTGCCCTTGGTATCGACGCCGCAGATCTCCTGGCGCCGCAGTTCGTCGGCGACTGCCTTCTCCATCTTGTTCTGCGGAATCGATTTGGCCTTGCCGCTCAGCTTGAGCATGTTCCTGATCAGCGACGCGCGGAACGCCTTCTTGCCGCCCTCGATCGTGACCAGCACGTAGGGCCGCTGCGCGGCCACGCCAAGCGCGACGAGCCCGGCATAAATCTGCTTGCTCTCGCCGACCTTCTTCAAGGTCGCGGTGATGGCGCCGGCCACCAGCGTCGCAAGCCGGCCGATTTCATCCCGCTGCGCTTCGAGCAACTGATCGAAGGTCGCCTTGCCGATGCCCATCAGCTTGTCCCACGGCAACTCCGCCCACGCGACGCTGCTCTGCACCGCGCTCTGGATCGCCTTCGCCTGCGTATCCTGATGCGCGCACAGCGCACGCAGCAGGATATTGCGCTTGTCGGTCAGGTCGCCCTGGAGCCACTGGTTGTACAGATCCGCGCTACAACTTTTGTCCTGCGTGCCGGCGATGCATTGCCCGAACACCATCGTGTAGACGATCCCGCTCTGCACCACCTGACTGTCGAAATTGCAGTCGAAATAGTTGTAGAAGCTGTCGCCCTTCAGCAGATCCCGATGGGCCACCGCGAGCGGACCGAGCACGTTCTGATCGAAGGATTGCAACGCGGTGTTGAAGCTGTTCTGCCACGCCACGCGCTGCGGCTCGGAATACAGCTCGTCGTATTTCTTCCACTCGTCGTCGCCGGCCTTGCGTAGCTGGTCCGCGGTAATGGCGCGGTCCAGCGCCGCGAGCGACGCATTGCCGGCCACCGGCATCGCCATCATGCCGCCCGACATCACGTAGCCGTTCTCGTCGCGCTGCGCCTGTTCTTCGCGGCCATTGATGAAATCCTGTTCCGCCTGCGTCCGGATCGCGTCGCGAATCTGTTCGATCACGCCCGAGAGCGCGGTCTTGCGCGGCCGGTCCTTGTCGCTGCGTTCGTCGCGCATGAAAGCCTGCATCCGCATGCGCATCAGCAGCGCGAGTTCGGCGGCCACGCCGGCGGGATCGGGCACGGCCACCATCACGGCTTCGTACGGTTTCGCGACCTGCTTGCCCCAGTCCGTGAGCCCCTGGGTCTGATCGCCGAGGATATTGAGCGGCTGCTGCGAAAACCCGATCGCACGGTCCGATACGACGGTGATTTCCGGCAGCCACGTCCCCGCCAGACTTTGCTTGACCGACGCGAGTTGCGCCTGCGTCTGCGCTTCCTGCTTCTGCGCGGCGCTGGCCGCCGCGCCGGTCAGCGGATGCGCCGCGCGCGCCTGCTGCATCTGCTTGAGTTGCTGTTCGAGCGCCGCGGCCTGTTTCGTCAGCGCATCGTGCGTCTGCGTCGCGCTCGTGTCGGGTTTGAGCACCTTGCTGAACTCGGCGACGTTCTTCAATCGATCGAACGAATCCATGTGCGCGGCGGCCTTGCGCGCACGCACGTCGGCCATGTCGATGCAGCGCATGTGGCGCTTCCGGTAAGCCGCCTCCGAATGCGCGGCGAGGACGTTCTCCGTCCACATCACGTCGGAGAACGCCAGCCAGATCTTGCCCGCGTGCGCGGCGTCCTTCACCGTGATGCAGCGCGCCAGATACGGGTCGGCCTTGCGCACGCAGGCATCGTTGAAGGCCTTGTCCGGCACTTGCGGCGGCGTCTTCGCGTGCACGTCGAAGTGGTAGAGCAGCCCCCGCTTGTTGACCACGTAGCCGCCCCACTCGCCTCGCACCTCGTCGAACACGTACAGATAGCCGGGGCGCAGAATCCGCAGCGTGTGCTTGGCGCTGTCCTTGGGCAAATTGACGCTGCCCGCGTCGAACGGCGCGACGATGTCCGGCGCCTTGCCGCCGAGATCGGTGCGCGCCACCGCGTAACGCAGCGGCAGAATCGGCAGGCCGCTGCGGTCGCAGAACGGGCAGCTTTGAACCGGCGGATTGGCGGCGGCAGTCATATGCGTTCCTTCGATTGATCTAGTTCACGGCTTAAACGTTGCATGGCCGCCTCGTTCAGATGACGGCAAGCGCCCACGTAGCTGAGTTCGCCCGCCTGCGCGCGAGCCAGACAGGCCAGCAGTTCGGGATGCGCATGGATGTCGGCATGAAAACGCACGGCCTGCTCCGCGTAGAGCTGACGATCGCTGGCGTCGGCCAGGCGATGCTGCGTCCACGCTATCTCGATCGATGCATCGATGCGCCGGGCAAGCGCCGCATCGACCGGCACCTGCGGCGCGCGCCGCCGCAAGTGCTTCAAGGTCTCGTTGATGTCGCCAAGCCGGAGCAGCGTGTCCCATTGCTTCGGCGCGAGGAGCAGGCGCGCGTGCCCATCGTGCGGTTCTTGCGGTTCCTGTGCATCGCGCGGGCTGTGTGCCGCGGCGGTCTGTTCGCGGGACTGCCACGCGCCGTCGGCGGTCGGCCACGCCCAACGCTGCACGGGCCCGAGCAGGCTCGCCCACTGCGACGCGCCGAGCAGCCAGTTCAAATGCCACAGCACGCGCGGATCGTGCAGCCGAACCACGTCGTAATCGCGGCGCGCGTGGTGGTACTGCACCATCTGCCTGGCGAGGTGCTCGCGCACTCGCGCGGGTTCGGCCTGCGAGTGCAGCAGGCTGCAGAAATACGGCGTGCCGCATTCCGCTTCCCATCGACGGGCGCGCGCCAGTAGATCGTCGCGGCCGCGTTCGTCCATGTCGTACAGCTCGACGAGACGCGGAAACAGTTCGGCCTGGTCCTTGAAGCGCGGCGGCACGATCGGCTCCGAACGCAAGTCGCGCCACTCGGTGTCGTCCACCTGAAGCGGATTGATCAGCGCGTACGGATACGACCGGAACGTCGTCTCGTCCAGCACAGCGGATACCGGCATCTCAGGCCCCGCTCATGGTGCCGGCGCCGATCGCGTCCGCGCCGCGCGCGGTGTATTCGCACAGCTTGGGTTGGCTACGCGCCATGTCGGCTTGCGCACTCGCGCTTTGCGGTCCGGTCAGGCTATGGCTCGCCGCATGAAACTCGACGGTGCCGGGCGCGCCGATCTCGATGCCGTTGCCTTCCATCTTCAGATAGGCCTTGGCCGCGTTGAGCAGCACGCGCTTCGGCGCCTGCACGTTGACCGCCGCCTGCGCACTGGCCAGCGTCACGGCTTTCTGCGCCGACGCGGCGAGCGTGCCGCCGTTCTGCGCCTGCACGCTGACCGCGCCGCTGGCGGCATGCAACGCGATGCCCTGCCCGGACACCGGACGGCCCTTGCCCGCTTGTCCCTGCGTGTAGAGCGCGATGCCCTTGTTGGCGACGACGCTCGTCTTGCCCGCGGCGATCAGTTGCAGATCCTGACCGGCGCTCAATACCGTTTCCTTCCCCGAGACCCACACGTGACTCTTCGCGGAAATCGCGGCCAGACCCTGCTCGCCGTGCGCGACGAGATGCGGACGGCTCCACGCGACCGCGCTGCCGCTGCCGCCGCCTTCGTTGGCGTCGCTGCTTTGGCGCACCGCGCCGAGCGCGTCGTGGCTGGCCTGAATGCCGGCGAGCGCGGCCAGCGGTGAGGCCTGCGCGGCGCCAGCACCGGCGCCGGCGGCCGGCGCAGCGGATGCGGCACTGCTAGCCGCAACGCCTGAAGACGCACCACCCGCCGGCGCGGCCGATGCCGCCGCCCCAAACTCCGCGCCATGCTTCTGCGCCGTATCGGCGAGGTTCTTCAACGTCTGCTGACTCTGCGCGAGCGCCTGAGCCGGTCCACCCGCATCCATCTGGCCGACGCCGGGCGCGGAACTGATCAACATGCCCGAACCGCCGCGCAGCGCGCTCGACCCATCGGTCCTCAACTCCGCGCCGTAGCCGCGATCGGCCTGTCGCTGGTTGTCCTGAATCTGCTTGATGTGGCCGAGCGTCAAGCCGCTGTTGCGGTCCGTCGTGTACAGATGCGCGGCGGACTGTCCCGCCGTATCGTCGAGCATGAACTGCCGGTAGCCGCCCGTGCCTTGCTGGCTTTGCCCGAGGTCCTGGGTCTTGAAGCCGGTCAACGCGGCCGGATGCCCATTGCCGGCGAACCAGGCCGCCGCGTTGCCGGTGCTGCCGCTCGGGCCGCCGGCCTGGCCGTTGTGCTGCGCGTCCTCGTTGCCTTGACCGTTATAAAGCGCCGCCACCGCCACCGGACGATCGGGCTGTCCCTCCAGCCATTCGGTCCACACCTCCTGGCCGACGCGCGGAATGCTCACGCCACCCCAGTTGTCGCCGCCGACCGGCGTCATCACCCGCGTCCACGTACCCGCGCCCTGATCCGCCGGCGCATTGGACGCGTGCGGATGATCTTCGCGGCTGGCGGCATTCTGTCCGCGCTGCGCGTGATGCTGGACCCGGATCCGGTGATCGCGGTCGGTATGAACCGGATTGCCGCTGCCCACGGTGATCGCCGTCTGCGCACCCGGCACGATGGCCACGGGATGCGAGCGCGCGCCATGACCGCCATCCGCGAGCGGGCGATAGGTTTGCGTGACCGGCAGCGCGGAGAAGTGGTTGCGATAGACCGGCGCGTTGCCGTCGGCCGGCGAGCCGCCGACAAGCGCGCCGATGGCGGACGGGCCGTCCGCCTGCACGTCGAGCATGCGCGGAATCGCACCGACCTGGCGCGCGATTGCGCTGTGCACAGCGGCATCGACATTGGCGCGCGCTTCATGTTCGACGCGCAGACACACGAACGCATCCGATGCGCCGAGCGTCGGATGCTGGCTGAGCGCGAAGCGCAAACCCGGCCGCATGTCGCGGCGCGTGCTCGCGCCCGCGCTGCGCGTCGCCGCGACCCGCTGGGCGTCCAGTTGCTGCTGCGCGCGCTGATCGCCCGCCGGTCCCGTCTGGAACGCGTACGGACCCGCGACGTCCCGATCGACGCCGGGCACCACCGCGCCGCTCGCCCGCGCGCCGGTGGGTCGCGTCGACAGGCTGCGGTGATCCCAGCTCGCGCGCACCACGCTACCGATCCGCCAGCGCTGCGCCGGCATGAAGTGCTGCACGCTGCCTTGCGGATCGCCGTCGCTGGTCTGGTGAAAACCGATCACCTCGGGCGTGTCGGGCGTGAAGCGTTGATTCGAATCGGCGAGCACGAGCGTGTGCGTGCCGAAGCTAGCCGACCCGGCATCGCCCGTATGTTCGAACCAGTAGAAGAGACCTTCTTCGGCCCACAGACGCGCGAGGAAATCGAAATCGGACTCGCCGGCCTGCGCGCTCAAGCTGCGCTTGCGATATTTCGCGCGGTCGCCGAGCGCCCAGCGCCACGCGGGCGTCACCGCGCCGCGCGTGTGATAACCGAAAATCTGCTCGCTGATGTCGATGACGCTCGCGTCCTGGTAGTTGTAGCTGTCCACCCGTTGACGCAGCAGCGCGAGCCACGGCTCGACCACGAACCGGTAGCGCGCGAGCCCGCCGTTATAGCCGACGAGTTCGGCCGACACGACATGACCATGCAGCGGCCGGCGCGCATCGCCGCCTTCTGCCGCTTGCCACTCGATCAGCGCCGGCGTGCCGAGCGCCTGCGCGAGCGGCAGATCGGGACGCTCGGACAGCGCGGTCACCTGCAGGCGGAAGCCGCCGTGATCGATGGCCTCCCAGCCTTGCACGCTTTCGGCGACCAGCGCATCGCTGCCCAGCGACGTCGTCAGCCGCAGGAAACGGTTCTGCTGCGACCAGCCGCCGAACAGTGCCTGTCGAATATCCGGAGTCGTCACCATGTCTCTATGCCTCGAATTCGCTGCGGCGGTACGAACCGCCGCGAGATATCACTGCGCCTGCAACTCGACCGGCTGCACGTCGTTCATCGGAGTCCGGACGTTGCCGTGCAGTTCGGCCGGCGCGAGCAGGTCGATACTCATCCGGCCGGTAAAGCGGTAGCTGCCCGAGGTGATCCGCCGCGACGAAGAAGTGCTGCCGAAGGTGACATCGGAATAGGGAACCTCGAAGGTCAGCGTCGCCGCTTCTCCCGGCTTCACGGCGATCGTCGACGCGTAGCCGCGCGACGCCTCGCTCAGGTAGCGGCTCGTGAGACGCACGTGAAAAGACGTGCCGGCCTGGTTGATCGCCCCGATCTCCACGTTGCGCAGATCCGGCCGGTTGAGATCGGGCGTCCACGTATCCGGGCCCGCGATGCTGACCGCCTCCTGCCCTTCGTTGCGGAACGTCAGATCGACGACGAATCCCTCCTTGCCCGGATGCGCGGCGAACACCGGATGAAGCTTGATGTCCGGATGACCGTCCTTCAGCACCTTGTCGGCGATCTCGTAGAACGGATCGAGCCGCGAGTTGAACGCTTCACCCGGCTGGTAATCGTATTTGCCCTCGTAATGCCGGCCGTCCTTCTCGAACGAAAAGTCGAACACCGCGCCGCCGCGCGTGAGTGGCCCGGTAAAGCTGCGGCTGCTCAGCGCCGTCTTCAACGCGTCGATCTGTTGCCGCGCGCCGGCCTTGTCGACGCTCAGCACGTATTTGCCGATGCCCTTGTACGTCGTCTCCGGGAACACGCCGACGTCGCGTCCGCGCGCGTAGTACGCGATCTCGCCGTCCGTGACCTTGATGGTCATGGGCGGCTGGCGATCCATCGATCCCGCCCCGTCGTCAACGACGAAAAAGTCGGACGGATTCTTGCCGCTTGCCATGTCTGTCACTCCGAAAAGAACTACGGAAACCAACGCCATTACCGCTGTCCGCTTCATTTCAACACGTCCCATTGAATGCCGGTCCGGCCTTCGAACCAGTCACGAAAACCATGCATGTAGTACTTCTGGATGGCCGGGTTCGCGTTGTACATGCCCTGCCCCATCAGATTCGTATCGGTCGTGCGCTGCCAGTTGTCGACCAGTTCGGCCATCTGCACGTCGACGAGTTTCTGCGCGTTGATGTACCCCTTATAGACCGTCCCCGCGCCGACGAAATATTCGTCCGGCCACGCGAACAGGTGACCGGTTTCGTGGGAGATCGCGTTCTGCGTCGAGATCGGCACATACCATTGCACGTTCGAATCCCACATCACCTGCACTTCGCCCCAGTTCGCGGAGTTCGGCCGGGTCGCGCTCGGATAGAGATTGATGCTCGCGTGAGAGCGGCCCGTGGTGACGAACTGCACCTTCATCGCGACCTTCACCTTGCACGTGCAGGCGCCGCCGCGTGGGCAGGCTTTCGGCCGCAGATAGTAGTGGTCCTGATTCAGACGGCTCTCGATCCGCCGCTGGAATCCGGCGATGCTGGCCGCGCCGCCGGTCCGGTTGATCGGGCGAATTTTGACGCCTGGTGCGAGGCCGTCGGTGTTGAACGGAATCGACTTGGGTTTGCCGGCGGCGTCGAGCACGAGCTGGTTGCTGGCATCCAGCAGATACTGATCCTTCAGCACGACCTTGATGAGAACGGTCGCGGTCAGCGTGGTGGTGCCCGGTGCGTACTCGATGTCGAACGTGCCGCTCGAGTTGGCGAAGTTGAGAAGCCTTTTCTGACCTTGATTGTCCAGCACCGCGTTGCCCGACGCGTCCGTCTCGTAGTAGTCGATCGCGCCCATGCTGACGGTGTAGTCGTTCTGCTTCGCCGCCTGCAGCTGCTGCGCGCAGATGCTCGGCGCCGCCGGCGGCACTTTCGACGGCGGCCCGGAAAGCTCGCTGCTGATCGGGATATACGGCTTCGGTCCTGACGCGCCGGCCGCGGGCGCTGCTGGATTGGCGCCCTGCGTGGTGCCCGGCGCCGCAGCCGATGCAGCGGCCGATGCCAATGCCGACGCCTGCGGCGCGGCGGATGACAGCGCAGCGGTCGCCCCCGCCGATGCAGCGGCAGCGGCCGTGCCTGTCGCAGCTGTTGCCACCGCCGTCCCGGTTGTCGAACTCGACGCCGTGGCCATCGCCGCCGCCGACGTGGACGACGCCGACGCCCCGCCACCCGCAAATCCACTCGCCAGAAAATCGCACGCATCGCCCGGCGGCGGCGAAACCGGCAACGCGGGCAGTGCGGGTGACGTCGTCGCCGGCCCCGGGAACGGATGCGAGCCCGCCTTCACCACAAACTGCCCCGGCGTCTCCACCGTGATATCCGCGCCCTTCAGCGTGATCCGGTTCGGTCCCTGCTGCAGCACGATCGCGTCGCGCGCCAGCACGTCGAGCCGGTCTTCGGTCGACACGATCCGCACGGTCTGGTCCGCGAGAATGTCCATTGCGGCGGTGTGCGCCTCGACACTCACCGGCCCTTGATTGGCGATCGCCTTCACGCCGCCCGCCGCGCTGAACAGACTCACCGCGTCGTTCGACGCACCCGCCACCGTCGCGCCGGCACCCAGATGCGCATCGCCCTGCACGGTCACATGCGTGTACTCCGCCGCATACGACACCGCGCTGGCCGGCGTGGTCAGCGCAATGCTTTCCGGCGACTCCAGCACGACGGCCGGCGTCGCGAAACGCTCGACCGGGTCGCCGCCCTCGCGCTGCGTCGCGGTCGGCCGGGTTGCGCTCTGTCCGTTGACGGCACTGGTGTACTTGCCGTCCTGCTGCGGATCGATCGCCTTCAGGAAATCGGCCTGCGCGGTGTTGCCGGCGAGGCCGCCCGCCTTCGCGCCGGTCGCCGAGCCATCGAGCCGTTTGGCGGTATCGACCGCCTGCCTCAACTGCCCGACGCTTTCGCCGATATCCATCTGACTCGACGTTGCCTGCGCGCGCGCGGTGCTCGATACCAGCACACCCTCGCCGCCGCGCACCACGCTCCAGCCCTGCGTCGCCAGCTCGAACCCTTCGCCGCGATACGCGCCGCGCACCGCGCCTTGCTGCGCGATCAGATAACCCTGCGAGAGACCACTGTTCGCGACCGCGTTGACCACCTCGTGACGCGACTGCCCCGACGCATCGTCCATCACCCATCGACTACCGGACTGCCCGTCGAGCGTCTGGCTCTGCATGCCGGTCAGCGTGCCCGGATGATTCGCGCTGCTGCCTTCGCCCGCCGCGAACGGCGGCTGAACGCGCCCGCCATACACCTGGCCCAGCACGACCGGCATGTCGATGTTGCCGGAATCGAACCCCACCACCACTTCCGCGCCGACGCGCGGCGTGAAGCTGTGTCCGAAGTTAGGACCGGCCGTTTGCTCCGCGAGACGCGCGACGACGCCCGACTGATGATTGCCCGGCGCGTGACCGGCCGGATTCGACCGGCTCGCGGTATCGGTGAGACCGCCGGGCAGCGGCGCGGCGCCGCGCATCCACGGAAACTGGATGCGCACCTGATGATCGCGCGTGCTGCTGACCCGGTTGCCCGGCTCGCCGACCACGATCGCGGTCTGCACGCCATGCACGGTCGGCCGGTCGCGATACGGCGGCACGATCGGCACGCCGGCCGGCACCGCGACGAAGCGGTTGCGGTAATGCCCCTGCTCCAGCTCGCCGCGTTCGAGCAACCCGGCGATGTCGGCGCCGAGATTGTTGACGGCTTCGTGGTCGATCGACAGCGGCACGAACTCGATCGTCTTGCCGAGATAGCCGGTCAGCGTGTGCACCTTGCCGGTCTCCAGCGTGCGCGACGAGCCCGCGCCGTGGTGCGTCAGTTTCGGCAGACGCAGCGCATCGAAACGCTGTTCGGCGTAGCGCTGCGCGCCATCGCTCGTATCGAAGCGGCCCGCGCGCTGACCGTCGAAAATTTCCCGCACCGGCATGACCGGCGCGCCGTCGTCGGGCTGGCCTTGCGCATGCCCCGCGAGCGCAAGCAGTTCGCCGGCTTTCCAGCTCGTCGCCACCACGCGGTCGGGCACGATCTGATGACGTTCGGTGAATTGCGTCATCACGCCGTCAGGGTCGCCCACGTCCTGCTGATTGAACGCGATGGTGCTGCCTTTGGCGAATTCGGCGCGGCGGTCGAACACCACCACCGTGTGATCGCCCGACGGTGTCTTGCCGCCGTCCTGCGCATGTTCGATACGAAACGACAGGCCCGCTTCCGACAGTTGACGCATCGCGAACGCGAAGTCCGTTTCGCGGTACTGCCCGCGCAGCGCGAAGGTGCGCAGCGGCTCCTTGAGTTCGTAGCGCCGGCGCGCCTCGGGATAGTCGCCGAAGACACGCTCGCACACGCCTTCTGTGTCGAGGTCGACGAAGTACAGGCAGTTGCGCCGCAGGTGCAGCAGCGCCAGCCATGATTCCAGCGTGAGCCGGTAGCGGGTGACTTCGCCGTCGGTGTCCGCATACGCGGCATGCGTGACGTAGCCGTTCCAGCAACGCTCGCCCGCGCCGGTCGCGAGACGCAGACGCGCGGCGCTGCCGATCAGCGGCGTCAGGTCGAGAAACGGCTCGGTGGACAGCACGTCGATCTCGAAGCGGAACGATTCGTTCAGCGCTTCACGGCCGTGAAAGCGTTCGACCGCGAACTTGCCCGGCAACGCGGTATCGATCTGGATGTGGCGGGTAGTCTGCGCGTAGCCCGTCAACGCAGCGTTCAACGCACCCGTCGATGCGGCGGCTAGATCCATGTCGGTTCCCCGTGTTCATACCCGATGCGACGCGCGGCCGTCGCGGTTGCCGGCTCGATGAATGACGCGCGCATCATTGGAAGATCGCTCCAAGGCCCTTGGTATCGAGGTTCATCTGCGCCGCCTGGCGCGCTGCCTCGTAGTCCTCCTGCGCGGTCGGCACATGCGGCGCGACCCAACGCTCACCGTTGATGTACACCGTGCGCCAACGCAGATAGCCCCATTGGAAGTAGAACTCGCGACCGCTGTTCTGCAGCGCGAGCCCCTTCGTGACGGCGGGATCGGTGAGCACCGCGCTGTCGCTCGGCGCCGACGGGTCTTTCGCCGCGCGCGCCTTCTGCGCGGCCTGCGACGCTGCGTCGTAGCGATTCAACACATCGGTCTGCGCGGCGGTGAGCGGCGGCTTGGGCTCGGAGGCCGGCGTCGCCATGCCGGCCGGTCCCATGCCCATCGCGCCCGCGCCGACCGCCTGCAGAATCTGCGCGGTACTCGGCGAGCTACCACCGGTGCTGGCCTGCCACGCCGCATGATCGCGCTGATACGCGGCCTGTTTGTCCTTCATCTCCTGGATCTGGCCGTAGTTCCACGCGTCGTCGTCGGCGCCGAACGGTTTGAACCAGGCGCGCGAATCGTGCATGTAGTTGTCGTAGAGCGCGCTGATGGGCGCCTCGGGCGGACCCATGTACCAGTCGGATTTGACTTCGAGCCACTCCTGCCATTTATCGGCGAGCTGTCTGTTCAGGAACAGTTCCACCTCATGGCCGCCGTATAGCCCGGGCAAGCCCGCGAACATGCCGATCGCGGCGGCGGCCGGCAGCACGGCCGGCGCGTACTTCGCGGCCTTCATCGGATTGTCGCGAACCCAGGTGTCCGCGTAACGCCGCACGTAACGGCCGACGGTCGGCGGACCACCGCCGTTCTTTTCGATGTCGGCGAGATCGTCCCATTCCGCCTTTAGCTCGACGTTGGCGCTGTCGAGATCCGTCGCGTCCTGCGGATAGCTGGCCAGCGACGCCTTGAAACAGGCCTGCGATTTCAGATCGGCAAGCCGCATGCGACGCCAGCGCAGATACAGCCCGTAGTGCGCGCGCATCAGACCCGGCGTGCCGTTTTCGGCGGCGTAGTAGTAATTCGCGCTGGTCTTCACGTACGCGGAAAACGCCTGCTTCAGGCCAGGCGATATCTTGAACGCGTCGGCGGCACGCGCCGCGACGCCCGGGCCTTTGATGTCGAGCGGCACGCCGGATTTGCGTGCCTCGCGGTACATGTCGAGTAGGGGAACCTGCGAGAGCTTGTCGGCGTCGTCCTTGCCCTTGCCTTGTTCGCCCGCGCCGTAGCCGCCGCCCACATCCGAGTGCACGCCCGGATAAACGACCTCTTCGCGTCCGGCCGTCTGGCGGTCGATCAGATCGAGCGGGAACGAGCCGCGTGGCTCATGCGCGGCCACCATATGCACGCAACGGCGCACATAGCTGGGCACCGCCATCAGTTCCTTGCGGCCCCAGCCGCCGTGACCGTCGAATGCCGTCGCGGCGGTACCCTGCGCGATGCCCACGGAGGCCACGGTATCGAAGATGCCGAGAAAATCGAACGACACCGGCACGCCGGCCAGGCTGAAGGGCGCGTCCGATCCGCCGCCGTTCGCGTCCAGTGCATCGACGAGCCAGTTGCTGAAAGTGCGCGCTTCGGCCGAGCCGCGCGAAAAACCGAACACCGACAGGCGGATGCGTTGCAGTTTCGGCTTGGCCTGCGCGAGTTGCGCGCCGATACGTTTCTTTAAATCGTCGCGGCGCTCGTTCAGGATCTGACGGCGTTTCATGTCCCAGGCGTGCATCGCGGCCACCCAGTTCGTGCTGAACTGGCCTTTCAACTGCGCCCAGATGGAGTCCACGCTCCATTCCAGCTCGACGCCGATTTTTTCGGCGGCCATCAGTTTGAGCGCGCCGGCGCCGGCGCTGGAACGCGCCTTGATGTCGCCGAGACTGCCGGGTTGGGGCGGCGTGCCGCCGCTGTAGATGCCCTTGAAATTCATGTCGGCGCTCATGGATTTCACGAGGTCTTTGTCTTTCTTCCCAGCCGCGACGCTCAGCGAAATATCGTGAACGTATTCGTGCAGCAGGTTGTGAATCTGCAACAGCGCCCAGTTGATGCGTCCTTCCCCTGCCCAACCAGCGGCCGCTCCTGCCGCGGCTTGCAAACCCGACCCGTAATCGCCGACCTCATCCACGAACGGCGTACCGACGCCTGCGACGTAAATAACGCGGTGATATTTATCCACAGCAAAAACATCACGAAGCCGCGCGACATTGCTGTGCTTCTTTGACGGCGCGTCCCGTTCGGCGTTGTTGCGCGTACCGTCGAAGAAAAGACCGATGTGCAGGGTCTTGCAGCAACTCAGTCCGTCGTCCTCGGCCAGTCTGTGCAGAATCGCCGCCTGTTCGTCAGGCGTGACCACGCTAACATCGGGCCGCTCTGCCGCGGCAAAACGAAAACTCATGGCTTTATCCTCGGGTCGGGCTTCGGACAACGCGGATCACGGTTAAGCAGTTTGAAATTGACTGGACAGGCTTCGTCCGGGGCTTGCAGGCCTTCCGGAAAACCCGGGAAACCCGGCATCCACTGCGACGCGTAGACCTTGATCTTGTCGTCGGGAAAGAACAGCACCCAGAGGAATCCGTCGGAGAAGTAGTCGTATTTCTCCACCGGCACGACGCGATGTGCCATCGCGTTTTCATCTTTCTTGTAGAGGATGTCGTCCTGCCACGAGACGTTGACCGTCAGGCCGGGATGCCATTTCTTTGGCAACGAAACGCAGCAAAGAATGGCGCCCCCACCGCTACCGAGCCGGCTCGGCGACGTACCGCCCGACGTTCCGTCGACATAGAAAATACCGATGGGCACATCGGTGTAATTCAGCGAGTTCAGTTTCAGGCTCAGCGATTCGTCCACGGGACGCTTCGACACGTCAGCCCGTGCAGGCGAACAGGCTACGACGCCCAACAGCAACGCCAGGAAAACGGCCACGCTAACATCGGGCCGCTCCGCTGTGGCAAAACGAAAACTCATGGCTTTATCCTCGGGTCGGGCTTCGGACAGCGCGGATCACTGTTGCGCAGTTTGAAGTTGACCGGGCACGCTTCATCCGGCGCTTGCAACCCCTCCGGAAAACCGGCGCCGCCAGGCATCCACGGCGAGGCATAGACCTTGATCTTGTCGTCCGGAAAAAACAGCACCCACAAGTACCCGTCCGAAGAGAAGTCGTACTTCTCCACCGGCACGACGCGATGCGCCATCGCGTTTTCGTCTTTCTTGTAGAGGAGGTCGTCCTGCCACGAGAGGTTGACCGTCAGGCCAGGATGCCATTTGGCCGGCAACGAAACGCAGCAGAGAATGCTGCCCCCACCGCTACCGAGCCGGCTCGGCGACGTACCGCCCCACGTTCCGTCGACATAGAAAATGCCGATGGGCACATCCGTGTAATTCAGCGAGTTCAGTTTCAGGCTCAGCGTTTCGTCCACGGGCTGCTTCGACGCGCCATCCTGTGCCGGCGAGCAAGCGACGACGCCCAGCAGCAACGCCATGAAAACGACCCCATGCCAGACACTTTTCATCGATACGACACTACGGTTCATCACTTCATCCTTTGATCGGTACTCAGGCGACGGTCAGCTCGCCGCGCGTGTCGAGCGGCACCAGCATGCCGGCGTTCGCGAGCGCGTCGAGCGCCGCGCGCGCCGCCGCGCCCGGTGAAGCCGGCTCATCGGTCCACACCGCGCTGACGGCCGCATGCACCTGCGACGGGCTCGCCTGCAACTGTCCGAAACTCTCCGGACGTTGGCGGATATGGAAAATCAACGTGTCGATCTTCGCGGCCCGCCGCAGCGCAGCCATTTGTTGCGGGTCGAGGCGATACGGGTCGTCTGTTGGTGATTTCACTTCGATGTCGCGGTCGATGCGTTCGGCTTGCGCGTCGAATCGCAGCGGCGTCAGCACCGCCGCGCGATCGAAATACCACCAGCTGTCGAGCCCCGCGAAAAACCGCGCGCGCTGCGTTTCGTTCAGTACGTCGGCCCATGACGGCAGGCAGCGCGTATCGGCGTAGCGCACGAGAAACGCTTCGTCGTCGCTGGCGCGCGCCTCGAACTGGCGACGCAGATGGGCCGCCAACGCGTCCGCCTCGTACGCGGTATGCAACAGGCTCAGCATCGGGCGGCCATCGGTGTGGCGCAGCAAGCCATCGCACACGGCCGCGCGCCGCTCCGCGTCGGCGGGCAGCGGCACGAGGCACGGCGAAATGGGCAGCAAGTCTTCGCCGTCGTACAGCCCTTCGTACAGCACGACGACGGCACCATCCGGATACAGCTCGTGCAGATGCTCACGCAGCACGCGCGAGAAACCCATGTCGAGCAGCGCGTACCAATGGCGCGCGGTTTCGTCGGCCGGCCGGTCGAGCACGCGCCGCAGACGCGGCAACGCATCGGACGGATAGGTGTCGATCCAGTTGGAAGCGTCCGTCGTCATCACGCTGCCTTCGCGGCCAGTGCACTGCCCGACTGCATGGCGTGCAGCAGACACTCCACACACACCTTCTCGGGGAAATACGGCATTTGCGTATCCAGTTGCGCCGGTCCGTCGAACGAATGCTGGGCCGCGTGGATCGTCAACGCGCCCGGACAGCCGAACGTGACGTTGCCGCCTTCGATGGTCAGATGCGCGCCGCCGCTCACCGCCAGATGCACGGTCTTTTGCGCGCTCAGTTCGACATCCGCGCCGATGGACGCGACCTTCAATTCGTCGCGCGCACGCAGCGCCAGCGTGTCGTGCTGCGCTTGCAGATCGAGGTTGTCCTTGCCGGCGATCACGCTAAGACCGCCGCCGTTCGATGTATTGCCGCCCGCGAGCCAGCCGATCCCCTGGCCGCTGTGCACGCGCAGCGCCTGGTTCACCGCGAGGTTGAGATCGCGCCCGCTGCCGACGCTCAAGGTTTCACCGGCCGTCCACTGCAGCGCCTGGCCAGCGAGCACACCCTGGCCGCCGCGCGCTTCGATGCCGAGCACCGCGTCGCCGGTATGTGGCAAGGCCTTGTCCGTCGAACGGCTCGACGCATCGGTCACGCTTTGCGCGAAACCGCCCGCGCCGACCGTGGTGCCGAAACTCTGCGCGAGTGCGTCGAGCGGCGCGGCCTGGCTGTTGATGGTGGACTGCCCTGCGCTCGTCGCGCCGCGTTGCGATGCGAGCGGTAGCGTCAGATGCGTGTCGGCGCTCTGATCGAGTTGCTGGGCCAGTTTGTTGTGCTGCGCGAGCAGCGAGCGCATGGCGGGAATGTCGCCCGCCGGCTGACCGGCGTTCGACGCATAGCTGCTGATCAGCACGCCGCGTTCGCCGCGCACGGCGCCATACGCGTCGGAGCGCAACTCGACGCCCTGTCCGCGAAAACTGCCGAGGTAGTTGTCGGCCTGATAGCGCAGATGTCCGAGATTCAGTTGGGTCGACGCGTGCGTCGTACTCATTTGCAGACGGCCCATGCCGTCGCTGTCGTCCGCCACGAGCTGGTTGCTGCTTTGCCCGTCGAAGCCCTGGCTTTTGAAACCGGACAGCGCGCCGGCGTGGTTGTGCCGGCTCGCGCCGGCGCCCGCGCCGTGCCAGGCCGGCGCGTTGCCGCCCGCGAGATTGCCTTGCGCGCTCGCCATCTGATCGCTCGCCTGACGGTAGACCGATTCGTCGAGCGGCTGCCCCGCCTCGCCGCCGGGCGTCGGTGCTTCGCCGCCCTCGCCGCGTCCGTTGAACAGGCCGCCGAGAATGATGGGCCGATCGATCAGCCCGTGATCGAACTGCACCAGCACTTCCTGGCCGATGCGCTGCATCTGCTGCAGGCCGTGGCCGTCGCTGGCGAGCCGCTGCATCGCGCGAGTCGGATAGGTGCCGCTGTCGTTGTCGGCCTGCCAGTGGAAGCGCACGCGCAAACGCCCCTGGGAATCCATATGCACCGGCCCGGTCGCGCCCGGCGACGACTCGCCCTGCGGACCGGCCACGATCGCGGACTGCGCGCCGAGCGCCGTGGCCACCGGATTCAGACGCTGCCCCGTGCCGTCTTCCAGCGTGGGACGCCAGACCTGCGAGCGCGGCACCGCCTCGAAGCGGTTCGCGTAGCCGCCGGTCTGCGCCTGCTTGAGCACGCGGGGATCGAGATCCGCGTCCGGCAGCGCGCCGAGATTCTGCGCGACCGCCGCCATGGCCGTCTGCGGCAGATTGTTTACGCCGACGTGCTGCACCGCGCTCAGCAGGAACGCGTCGGGCGCCTGCGCACCGCCGCCCGCCTGGGCTTGGGCCCATGGCGCCTGGGTCGGCCGCCATGCGCGGCCTGACGCAGCCGTGCGCAACGTGCTGAAACCGGTCCAGAAACGCGCCGCCGAGACGATCGCGTCGGCCTGCCGGCGCGCGATGGTCTCGGCCTCGCGCAGACTCGCGAAGGCTTCCGGTCCGACATCGTCGTACAGCTCGCGGCTGCCGGACGGATTGCCGAGGCTCGCCGCCGCCGTGGTGGACTGGTTGCTGCGATAGTCGCTGCTCAGCAGCGTGACGCGGTCGGCGGTCAACGAAAGCGACTGGCCGATGCCGAGGATCATGTCGTCCGCCGCGGTCGTCATGTCGCTCAGGCGCTGCGGCACACCGCCGAGCCGCGCGGAAGTATCGTCCTCGGGAAGCTGCGTGCTGTCGTCGAAAATCAGCAGCGTGTGACCGGAAGGCGCATCCGTGTCCTCGACGAAGCAAAAGCCGAGGCCCGCCGACGCCAGCAGATGGCGAACGAAATCGTAGTGACTGTGCGTGCGGTACTGGACCACGTAGTCGCGCGCGCCCAGCGCCTCGATGCGCTGGTTCGCGTCCGTGGTGAAACGCCAGCGCGCGATCGCGCTGTAATCGGCAAACACCTGCTCCAGTATCTCGGCCACCGACCGGTTGACGAACGTGCGCTCGTCGCGGCCCTGCGTCAACGCGGCGAGCCAGGGCACCAGTTGCAGGTGATAGCGGGCGAGGCCGGCGTCATAGCCGACGCATTCGGCTTCCGCCACGAGCCCGCTGCGCGTGACGGATGTGCCGTCGCCAAGCGCCATGCGAATCGTGGCGCGCTGCCCGAGCATGGCTTCCAGATCCAATGCCGGACTGGTCGCCAATGCGTGGATATCCCATTGATAGTTATTGCAAAGCGCTTCACGCCCGGACCAGCGTTCTATCTGCATGGCCGATAGCGGACCGGCTCCTTCGAGCGAATACAGGCGATTAAATGTGCCAAACAAAGACGTGTATTGCGCAATAACGCTCATGAAGGCCCCGCTCTCAGTGACGACCACTTTTTAAGTACATATTGCCGCATCGAGAAAACAGGATTCCGTTAGTCGGCCAATATGACCGCTTCAGGCCGCTTTCGGCCGTTTCTGGCCACGCTCACGAATTATTCATGAACTTCGGAATGCCCTGCGCCCCCGTTTTCGGTGCGGTATTTTAAATGAGCCACGGATATTTACGCTATAAGAAAACTTCAGTTTGGAGGGACTTACCGGGATTGGCGCGGCAATACCGGTGCGATAGAGCGCGCAGAAGAATGACGATGGCTTGTCCACCCGCTCATTGACCGAATTGTTAAATGCACGAATGCCGCGGCGCGATTGGAATATCGCCTTCCATCGGCATTAGCAAGTAAAATCAGGGCGACCCGTTTCAGTCAATCGATCGCAGTCATTCGACCGGCGGTGCGCCGCCAATCCAGCCAATCCAATATCCGGCGGTTGAACGGATAGAACAAAAGGGGAAACCAGCGCATGGCACGTCCATTCATTGTCCTCGGCGACAAACATAGTCACGGCGGCACGGTGACGAGCGCGGCAGTGAACGCCAAAATCGCCGGCAAGAATATCGCTCGCCGCAATGACAAGGTGAGTTGCCCGATTCACGGCCCCAATCACATTACCGACGGCGACGATACGGCCATTGTCGAAAACGAAGCCGTGGCGCGCGACGGTTATAAAACCGCCTGCGGCGCGACGCTGATCGCCAGCCAGACGACCACCGGCGGCGCATGAGCATGGCCAGCGTCGCCACCGGAGAAAGTCCGCGCCCGCGTTCGATGTGGCGCACCGTCGCGTCGGTCGTCGCCGTTTTCCTCGCGGTGTGGGTCGTCGCGGTGCTGTACTGGAAGACGACATACCACGTGCCCACCGGGCGCGACCTGCTGCTGTATGGGCTCGCGTTGCCGGCGCTGCTGGCCGCCGGGGTCATCGCCGCGCGCCGTGCGCTGTCGGCGCCGGCGAGTCCACGTCCGGCCGCGGCCGCGCAAACCGCCGGCGCGCCGGCCGGCGTATCCGCGAACGAAGTCGCGATGCAGCACTGGACCACGGCACTGCTCGACAGCAGCCTGCGGCTGCCCGCCGGCATCACGCCCGACGAAGTCGCCGACGCCGCGCGCGCGGCCGGCGTGATCGGCTTGCACGACGAACTGGCGCGTCAGGACGGCGTGAAGGTCTTTGCCGGCGGCGTCGCCGCGCTCGCGCCCGGCCGGTTCGACGACGACCTGCTGCCGGATGGCTCGACGCACGCGCTGCAGGACGAACACCGCCGCGCACTGCTGCTCGCCGCCGACACGCTCGACGAGTTGATGGAGCGCCAGGCGGTCCAGCTCGGCGATGCAGACGACGACGCGCCGGCTCACAACGCGAGCGGCGCCCGCGACGCCCGCGACGCTCTATCGTTCCGGCTGCATCTGCTGATCCCCAAACGCTGGCAGCCTGTCGCGCCGACGCTCGCGGCATGGCTCGACGCGCACATCGCGCGCGAACGCTGGATGCCGCGCATGGAACGCATGCCCCCGGTCAGCGTGGCCGATCCCGTGCAGGCGTTGACGGTGCTGGACGAACTGAGCGTCGCGCTTCGTCAGCAACCCGTCACCACGCGGCACGTCGTGCTCGCGCTGGACTCGTCGCTCGGCCAGCAAACCGTCGACACGCTCGACAACCTCGGCCAGCTCTACGAGCAAAAGCATCCCGACGGCCACGTCCTCGGCGAAGGCGCGTGCGCGCTGCTGCTCGCGCATCCGGCCGCCGCGGGCATGGTGCCGGTCGCGCACATTCACCGCCTCGTCAGCGCACCGCTCGCGGGGCCGATCGAGCAGACCGCGCAGCAACGCGGCGACACCGTTACGCGCCTGCTCGACGCGGCGTGCGCGCAAGCCACGCAAGCGGCCGTGCCGGGACTGGAGATCGCGTCCTGTGCGCTGGTCAGCGACGCGGATCAACGCATCAGCCGTCGTGCGGAAGTGACGAGCGTGGTCGAAGCGAAATGGCCGGACGGAGACAGCGGGACGGAGACGGCGGCAACTTCGGAAACGGCAGCGCACGGCCTGCACCTCGGCTTCGCCAACGGCGAGAGCAACGCGGTGCTGGCGTTAAGCGCGGTCGCGGTGGCCGGCGCGCACAGTCTCGCGGAACAGCAACCCACGTTCGCCGTCACCACTGCCGATGCCAATGCGCGCGGCGTGATGCTCGTCAGTCTGCCGCCGGTAGAGCAGGCTGTCGCGTTGTCCGCGTAGGCGTCGGACGTAAAGCGGTCGGACGTAAAGCGGTCGGACGTAAAGCGGTCGGACGTAACGCGTCTGGGTCAGGCAGATTTAAAGCAGATGTCCGCGCCCCGAGCGGCGCGGACAACGCAACAATTCCGCGCCGTCACTGCTCGACAGCAAGACCAGCTGGGTGAAACCGCTGCGCGCGATATGCAGGCTCAACAGCGAATCGAGCAGTTGCGCGAACACATTCAGGCCGGTCCCCACGAAGTGATTCGGGTGGACCGTCACGCGTATTTCGATGCCCCGCACCACCCTCGCGAAGGGTTTGTCCGGCACCCACGCCGTCACCGCCTGCTCGGTCACATCGACCACGCCCTCCACCTGTCGCGCCGACACCGGCGTGCCCGCCAGATCGTGCAGACGCAACAGATCGCGAATCGGCGCGGGGCCCGCGTTCAACAGCAGCGGATTGAACGACAGTTGCGAAATCAACCGCCACAGCACGCCGCGATCGTGACGGAAGTACAGCGATCGGGTAGGCCGATGCAGCAGCGTGATACGCCGGGCCAGCGTGCCGCCCTCGATCAGCAGATCGCCGGCCGGCGAGCCGTGAGCGAGTTGCTCCGGCAAGTCGCGGTTCGTGCAGGTGAGTTTGAAATCCAGCGCGTTCGGCGGCGTCACCGATTCGATCCGCTCATCGACGAAACCGAGCGCGACTTCGTGCCCCGGTTGGCTGCGCGCGACCAGCGGGTCGCGATGCGTGCGCCAGTAGAGCGTCGCGCGTTTGTCGTGGCTGAGCGAGTGCAGCGCGGGATACGTCGTCAACTTTTCGCCTTGCGGCGTCTCCGTCACCTGCGAAACCGCATCGACCGAATACACCTCGTAGGCGTGCGCATTCTGCTCGTCCGCGAGAAGCGGATAGGCGTCGCCGATCGACGACACGCTCAGCCGCTTGCCGAGCTTGCCCTGCGTGTCGAACAGATTGACGACGGGCGTGCAGCCCGACACGAGATGCTGCGGGCCCAGCGACTCCAGCAGGCGCGCGGCGTCGGACTCGACCGGAATGTCTTTCAGCAGCAGATGCAGCGTGAACTCGCGCCCACCCAGACGGCCGGCCTGGCGCAGATCGCAATCGAAGAAACCGAATTTCTCGGGGAAGGCGAAGTATTCCGTCAGCAGCGGATAGGCCGCGTCGACGGCTTCGGGGTAAGGCATCAGGCTTTCGTCGCGCGTCATGCCGACCGCGGCGAGCGGCACGCGATCCAGCGCGATCCAGCGGCCCGTGTACGCCGGTTCGACGTACGCGGCCAGCGTGTGGATCGACAACGCGTCGCGCAGCGCCGCGCTGAAGAGCGGCTCGCCGCGCGCGTAAAGACGGATCGTCTCGAGCTTCAGATCGGCGATCGACGCGTGCGCCGACTGGATCGCGAACGTGATCGAAATCTGCGCGCCGGCATTGGCGGGCAAACGGAACGAACGCGGCGCCTGCGCAATCGCATGAAAGCGCGCACCGCTCACCTGCAGCGGCGACAGCGTGACGTCGAACGCGGTGCGGAAAAACACCTTGGCGCCGCGAACCGGCGGACTGTACAGCTGGGTGCCGCGTGGAATCACGACAGACGTGGACATCTGCGCGGCCCGGCTGCTGTCCACTTCGAAGCACGCGATCGAACACGATGGAAACGGCCGCAGATAGTGCGGATACAGCGCCTCGATGAACCCCGTGGTGAACTCGGGATAGTCGTTCTCGATGTTCTGCGACGCCCGCGCGCCAATCAACGCGAACGATTCGAACAGACGCTCGATGGATGGATCTTCGCTGCCGCCGTCGGCCCCGCTCGTCAGCAGCATGCGGCTCGCGACCTTCGGATAGCGTTCGGCGAACGCCCGCGCGGTCTGTCGAAGCAGCGTCAGCTCCCGCTCGTAGTAGGGCAGCAAATCATCCATAGACGGCTGTTTGAGGTGGCAGCGCATGCCGCGCGGTGGGCCTGGAGGCGGACCACTTTACAGCAACATTTCGGCAGCGTCCATGCGGAATAGGTCAACGGACGCGGCGAGCGCGGCGGGTTCGCTCGCCTTTGTCGACAGCAATTCGTTCGCTGCAAGTGGCCTTTGTCGACACCGTTGCGAGCGCGCAGACCGCGGCGCTTTGGCCGCCGGCTTCTTACTTCGCGCTCACATCGATATCGCCGAGATATTTCGCTGCCAGCGTCTTCACCGTGCCATCGGCCTGCACTTTCGCGATCGCTGCGTTCAACTGGTTGCGCAGCGCGGTATCGCCCTTGCGAATTCCATATGCGATGCCGCTGCCGAGAATCTTGTCGTCCCGCACGGGCTGACCGACGAATGCATAGTCCTTGCCGTTCGGCTTCGACAGAAAACCCGTTTGCCCGGCGGGCGCGAGTACGAGCGTCGCGTCCAGCCGCCCGGCGACGAGATCGGTGTAGACCTGGTTCTGATCCTGATACGGCACGACCGTCACGCCGGCCGGTTCCCAATGCGTCTTCGCGAAGGTTTCCTGAATCGACGCCTGCAGCACGCCGACCCGCTTACCCTTCAACGAGGCGGGCGTCGGCAGCAGACCACTGTCGCGTTTCGCGATCAACTGCGTCGGCACGCGATACACGACGCTGGTGAAATCGATCGCCTGGCGGCGTTGCTCGGTGGCGTTCATCGCCGAATTGATCGCGTCGAACTTGCGGCCTTGCAGCGCGGGAATCAAACCGTCGAACGAGGTCTCGACCCACTTGCAGGTCATGTGCGCGGCGGCGCACACCGCATTGCCGACGTCGACATCCAGCCCCTGCAACTCGCCGTTGGGCCCCTTCGATTCGAACGGCGGATACTGCGCTTCGAGTCCGAAGCGCAACGTGGACGTGTCGGCTGCACTGACGGCGGACGACGCCGCGAGCGACGCGAATGCGCAGGCCAATGCCACGAGCGGCTTGAGCAATTTCATAACAGGTCCCCTTCTCTACGGTTCTGCTTCGATTCTGTTTTTGGCGCCTTTGCGCGACACGCTGCCACGCGAAGGCGCCACGATCTTACTGTGGTCAAAAAAGCCGTCGTTGTACGCGCAAGCCACAATCAACGGTCAGCAATGAGAACAGCGAGCAATCAGATTTCGCACAAACGCCGCGCGCCTTCGATCAAGGTCGCGTCGTCCTTGGAAAAGCTCAGGCGGATCAGACCGGAGTCGGTGCCGTCGGTATAGAACGCCGACAGCGGAATCGTCGCGACCCGCGCGTCGCGAATCAGACGCAACACGAAGTCGCTGTCGCTCTCGTCGGAGAAGCCGCGAAAGCGGGCGAGCATGAAGAAGCTGCCTTCGCTCGGCAGTAATTCGAACCGCGAGTCGCGCAGCGCATCCGCGAGCAGGTCGCGCTTCTTCTGGTAGAACGCGGACAGGCCAAGATAGCTGTCGGGCTGCGCCAATGCATCGACGAACGCGTACTGCATCGGCGTGTCGGCGGAGAACACCATGAACTGGTGAACCTTGCGAATCTCGTCCATCAGCGCGGCGGGCGCGAGGCAGTAACCGATGCGCCAGCCGGTCACGTGATACGACTTGCCGAACGACGACACGATCACGCTGCGTTCCGCGAGTTCGGCATGACACGCCATGCTCTGATGTTTCGCGCCGTCGAACACGACGTGCTCATAGACCTCGTCGGCGAGGATCACGATGCCGGTGTCGCGCGTCACCGCTTTCAGGCGCGCGATGTCTTCCTCGCCGAACACGGTCGCGGTCGGATTGTGCGGCGTGTTGACGATGATCATGCGGGTCTTCGGCGTGATCGCGGCGGCGACCTCGTCCCAGTTCACGCGGAAACCATCCAGAGAGAGCTTGATGGCCACCGGCGTCGCACCTTGCAGACGCACGATCGGACCGTAGCTGTCGAACGAAGGTTCGAAGTAGATCACCTCGTCGCCCGGATGCACGAGCGCGCTGATCGTCGAATACAGGCCTTCGCTCGCGCTCGCGATCACCGTGACTTCGCTCGCCGGGTCGTAGCGCACGCCGTACAGCGTTTCGACCTTGTCGGCCAGCGCTTCGCGCAGCGCCATGATGCCGGCCATCGGCGCGTACTGGTTATGACCTGCGCGCATGGCTCGCGCGACACCGTCGACCAGCTTCGCGTCCGGCGCGAAATTCGGCGCGCCTTGCGACAGATTCAGCGCGTCGTGCTCCGCGGCCAGCTGGCCGATCACGGTAAAAATCGTCGTACCCACGTCGGGCAGTTTCGAGCGGGCTTGCGTGGCGCTCTGCATAAGGCTTCTCCCTTTCTCCATCCGGCGACGTCACCGCCTCGGCACGAAAACGCCGAGGCGGTGCTATCCAGTCCGGTGATTAGGCATCAGCCAATGAAGCGCAACAATCGAAACTTTGTCATGCGCGGCATGCGTTTACGTCATGGCGCGCGAGTACCGTTCAGGCGTCGGTCATCCTGCGGACCTTGACCTTCTTGCCCTTCACCTTGCCGTCGCTGAGCTTGCGCACCGCTTCTCGCGCAATGCCGCGTTCGACCGCGACATAGGTCGACATTTCGGTCACGTTGATCTTGCCGATCTGCGATCCCTCGAAGCCGGCTTCGCCGGTCAGCGCGCCGAGCACGTCGCCCGGACGGATCTTTTCCTTGCGGCCGCCGAGAATCTGCAGCGTTTCCATCGGCGGCAGCAGGCGCTGGTTGCTCGTGGCCGTGAGTTCGGACAGCTTGTGCCACTCCACCTCGCGTTTTTGCGCCTGTTCCAGACCACCGACGCGGCCCATCTCGTTCATGCTCGCGAGACTCAGCGCCCAGCCTTCCTGATCGGCCCGGCCCGTGCGGCCGATGCGGTGCACGTGCACTTCCGGGTCCGGCGTCACGTCGACGTTGATCACCGCCTCCAGTTGCGCGATGTCGAGACCGCGCGCGGCGACATCCGTCGCGACCAGCACCGAGCAACTGCGATTGGCGAACTGGATCAGCACCTGATCGCGTTCCCGTTGATCGAGTTCGCCATGCAGCGCGAGCGCATGAAAACCTTGCGCGCGCAGCACCTCGAGCAGATCGCGGCACTGCTGCTTGGTGTTGCAGAACGCCAGCGTACTGACCGGACGATAGTGGTTCAGCAGCAAACCGACGGCGTGCAGACGCTCGTCCTCGGTGACTTCGTAGAAGCGCTGGCGAATTTTGGTGTTGTCGTGCCGCTCGGCCAGCTTCACTTCCTTCGGGTTGCGCAGGAACTGCTGGCTCAGCTTGACGATGCCTTCGGGGTACGTCGCCGAGAACAGCAGCGTCTGGCGCTCCTTCGGACATTGCCTGACGACCGTGGCGATATCGTCGAAGAAACCCATGTCGAGCATGCGGTCGGCTTCGTCGAGCACCAGCGTGTTCAGCGACTGCAACGGCAGGCTGCCGCGCTCCAGGTGATCCATGATGCGGCCCGGCGTGCCGACCACGATGTGCGCGCCGTGTTCGAGGCTCGCGGTTTGCGGACGCATCGGCGTGCCGCCGCACAGCGTCAGCACCTTGATGTTTTCCTCGGCGCGCGCGAGGCGGCGGATTTCCTGCGTGACCTGGTCGGCGAGTTCGCGCGTGGGGCACAGCACCATCGCCTGAACGGCGAAGTTGCGGGTATCGAGCCGCGCGAGCAGCGCCAATGAAAACGCGGCGGTCTTGCCGCTGCCGGTTTTCGCCTGAGCGATCAGATCGTGACCGGCCAGCGCGATCGGCAGGCTCGCGGCCTGAATCGGCGTCATCTCGACGTAGCCGAGTTGCGTCAGGTTCGCGAGCGCGGCGGCCGGCAACGGTAGCTGGCTAAACGGCGCGCCGGCGGAGGTGGGACTATTCATGAGGGAGCTCGCTGTCGGCTGAAGGCAAAAGTTATTCGGCCATCGGGCCGGAGTCGGGACGGCCTTCGAGCTGTTCGTACAGCACCGATCCGTCTTCGGCGTCGAAACGCTCGACGTAATTGCGCGCGCCGCACATCGGGCAGCGGAACAGCAGCCCCTGCCCTTCGTTCTTGATGACGACGTCCGATTGCTCCCACTGCGCTTCGCAGGACTGGTTTCTACAGGTAAACACGTTGATTCTCCAACTGGATTCGATGATGGGTTCGGTGCGTTCACCGGCGAGCGCCCGTGAACGCCGACTACCGGCACGCGCACGTCAGCGCAGGCATGCGCTGACGTGGGCTGTTCTGCTTTGCGACGACGCTATTGCTTCAAAGCTTCAAGCTTCGGGCATCAACCGAGATGCGTATGCCGCGCCCGCGGCGCGCTCACATCCATGTCGGTGAGGCCCTGCACGATGCCGCAGTCTTCGACGGCCTGTTCGCCGTGACATTGCTCGCGCAGCGTGGTGAGTTGCGCCTTCAACTGCCGCAGTTCGTCGATCCGCGTATCGACGTGCGCGATGTGCTCGTCGATCAGCGCATTGATGCCGCCGCACCCTTCGGCGGGTGCGTCGGTAAGACGCAGCAGCGCGCGGATCTCGTCGTGCGTCATGTCGAGCGCGCGGCAATTGCGGATGAAACGCAGCCGTTCGACGTGCTTGCCGGTATAGCTGCGGTAATTGGCCTCGGTGCGCTCCGCTTCGGGCAACAAGCCCTCTTTTTCATAGAAACGGATCGTTTCGGTCGTGCAATGGGCGATTTTCGCGAGTTCGCCGATTTTCATGGACCCTCCGGATAGCGGCCTTGACCTTGTAGTGGCTTCAAGGTGTTTACTAGACCACAAATCGAACCAGGAAGCCACCATGTCTCACGCCGAACACGCCGAAGCCGATCGTCCGGAGCAGGTCAAAGCCTGTGCCCATGGGCACGAGGGGCATGCTCATGGGCATCAACACGAACACGGCCATGACCATGACGGCGATCACGCGGGGCACGATCACGCGGGTCACGATCGTCATCATGGCCACAGCCACGCCCACGCCGAAGCCGGTTGCTGCGGCTCTCCCGCGCCGCTCGCCACCCCGCTGCGCCTGCCGCAATCGGAAGCCGTCGGCAGCGACATGCGCACCGCCATCCGCATCCTGCAGATGGATTGCCCGACCGAGGAAGCGCTGATCCGCAAGAAATTCAGCCGCATGCCCTACGTGCGCAGCATGGACTTCAACCTGATGCAGCGGGTGCTGACCGTGGTGCACGCGCCGGACGCACTCGAATCGATTCTCGCCGCGCTGCGCTCGCTCGACTTCACGCCCGAAGTGGCCGACGCCACTGCCGGCGGATCGGCAGCCGCCGCCGCGGCCACGCCGGCCAAACCCTGGTGGCCGCTCGCACTTGCGGGCGTCGCCGCGACCGCGTCGGAAGCCGCCAGTTGGCTCGGCGCGCCCATCTGGGTGCCGGCGGGTCTGGCGCTCCTCGCGATCGTCTCCTGCGGCCTGACGACCTACCGGAAGGGCTGGCTCGCGATCCGCAACGGCAACCTGAACATCAACGCGTTGATGAGCATCGCGGTGACGGGCGCGCTGCTCCTGCGCCAATGGCCGGAAGCCGCGATGGTCATGGTGCTCTTCACGATCGCCGAACTGATCGAGGCGAAATCGCTCGACCGCGCCCGCAACGCGATTCAGGGGCTGATGCAACTCACGCCGGAACAGGCGAGCGTGCAGCAGCCCGACGGCAGCTGGCGGTCGACGGACCTGAACGCGGTCGCCATCGGCGCGCTGGTCCGCGTGAAGCCGGGCGAACGGATCGCGCTCGACGGCGAAATCGTCGCGGGCCGCTCCAGCGTCGATCAGGCGCCGATCACCGGCGAAAGCCTGCCGGTCGACAAGACCGTCGGCGACGCGGTGTTCGCCGGCACGATCAACCAGGCCGGCTCGCTCGACTATCGCGTCACGGCCGTCGCCGGCAACACGACGCTCGCGCGCATCATCCACGCGGTCGAGGAAGCGCAAGGCACCAAGGCGCCGACGCAGCGTTTCGTCGACCAGTTCGCCCGCGTGTACACGCCGATCGTGTTCGCGGTCGCGCTCGCGGTGGCGGTCGTGCCGCCGCTTTTGCTGGGCGGCGCATGGCAGGAATGGATCTACAAGGCGCTGGTGATGCTGGTGATCGCGTGTCCGTGCGCGCTGGTCATCTCGACGCCGGTGACGATCGTCAGCGGACTCGCGGCGGCCGCGCGCAAGGGCATCCTGATCAAGGGCGGCGCCTATCTGGAGCAAGGTCGCACGCTACGCCGCCTCGCGCTCGACAAAACCGGCACGCTGACCCACGGCAAGCCGGTGCAAACCGATCTCGCCATGCTCGCCGATGTCGACAGCGCCCGCTGCCGCTCGCTCGCCGCGAGTCTCGCGGGGCGCTCGGATCATCCGGTGTCGATGGCGATCGCGGCGGCGGCGAAGGGCGACGGCATCGCCAGCGTCACGGTCGACGGGTTCGAGGCGCTCGCCGGCCGTGGCGTGCGCGGCGACATCGACGGCCTGTCGTACTGGCTCGGCAATCACCGGCTGATCGAGGAATTGGGACGTTGTTCGCCCTCGCTGGAAGCGCGGCTCGACGCGCTCGAACGGCAAGGCAAAACCGTCGTGATGCTGGCCGGCGCCGACCGCGTGCTCGCGCTGTTCGCGGTCGCCGATACGGTGAAGGAGACGAGCCGCGCCGCCGTCGCCGAATTGCAGCGCCTCGGCATCGCGACCACCATGCTCACCGGCGACAACCCGCACACCGCCGCCGCGATCGCGCAGCAGGTCGGCATCGACGAAGCACGCGGCGACCAGTTGCCGGAAGACAAGCTGAATGCGATCACGCAATGGTCGCAGCAAGGCGCGACGGTCGGCATGGTCGGCGACGGCATCAACGACGCGCCCGCGCTGGCGCGCGCCGACATCGGCTTCGCGATGGGCGCGATGGGCACCGACACCGCGATCGAAACCGCCGACGTCGCGTTGATGGACGACGATCTGCGCAAGATCCCGTCGTTCATCCGGCTCTCGAAGGCCACGCATGCGGTACTGGTGCAGAACATCGCGCTCGCGCTCGGCATCAAGAGCGTGTTCCTCGTGCTGACCGTGATGGGTCTCGGCACGATGTGGATGGCCGTGTTCGCCGACGTGGGCGCGAGCCTGCTGGTGGTCGCGAACGGCTTGCGGTTGCTGCGGAAATAATTCGGCGATGGGGCGAAGCCACACGTTGCCCTCGCCCTCGCTTCAGGAAAGCGGCGCGGCCTTCAAGGTCTCCGAAGGCCGCATACCGAACAGCTTGCGATAGTCCGTCGCGAACTGGCTCAGATGCCAGAAACCCCACGACGCCGCGACATCCTGCACCGAGCGCGCCTCGCGCGCCGCCGTCGAAAGTTCACGGCGCGCGCCGTTCAACCGGATCGCCCGCAGATAGGTGGCGGGCGCCATCCCCAGCACATCCTGAAAGCAGTATTGCAGCGTGCGCCGGCTGACGTGCAGTTGCTCGCACAACTCCGGCACGCCGATCGCGCGGTCGCGATGCAGCAGCACATACTCGCGCGCCTGCGCCACGATCGACTGCCGCCGCGGACGTGCCGGCATCGCAACGGGCTCGGCGGCCGTCAACGCGCCGACGTCGAAGAGCGAAGCCAGCACCGAGGCCTGCAAGTTGTTGCGTGCGAACGAAGACAGCGGCGTGCCGCGTTTGGCGCCGTCGTCGAGCAGATGCCGCAGCGACGCGCACAGCCGCTCCTTGCGCGCCCGCCCGATCGGCACGACCTCCGTGTGCTCCATGTGCGGCACGTGATCGGCAAGCCCGACACGCTCGACATCCGCCGCATACCGGCGCAGCACTTCGCCCTTCACCACCACGCCGAAAATTTCGTAACCCGCCGACGTCAGCAGCTCGAACTCGATGCCGCCCGGACGGAACGCGAGCGCATCGCCCGCGATCACCTGCGCGTCGATGCGGCCCGACCCTGCTGGACAGGTTGGAATCCCGAACCAGTACGCGTCTTTCTGCACCTCGCAGGTTTGCCGCAGCGTATGACTGGTCGTCTCGACGAACACCTGCATGTGATCGAGGCACAGTTCCGTCAATTCGCCGACGAAACTGCCGGCCGTCAGCTGGTCGTAGGTCTGATGCCAGCCGTGCAGGTTGCGCGCCTGTTCGTCGGCGTCGTGAGCGATGCAGGTCTGCACGCGAAAGCTCGGCTGCGGCGTGAGTGTCGGACTGGTCTCTCGGTGGGCTCGGATGTCGATCGTCATGGCGAACTGCGCAAACGGATATCGAAGCGGGACAGGAAGGCAATTCCCATGCCGAACGCCGTCGCGGCCCGGCCCGTTCTACCTGGCCGTGTCGGCCTACGGCGTGCGCTGCTCAATTCCTGAACAGCACGACACACGCTGATCAGAAACGGCGCGTTCATTCGTGACGGATTGAACAGCGCTACGCCTCGCCCCGTGCGCGGTTGCTTGCTGCGCGTGCACGGCTCACCAGCGCGGTGCATTGGCACGCTTCTGGCTCTAGCCACTCGCGGCCAAGCGAAATATCGCGCCGAATATAGCCCATTCAACATGTGAGGAGCACACAGATGAATCACGCGGAGATGCAGTTTCTGACGACCGAGTTCCCGTACAAAAAGCAGTATGCGAATTTTATCGGCGGCGAATGGGTGAAGCCCGCGGGCGGTGAGTACTTCGATAACGTATCGCCGATCACCGGCGAGCCGTTCACGTCGATCCCGCGCTCGCGCGAAGCCGATATCGAACTCGCGCTCGACGCCGCGCATCGTGCGAAAACGGCGTGGGGCAAAACCTCGACGGCCGAGCGCGCGAACATCCTGAACCGCATTGCCGATCGCATGGAGGCCAACCTGCAGCGCATCGCGGTGGCTGAAACGATCGACAACGGCAAGCCGCTGCGCGAAACCATGGCAGCCGACATTCCGCTCGCGATCGATCACTTCCGCTATTTCGCCGGCGCCGTGCGCGCGCAGGAAGGCGGCATCTCCGAGATCGATCACGACACGGTCGCCTATCACTTTCATGAGCCGCTCGGCGTGGTCGGCCAGATCATTCCGTGGAACTTCCCGATCCTGATGGCCGTGTGGAAGCTCGCGCCCGCGCTCGCGGCCGGCAACTGCGTGGTGCTCAAACCGGCCGAGCAAACGCCCGCGTCGATTCTCGTGCTGATGGAACTGATTCACGATCTGTTGCCGCCGGGCGTCGTGAACATCGTGAACGGATTCGGGCTCGAAGCCGGCAAGCCGCTCGCGTCGAGCAAGCGCATCGCGAAGATCGCGTTCACCGGCGAAACCACCACGGGCCGCCTGATCATGCAGTACGCGAGCCAGAACATCATTCCGGTCACGCTCGAACTGGGCGGCAAGAGCCCGAACATCTTCTTCGACGACGTGATGAACGCCGACGACAGCTATTTCGACAAGGCGCTCGAAGGCTTCACGATGTTCGCGCTGAATCAAGGCGAAGTGTGCACGTGTCCGTCGCGTGTGCTGATCGACGAAAAGATCTACGACCGCTTCATGGAACGCGCACTGAAGCGCGTCGACGCGATCGCGCAGGGACACCCGCTCGACAGCAAGACGATGATCGGCGCGCAGGCCTCGCAGGAGCAGCTGGAAAAGATCCTGTCGTATATCGATCTCGGCAAGCAGGAAGGCGCCGAATGTCTGATCGGCGGTCAGCGCAATCAGCTCGAAGGCGAGTTGAGCAAGGGCTATTACGTGAAGCCGACCGTGTTCCGCGGTCACAACAAGATGCGCATCTTCCAGGAGGAAATCTTCGGGCCGGTGGTATCGGTCACGACGTTCAAGACCGAGGAAGAAGCGCTCGAAATCGCCAACGACACGCTCTACGGTCTCGGCGCGGGCGTCTGGACGCGCGACGGCACGCGTGCATACCGCTTCGGCCGGCAGATCCAGGCCGGTCGCGTGTGGACCAACTGCTATCACGCGTATCCGGCGCACGCGGCGTTCGGCGGTTACAAGCAATCGGGCATCGGCCGTGAAAATCACAAGATGATGCTCGACCACTACCAGCAAACCAAGAACCTGCTGGTCAGCTACAGCGACAAGCCGCTCGGCTTCTTCTAAGTCTCGCAACCCTGTCCGCGCGAGCCACCTCCTGCGGCTCGCGCTTTTTTCAGCGAGGCCTGTGATGGAAGAGGTGAAGGAAGTCGCGCGCGTCGTCGCCACGCCGGCCGCCGTCGAACTGATCGGTAAGCTTCGCGCCGAACATGGTGCCGTGCTGTTTCATCAATCGGGCGGCTGCTGCGACGGCAGCGCACCGATGATGTTTCCGCAGGGCGAATTTATGGTCGGCGGGTCGGATGTGAAGCTCGGCGTGATTGCGGACGTGCCGTTCTACATGAGCGAATCGCAATTCGAATACTGGCAGCACACGCAGTTGATCATCGACGCGGTGCCGGGCAACGGCGGGATGTTTTCCCTGGAGCGCCCGAGCGGTTTGCGGTTTTTGACGCGTTCGCGGCTCTTCGAGGATGCCGAGAACGCGTGGCTGGAAACGCATCCGGTGGAACGGGCGGAAGGGTAACGATGGTGCGGGCGGTGTCGTGTCAAACCGCTCGATGTCTCCGTGCTCTTACACCGCGCCCGGCGGCTCGGACTCATCGCCGAGCGCGGATACCGTTGGTGCGCGTTCCAGCAGCGCATCGCTATCGTCTTTCAAACCCACGCCGGTGAGACCCAAACGCCTCGCATGCATCAGCAGATAGTGCAGCTTGTGCGCGGCATGCGGATAGTCGAGTCCTTCGGGCCGCACGTTGGAAATGCAATTGCGCTGCGCATCGCTACAGCCGACTTTCGGCGCATAGGTCAGATAGACGCCGAGACTATCCGGCGAACTCAACCCCGGCCGTTCGCCGATCAGCATCACCACCAGCCTGCTCTTCAGCAGCTCGCCGATCTCGTCGCCGAGCGCGACGCGCGCCTGCCGCGCGACCACGACCGGGCCGATTTTCCAGTCGACGAGTTTCGGGCGCACTGCCTCGATCAGCGGAATGGCCTGCTTCGATGCGGCGAAGGCCGACAACCCGTCGCCGATCACGAACACCACTTCCGGCGCATCGGCTTGCTGTTGCGCGAGCGCCGCGCGGCTCTCCGCCGACAAGCGCCGCCCGAGATCCGGACGCCGCAGATAATGCTCGCGATCGGGCGCCGCGCTGTGCACGTCGAGCGTCGTGAAGTTCAGCGCGCGCAGTTGCTCGTGCAGCACGCCGGTGTCGAGCGGATGATGCACGGCGTCGCGCGCCTGCGCATGCGAGAGGTTGAACGCGAGCAGCGGCGCGGTCGGCAAGCTGTTGCCCGCGCGGCCCAATGCAATGCGTGCGTTGGTGAACTGTCGCAGCGCATTCCACGGATTCTTTTCGAGGAAGTCGCTCATGCGATGCCCATCCAGTCGTTCGCGCCTTCCAGCAACGGTTGCTGCGTCGATGCGCTCAGCAGCGCGCCGCGCGCGTCGGTGATCTGCATCGACTCCAGCCACTCCTCGAACTCCGGCGCGCGGCGCAAGCCAAGCACGTCGCGAACGTACAGCGCGTCGTGAAACGAGGTGCTTTGATAGTTGAGCATCACGTCGTCCGCGCCGGGAATGCCCATGATGAAATTGATGCCCGCCACGCCGAGCAGCGTGAGCAGATTGTCCATGTCGTCCTGATCGGCTTCGGCGTGGTTGGTGTAGCAGATGTCGCAACCCATCGGCACGCCGAGCAGCTTGCCGCAGAAGTGATCTTCGAGACCGGCGCGCGTGATCTGTTTGCCGTCGTACAGGTACTCCGGTCCGATGAATCCAACCACCGTGTTCACCAGAAACGGCTTGAACTTGCGCGCGACCGCATAGGCCCGCACTTCGCAGGTCTGCTGGTCGACGCCGAAATGCGCATCCGCCGACAGCGCGCTGCCCTGGCCGGTTTCAAAGTACATCAGGTTCTGGCCGACCGTGCCGCGCTTCAGCGATAACCCCGCTTCGTACGCTTCCTGCAAGAGCGCCAGCGAAATGCCGAAACCCGCGTTCGCCTTCTCCGTACCCGCGATCGACTGAAACACCAGATCGACCGGCGCGCCTTTCTCGATCGCGGCGATTGTGTTGGTGACGTGGGTCAGCACGCAGGATTGCGTGGGCACCTGATAGCGCAGACGGAAGTCGTCGATCATCAGCAGGAGCCTGGTGATCGCGGCGAGATTGTCGCTGGCGGGGTTGATGCCGATCATCGCGTCGCCGCAGCCGTACATCAGGCCGTCGAGCATCGAGGCGGCAATGCCCTTGACGTCGTCGGTCGGATGATTCGGTTGCAGGCGCACCGACATGCGGCCCGGCAAGCCGACCGTATTGCGAAAGCGCGTGATCACCGGCCGCTTGCGCGCCGCCGCGATCAGGTCCTGGTTGCGCATCAGTTTCGACACGGCCGCGACCATCTCCGGCGTGAGGCCGGCGGTGATGCGCGTGAGCGCGTCGGCATCCGTCGTGCTGCTCAACAGCCAGTTGCGAAAATCGCCCACCGTCAGATGCGCGATCTCGGCGAACGCTTGCGGCGAATGCTCGTCGATCACCAGCCGCGTGACTTCGTCGCTCTCGTACGGAATCAGCGCTTCGTCGAGGAACGTGCGCAACGGCACCGCCGCGAGCGCCATTTTGGCGGCGACGCGCTCTTCCTCGCTCGCCGCCGCGACGCCCGCGAGCTGGTCGCCCGAACGTTGCGGACTGGCCTTCGCCATCAAGGTCTTCAGATCGGCAAAGCGATACGTGCGGCTGCCGATCGTTTCGGTGTAGCTCATCTCGACTCCATCGCCGCTGCTCGCGCAGCGGCTCGCTTCGTCATTCTTCGAGCAACGCGTCCGACGGCGCCGCTTCGCGCTGATGGCGCGTCAACAGGAAGTAGACGTAGCCCAGCGCGAGGATGATCGCGAACACGATCGCCACCAGAAAGTTGAAGTAAACCATCGTGGCCAGACAGATCACCGCCGCCACCAGCGCGAACGCCGGAAAGACCGGAAACAGCGGCGCGCGGAACGGGCGCTCCATGCCGGGCTCGGTGCGGCGCAGCTTGAACAGCGACAACATGCTGATGATATACATCACGATAGCGCCAAATACCGACATCGTCACGATGTTCGCGGTGAGCGTCTGACCGCCGAACTGGATCAGCTCGTCGCTATAGATCGCCGCGATGCCGATCACGCCGCCCGCCAGAATCGCGCGGTGCGGAGTCTTGAAGCGCGGATGCACTTTCGACAGCCACTCCGGCAGATAACCAGCGCGCGCCAGCGCGAAGATCTGCCGCGAGTAGCCGAGGATGATGCCGTGGAACGACGCGACCAGCCCGAACAGGCCGAGCCATACGAGCATATGCATCCAGCCGCTGTGTTCGCCGACGATGAACTTCATCGCCTGCGGCAACGGATCGTTGATGTTCGACAGCTTGGTCCAGTCGCCCGCCGCGCCCGCAAACACCATCACGCCGATGGCAAGCACGACCAGCGTCAGAATGCCGGTGACGTAGGCGATCGGAATCGAACGCTTCGGGTTCTTGGCTTCCTCGGCGGCCATCGCGACGCCTTCGATCGCGAGGAAGAACCAGATCGCGAACGGAATCGCCGCGAACATGCCGTGAAACGAACCCATGCTGAAAGTGTCCGCACCGGCCCAGCCGCCCTTCGTGAAGTTCGACCACTGGAAACCGGGCGACACCACGCCCATGAACACCAGCAATTCGAAAATCGCGAGCAACGTCACGCACAATTCGAAGGCCGCGGCAATCTGCACGCCGACGATATTCAACGCCATGAAGACGAGATACGCGCCCATCGCCGCGTGCTTCGGTTCGAGGCCAGGAAACTGCACGTGCAGATAAGCGCCGATCGCGAGCGCAATCGCCGGCGGAGCGAACACGAATTCGACCAGCGTGGCGGCGCCCGCCAGATAGCCGCCGGTTGGACCGAACGCATGGCGCGCATACGCAAACGGACCGCCCGCATGCGGAATCGACGTGGTGAGTTCGGTGAAACTGAAAATGAAGGTCGTATACATCGCGGCGATGAACACCGCCGTAATCACGAAGCCGAGCGTACCGGCGCTTGCCCAGCCGTAGCTCCAGCCGAAATACTCGCCGGAAATCACGAGACCGACCGCGATCCCCCACAGTTGCCACGTGCCGAGCGTCTGCTTCAACTCGTGATGGGTGACCTTGCCGACGTGCTGACTCTTCGATTCCGGTTTCATCGGAGCTCCCTGTAATGGCCGCTTACTCGGCGCCGCAAGGCGTTGCGGCGCATGGGCGGAGAGGTTTCAACCGATGGTAGTGAGCCATTATTCGAGGTGTTATCGAAATTCGGCAAAGATCGCGGCGATAAAGTCCGCAGGATTTGGTAAACGCCGCCGTGATACTTTGTTTTCCATTCAACCGGTCATTCTCCAGTCGACTCAGTCATGAACGAATCCGCCCATCGGGCGCGCTACGAAACCCGCCTCGGCCGCGTGCTCGACCATATCTACGATCACCTCGACGAGCCGCTCGACATCGATCGCCTCGCGCAGATCGCCTGTCTGTCGCCGTATCACTGGCACCGCATCTACCAGGCGATGTACGGCGAGACGGTCGCCACGACAGTGCGCCGGTTGCGCCTGCATCGCGCGGCGGGTTATCTCGCGAACGGTTCGATGTCGATCGCCGACATCGCCGAACGGTCCGGCTACAGCAGTTTGCAGTCGTTTTCGCGCACGTTTCGCGCGGTGTTCGGCGTGCCGCCAGCGCAGTATCGCAAGCAAGGCACGCATAGCCGGTTTCGTCCGGCACTTTCAGGAGACAAGGCAATGACGATACGTGAAGTGGAAATTCGTCACGTGGCGCCGATGGAGATTCTGGCGGTCGATCACGTCGGTTCGTATATGCAGGTCGGCAAGGCATTCGATGCGCTATTCGGCTGGCTGGCGGCACACAACCTGTTGGCGGCGCAAATGCGGATGGTCGGCGTTTACTACGACGATCCCGGCGTGGTCGACGAAAACCTGTTGCGCTCGAAAGCCGGCGTATTGCTGCCGCATCCGGTTCAGGCATCGGTGACGGTGAGTCCGCCGGTTTCGGTCGCGCAGGTGAGAGGCGGCGAATACGCGGTGCTGCGGCACAAGGGTCCATATAGCGACATGCGCGCGGCGTACGAGTGGCTGTACGGCACCTGGCTCGTGCAGTCGGATCGCGAAGCGGCGGATGCGCCGGTGTTCGAGGAGTATCTGAATAGCCCTAAGGATACGGCGCCTCCCGATCTTGTCACGGAGATCTGTTTACCGTTGCTTTGAGCAGTGACCTTCGCTGCGCGGTGGCGTCTTTAGGGTTTTTATAATCTTCGTATACGTATACGTAGTAATAGTTAACAAGCCTCGCGCTGCATTGTGGATAACCTGAAACTTCGTATACGGATCAACGCTCTGCCGAATCGATAACCCTGCGTAGTGCGCGCGGACAGCCCCACGGAGCCAGGGAAAACTTTTGGCCGGCGAGACGCCTCGGCATTTTTATCAAGGTTTCGCCCACAACGCGCCCACACCGTATACGCAGGCTTTTACAAAAGTTGTCCAGAGGATGCTGTGGATAAGTCGCGATCGCGCTGACGGATTCGGAAATCTCGGCGCGCGGTCGACGTTCGGTCGCATTGACACGCAATGTCCCGCTCGCTTATCGTCGCCTCGCGGGACGGCTGGTCAAGCACGCCTGGAGACGAGCAGCATCCGTTTCGGGCACTACGGGGTTACCCCGTGGATCGACATCACCTCCGCAGTTCGTCGCATGAGCGTCACTTGCGCGGTGCGCAACACGGCTCACGCAGCACTCGACGCGTTGACTGGCCGGCCCGCCCTCTCTTCCCTATGTCGTCATCTTCGTTGCAGTACGTCACCTACGCGATTGCCGATGCGATGCTGTCCGGCACCGCCGAGCCCGATGCCCTCGTCGCGCGGATGACGCTCGCGTTGGGCGAACCCGCCGCGTGGATGAGCGGATTGGCGCATCTAGCCGCAACGCGTTTTGGCGCGCGATGGGACAGCGTCGATCGTCGCGAGTTGTCGACATTGATCGCGGAAACGCCGGGGTTCGTGTCGGCGTGGCGTAGCGATGCCCGTCCGCGCGTGGTGCGTGTGATGATGCGTCCGCCGGTTCAGCGGCCCGCGCCGCCGTGGTTGCAGGGCGTGGCTTTGCCGCAACTGGCCACGCTTGCGGACCTCGCCGCGTGGCTCGATGCCGGGTGCGACGAACTCGACTGGCTGGCCGATCGCTGGCGGGTACCGGCGCACGCCGCGAGCTCGCCGCTGCATCACTATGTCTATAAGGCGATTCAGAAGCGCGACGGTCGTTGCAGACTCATCGAAATTCCCAAGACGCGTTTGCGGGCCGTGCAGCGGAAAGTGCTGCATGGTTTGCTCGATCGCATTCCGTTGCATGAGGCGGCGCATGGGTTTCGGCGGGGCAGGAACATCGTGAGTTTCGCTGCGCCGCATGCGGACAAAGCGGTGGTGATTCGCTTCGATCTGAGCGATTTTTTTGCGTCGGTGCATGCGGGACGCGTTTACTCGACGATTCGCGCTTTGGGCTACTCATTGGCCATTAGCCGCGCCATCACTGCGCTGTGTACCAATCGCATCCCCAGCGGCCGTCTGCTTGAAGCCGATGTCCGTGACCGCATCGACTGGCTCGAACGACAGCGTTACCGGAACCGTCATTTGCCGCAAGGCGCGCCGAGCTCGCCGGCTTTGGCGAATCTTTGCGCTTATCAACTCGACTTACGCTTGACCGGACTCGCGCGCTCGATCGGCGCGACTTACACGCGTTATGCCGACGACCTCGCCTTCTCCGGCGGCGACGATCTCGCCCGCATGGCCGAACGGCTATCGATCCGCGTCGCCGCGATCGCGATCGAGGAAGGGTTCACGCTCAATCTGAGAAAGACGCGTGTGATGCGTCGCGGCGCGCGTCAACATCTGGCGGGCGTGGTCGTCAATACGCACCCGAATATCGCGCGGCCCGCTTTCGATGCGTTGAAGGCGACGCTCACCAATTGCGTCAGGCACGGACCGCGCTCGCAGAATCGCGACGATCATTCCGACTTTCGTGCGCATCTCGCGGGCCGGGTCGCGCATGTGGCGATGCTGAACGCGGCGCGGGGTGAGAAGTTGAAGGCGTTGTTCGAGCGGATTGTGTGGGATTGCGCGGACGACGCAACTGGGGATTGAATGCAGGGATCTTTCCCTAAGCGGCCGTTTGCCGCGGCAACACAACTATTTTCCTTTCTCGCGCCCCCCCTTAAAATCAATGAGCAGGTAACACATTGCCCTACCCACAACGCAAACAGTTAGGTTAGCGAGAGAACCATGCGGATTGTCGTCTTTTGGTAATGGTCGCTTTCCACGCTGGTGACGGACAGCCCGTCAGCGCCGACGAGGAGATCATTGGTGACGAGTAAGAAAACGTCTCGCAAGCTATAAGCGCCAGCGCTGCGGAAGACCGGCACAGTCCCGGCCACGACGACGAAGGAGTATCCGGCCTTATTGGCCGAAGTTAAGGCGCGCATCCAGTCCGCGCAGTACGCGGCGCTGCGCGCAGTTAACAAGGAGCTGGTCGGCCTGTATTGGGACATTGGGAAGCTGATCGTGGAGCGGCAGAAAGACGCCACCCACGGCGCCGCCATCGCAGAGCAGCTGGCCGGCGACTTGCGGGACGCCTTTCCTGGCGTGGGCGGTTTTTCCCGCCGCAATTTGTTCTACATGCGTGAGTTCTATCTGCTCTACCGCAGCGACGCAAAAGTGCAACCACTGGTTGCACAAGTTGGGTGGTCACACAATCTCATCATCCTGCAACGCTGCAAAGTCGCTCAGGAGCGGGAGTTCTACCTGCGCATGACACGCAAGCTCGGATGGTCAAAAAACGTGCTGGTCCACCAGATAGACAATCAGAGCTACGAGAAATCACTGCTGAGCCAAACCAATTTTGACCAGACGCTAACTCCAAGCCTGCGCGCGCAGGCCAAACTAGCGGTGAAGGACGAATATGCCTTCGACTTCCTCGAGTTGGGCGATCAACACAGCGAGCGCGAGCTGGAAAGAGCATTGATTGTTCGTATCGAGGATTTTTTGCGCGCCATGGGCGGCATGTTTGCTTTTATGGGCAGCCAGTACCGGTTGGACGTGGAAGGCAAGGAATACTTCATCGACCTGCTGCTATTCCACAGACGCTTGCGCGCGTTAATCGCCATCGAGTTGAAGATCGGAGAATTCGAGCCGGAGTTTGTCGGCAAGATGCAGTTTTATCTTGCGGCGCTCGATGCAAAGGTACGACAAGAGGACGAAAATCCGTCTATCGGTATCATCCTGTGCAAAGAGAAAACGCGCACGATCGTCGAGTACGCATTGCGCGACGCGCGCAAGCCGATTGGCGTAGCAACCTACGAAATTACCAAGACACTGCCGAGAAAGCTGAAGGATCAGTTGCCTTCGCCTGAAGTCATTGCCCGTCTGCTGGAGAACATATGAAAAGCGGACACGAGCGAGATCCAATCGATCGACCGCGCATTTAACACGACGTCTCAACCGCAGCGGACTAAAAACCTGTGCTGACTTCACTACTCAAATGGGCCGTCGGCCTCTGGCTGGCCGCGGCATTGATCGTCGCGTGCGCGGGTCTGCTGGCGCGGCCCCGGCAAGCGGATCTCGCGATCGTCTACGGCAATAAGGTCCATGCGGACGGCAGTCCGTCGGCGCGGCTCTCCGCGCGGCTCGACGCGGCACGCGAGTGCTACGCGAAAGGACTGTGCCGCGAGATCATGGTGAGCGGCGGCATCGACAAACACGGCACCGACGAAGCGCTTGCGATGAAACGCGACCTGATGCGCCAGGGCGTTCCCGAAAATCGCATCGTGATGGACAACAAGGGCCTCGACACCTGGGACACCGCGCGCAACGCCAGCGTTTATATGAAGGCGCACAACCTGCGCAGCGCGATTGCCGTCTCGCAGTACTTCCACGTGCCACGCGCGATCATCGCGTTGAAGCGCTTTGGCGTCGATGAGGTGAGCGGCACATATCCGGCGTTCTTCGAGCGACGCGACATCTATTCATCGCTGCGAGAAGTGCCGGGCGCGCTGTGGTACTGCGTGAGGCGCGACTTCTAATTGCGTTGCGGTTCACGCCGCGTGTCTGAAACGCGTCGTCTGCCGAGCCAAAGTAGACCGACGAGCCCGCGCGACGACATCACATGATCGCTTGACCGCACTTGCGACGGCAGGTCGTACCACGCCGTGTTCGGATTGCGATGATGCTGCAGATGCAGGTTGATGTGATACGGCCAGATGAACGCCCGGCCGAGCCAACCCACACACCACGAGTAAGTCCAGTCGCTCCAGCCGGGCGTCACGCCCGGACCGCCGCTGTGCTCGGAAAAGCTGCGCACTTTCTGCAGCAACACGCTTACCGTGAAGAGCGGCCCGAACCAGAGCGCCGCAAGCATCGTCAACGTGTGCGCGGAGCACAGATAAATCAGCCAGCCGGCAATCACCGTCCACACGACGCACGCGGCGAGTATCGGTACGGTAGGACGGACCGCTGCGCCGCCGGCTTGTCGATAGGCGCGCATGGTACGCAGCGTGTTGAGCAAAAGCAGATCGCCAATCAATTGCCTGACGAGCGGCCACGTGCCGAGCGGTCTGAACTGCCAGCGCTGGTCGCGGTAAAGAAACTGCCGCTCGGGGTCCAGCGCGCTTCCCACATGCCGATGATGCGCGAGATGCAGAGGCCGGTAGAACTCGACCGGTACGACACCAGGCACGCCGATCGCCACGTTGATCAGAAAATCGTTGACCCGGCGATGCCGCGTCAGATGATAGTGCGCGGCATCGTGATAGAGAATGAAAAGCGCGTGCTGTCGCGTGGAGATAATCACGGCCGCGACGAGATAGAGACGCCAGTCGTCCAACGCGAACGCGACGCGTAGCGTCACGACAACGCACAGCCATTCGAGCAGGATCATCGCCAGCGTTCGCAGGTCGACGCGCCAGCGCATCGCGAGTGCGGTGACTGCGGCGGCCAGTAAACCGACCGCGGCGCCCCACGCGACATCGGCGACGAAATGTTGTCCCGTCGTCAGCACGGTCACCATCAAGACCACGCTCCATGCGGCAAACCACGCCGCCGCGCGCACGCGCAGCGTCGCCAGCACGACGGTGATCGCGATCGGCAACGCCACGTGTCCACTCGGCGATGCGGCGAGCGGCGAGTCGATGGACCGCAGCCATGCGATCCAGCCGGCCGCCACCACGGGGCGCGCCATCTCCGTCGGCCAGAACAGATGACTCAGCAGGCAGAGACTCGTCGCCAATGCGCCCGCAAAGAAAGCCGGCAATAACCACGCCCTGTCGCGTCCATACCAGACTAGCAATGGCATGACGAGCAGATAACTCATATACGGCGGCACCGTCGCGGGTAAAAGCGGCGTCCATTCATCCAGCATAGAAGGCGAAATAATACGGATCGTGCCAAAAGGAAAATGCGTGACGACGTAATACAAAGCGCCGGATAGCACGAGATAAATCGCCAGACACGTCCACGGCTTTTTCAATGGTATTGAGTTGGCGGCCGATCGCGTGACTGGGTTGGGCATGAGATGCGGAATGCGGGAATAGGTCGGGTATCATATCAACCCGCTCCGCCAGACAAAATCGACTCATGCGCCTCAGCGCGACGCCTATTGAACGTGCCACGTTGAGCACGGCTGAAATCGACCGGATGTACGCGCTTTATTCGGCGTCTTATTGCGACGCGCAGCGCGATCTGTTCAGGCAGGATCTGAACGACAAAAGCCATTGCATTATTCTGCGCGACGCCGATCACGTCATTCAGGGTTTTTCCACGCTCAAGCTATACGACAGCGAATGGAATGGCACGCCGCTGCGGGTGATTTTTTCCGGCGATACGATTATCGATCCCGCGCATTGGGGCAGTCAGCAACTGGCATTTGCGTGGATTCGTTTTGCCGGCGAACTTCAACGGCAAAATCTGGACGTGCCGCTTTACTGGTTTCTTATCTGCAAGGGGCACCGCACGTACCGGTATTTGCGTGCCTTCGCCCGGGACTATGCGCCACGCAGCGACCTGTCCGTTTCGCCGGATCGACAGGCGCTGATGGATCATCTGGCCACCCAGCGCTTCGGCGCTGCTTATGACAGCGCCACCGGCGTGTTGTCGTTCGAGAAGCCGCAGGGTCGGCTGACACCGGAGCTTGCGCAAATTCCGGACGCGCATCTCAGGCTGCCGGACGTCGCGTATTTTCTGCAACGCAATCCGCACTACGCGCGCGGCGACGAACTCGTGTGCCTGTGCGAGCTGTCGCCGGCCAATCTTCGCCCCATGGCGCGGCGGCTCTTTGGCGGCGAAGCAGGCTGACCGATGAAGATCCGCCTCGCGTCGTCCGCGGACAACCCGGCTATTCTCGGCTTCTGCGAACACCACGCGATGCAGGGCGCGCTGCCGTTGCGCTTCGATCGGTCGCCGGATTACTTCGCGCTGCATCGTTGTCACGCGGACGATCATCGTACGTGGCTCGCGGAAGATGCGCTTGGTGACGTGAAGGGCATCGCAAGTCTGGTCGTGCGCGACGGCTATCTGCACGATCGCGTGCAGCGAGTCGCGTATCTCGGCGATCTGCGCATCGTGCCCGACCGGCGGCTCTCGCGCAGCTGGATGGACGAGGTGCGCGGCCGGCTCGCCGATCTGGAGCGCGACGCGGGCGTGCAACACGCGTATTGCTGCATGATTCGCGACAACAAGCTGGCCGCGCAATCCTTGCTCGGCACAAGGCGTCATGGCCGTTTGCCGCTGACGCATTGGCGTGGCTATGGCAACGTGTCGATTCATGGCCGAAAGGGCTGGCAAGGCTTCAATGCGCTGCATGACCGCGATGACGACATAACCTCACGCCCCGCCCGACCGATCCGCGTCGTGCGCGCGCAATCGCATCATGCCGACGCACTCCGGGCGTTTCTCGACGCGGAGTCGAAAGCGCAACCGTTCGGCCCCGTGTTCGACGAGCGCGAGTTCGAACGCCGGTTGAGTACCTGGACAGACTTCGGCATCGAATCGTTTCTGCTCGCGCTGGATGCGCGCGGCAATCTCGTCGGCTGCGTCGCGCCGTGGGACGCCGGACGCATCAAGCGAATCGTGCTGGAAAAGCTGCCGTTATCGCTGCAGGCGATCCGCGTGGCGTTCAACGCATTCGCGCCGATGTTCGGCCGTCCTCGAATCGCCCCGCCCGGCGAGGCATTGCTCGACGTCTATCTGACGCATCTGCAGGTGAAGCAACGCGACCCCGAGATATTCGCCGCGTTGCTCGACGCCGCGTGGTCGACGCTGCGTAACCGGTACGCGCTGGTGCAGCTTTGTCTCTACGACGACGATCCGTTGTGGCCCGCACTCGCGCGTTATCGCCTGACGCGGGTGCCGATGGACCTCTACACGTTGTCGAGCGAACGCGCGGGCGCGGCCATCGACAGCGCATCGGCTGCGAGAATTCCGGGCTTCGAGATCTATCTCGTGTAGGCGTCGGACCGCGCTAGCGCGTCACCGGCAACCCGGATGGTCGACTCGCGGCTCACATGCAGCAGATCCGCCAACGCCAGCCAGAAACGCCCCGCATCGAAACCCAAACCGCCCAGCACCGGCTGCCCATGATCGAGTTCCGGCAGACAGATTTGCGGCACGCCGTTCAGCACTTGATGTTCGAGATAGAACTGCCCATCGTGCGCGCAGCCGGGACGCCGCGCATTCAGCCGCTCATGGTAAGCGTCGAAGCGGGAGCTGCGTTCGATCGACCACGTCACCGCATGCACGCAATGCAGATCACGCGGCATTGCCGCCAGCATCGTCGCGACGCGCGGATCGCGCCGGCTACTGATATCGAGCGTGCCTTGCGCGACCCAGCGGGTGCGCAGCAAGCGCCGCCCGATGCGGTCCTGCAAACGCGTGCTTGCCAACGCCGGCGTCGCATTGAAGCCGAGCATGTCGTCGACGATCGACGCCGGCCCGACCGGCGGCTGCACGAACGCGAGGCCATCGCAGCGCGCGCGCAGATCCGGCGCGTGGTTAAGCGCCGCAAGCGTATCGATGCCGCCCTTGCTATGCGTCAACGCGACGAAACGCTCGCCGTCTTTCAACCGTGTCCGCAGCATCGCGGCAATACGCGCGCCTTGCGCGATCACGCCGCGCGACGAGCGAACCGGAAGCCGCATCGCGCGATAACCGGCGCCGCGCAGCGCGAGCAACGCATCGCGATGACAGCGCGGCAGCCACTCCGAGTACAGGCCCGCCACCAGCACGACCACGGTATCGCGCGGCAAGCGCGGATACGCGTGATTCCAGCAGTCGATAAAGCGATCGGTCCAGTCGAGTCCGTCGGTCTGGCGCGCGAAGGGCGTCGCCGGAAAATGGCGTTGCCAGTCGTCGAAGCCGAGCGGCGTCCAGCGACGTGTCGCATTCATCGTGGATCTCGCAGCAGGAAGTCAGGTGTCATGTCGCCGATTCCCCGTCGAGCGAGCGACGCGCACGCGCCAGCACCTCACGGCTGTCGATCCGGTTCGGGTGGAACCACGGCGCGAACCAGTACAGCCACGACGGCATCACGCGCGTGAAGATGCCGGGGCGCACGAACAGCCAGCCCAGCAGACGCCACCACTCGCGCCAGTTGCCGCGTTGCCGGTCGCACGCGGCCAGCCGGTAGACGAAATAAACCAGGTCGATCACGAAGAACACCGACACGCCGAGCATTGCGCCGCAGCGGATCACGTAGCGGCGCAGCGGTCTGCGTTCGAAGGCCGTCAATACGTCGAAGGCAACGGCCTTGTGTTCCGTTTCCTCGATCGCGTGCCAGCGCCAGATCGCGGCCATGGCGGGATCGGCGCCATCGAATATCTCGGGGTGACGCAGCAATTGGTCCGAGAGAATCGCGGTGTAGTGTTCGAGGCACGCGGTCAGCGCGACCCACGTGGTGCGCGAGATGTTGCGCAAACTGCCTTGCTGGCGACGCGCGATCAATGCTTCGAGTTCGGCGGTCGGCGCGCCCTGCGCGGCAAGACGCTGGTTATACAGCCGATGCTCGCGAATATGCGTGGCTTCCTGATGCGTGAAACCCGCCACATCCCGCGCGAGCGGCGTGCCGGCCGGTATTTCATCGCGAAACTGCTTCACGCTGTCGATAAAGAACTTTTCGCCGAGCGGAAACATGATCGAAAACGCGTCGAAAAATCGGGTGACGTGACACCAGCCGCGATACCAGTAACGCGGAATGGTGTCGTCGAGCGTAAAGCGCAAATCGCGTTGCACGATATCGGCAACCGGCGGAGATTCACTGACGCGTTTGCGGGAAAAAATCATATCGATCGACAGGCCGGGCGCCGGATTGGAAGGTGGCAAAGATAAAGGGAATGCACGCGTTCGCCAAGTCTAATCGGGATTTTCTTATTCAATTCGCATGCCCCTGAACGACCGGTTTGCGCTTGTTGGATTAATCGGCGATATCCGGGGTATCCTTCGCGTACATTAAGTTTTCAACGCCGGCATGCCCATTTCGACCGAGAAAAATACCGCCACGCAATCGCACGCTTTCGATCTCGCCAACCTCGTCGTGTTGACGTTGCAGACGGCGTTCTGGATTGCCGTGCTGACGTGGCTATCGACCACCCACGCGGGTCCGCTCAAATGGCTGATCCTGATTCCGTTCTGCCTCGTGTTGCAGGGCGTGTTCTCGATGATGCACGAGACCTTTCACGGCTTCGGACATCGGCACCGCACACTCAACTATCTGATGATGTGGTGGGCCTCGACGATGTTCGGCGCGTCTGCCACGCTGATTCATATCAACCACCTCGGCCACCACGTGCGCAATCGCACGCGCGCCGAGCGGGCCGATTTCGCGACGCTGGACGAATCGCTGCTGCGCAAGCGGATCGAGTATTACGCGGCGATCCTGGGCGGCATCTGGCTTGGCGGACTGGTGGGCAGTATCGTTCTGGCCCTGCTGCCGGCCGGCATCGCGAGTAGCTGGTCGAAACGCGGCGACGACAATACCTACGCCGCGGCCTTCAAGGACTTTTCGCTGCGCGATTTCAAGCGGATTCGTATCGAAGTGCTGTGCGGTGTGGCCGCGTGGCTGTTCGCGGGCTGGCTGTTTCACTGGACGCTCGACGTCGTTCTGATCGCCTACGCCGCGTTCGCGTTTTCGTGGTCGTCGTTGCAGTGGGTGTATCACATGCGCACGCCGCTCGATGCAGTGGAAGGTACGTACAACATGCGCGCGCCGACGCTCGTGCGCTGGGCGTTCCTGAACTTCAACTACAACCTCACGCATCATCGGCGGCCGAATCTGCGGTGGCAACAATTGCATGCGGCGTCGAACGTGAAGGAAACGCGGCCGTTGTGGTTCGGCTGGCTGCAGATCTTTTTGCCGCCACAACGCTTGCCCGACGATCTGTCCCGGCTCGACAAGACGTACTTCTGATGACGACGGACTCGAATGTCACGCGCGACGCGTGGCGGGATTTCCTCGCTGCCGCACATCCCGCGCTCGATACGTGGCACGCGGCCATTGCCGACCCGGCGCTTACGCAGGCAAAACGCCTGAGGCAATTGCTCGACACGAATCGCGATACGGCGTTTGGACGTGCATACGGTTTTGCCGATATCCGCGATGCCGCGCAGTATCGCGAGCGCGTGCCGCTGCAGACGTATGCCGATTTACTGCCGTGGATCGAGCGCGCGCAACGCGAGACGGAACCCGTGCTGAGCGCGCAGGCGCCACGGTTTTTCGAGCGCACCAGCGGCAACAGCGCGTTGCAGAAGCTGATTCCGTACACGCCGGCGTTTCTCGACGAAATGCAACGCGCGCTGGTGGTGTGGCTTGCCGACGTTTATGGGCAAGTGCCGGAGATCGCACACGGTCGCGCGTACTGGTCGATGTCGCCGCCGTTGCAAGCGAACGGATGCGCCGCGAACGGCATTCCGATCGGCTCGGCGAGCGATCTGGATTATCTCGGCGGCAGCATCGTCGCGGGTCTCGCGCCGACGCTGATCGTGCCGCCGTTTTCCGACGACACCGACGCGTGGCGTCGGCAGACCTTGCTGGCGCTGATTGCCGCTGACGATCTAAGCTTCATCAGCGTGTGGAGTCCGACGTTTCTGTCGAGCCTCCTGCGTCCGCTGTTCGAAGGCAACGAGGCGGATCACGGCGCGACGCTGGCGTGGCTGGAATCGATGTTGCCGGCCGCGCGCAAAACCGCGCTACGTGCCGCCCTTTCCGAAGGCACATGCGAGCCGCTGTGGCCCCGGCTTGCCGCCGTCAGTTGCTGGATGGACGGCCCGAGCCGCCGTTACGCGGCTCAATTGCGCACGCGGTTTCCGCATGCGCGCTGGCTGCCTAAGGGACTGTTCGCGACGGAGGCCGTGGTCACGCTGCCGTTCGGTTCGGACGACGGCTGCCCGCTCGCGATCGAAAGCCACTTTCTGGAGTTCGTGTTCGACGACGGTCGCGTGTGCGATGCGGCCGATCTGCGCGTCGGAGATGTCGTGCAGGTGGTTGTGACGACGGCTGGCGGTTTGTATCGCTACCTGCTCGGCGATCGGGTGCGAGTCACGGGCTTCGCTGGTCGTACGCCGCGTGTGGAATTCGCGGGCCGAGCCGGCGCGCAGTGCGACCTCGTCGGCGAAAAGCTCGATGAGGCGACAGTCACGAGCGTGCTCGCCGACACGTTTGCAGATATCAACGACACGCTGTGCCTCGTTCCCTGCATCGACTCGCAAACACCGCATTACGTGCTGCTGGTGGCGGGCGGCAATACGTCAAGCGATACGGCTGCGTTAGCGTCGATAGTCGATACCGCGTTGCAGCGTGCATTCCACTACGCTCACGCGCGCCGCCTCGGCCAACTCGGACCCGTACGAGTACGGCAGCTTCAAGGCTTGCCCCAGCGGCTTGCCCATGCGATTCAACACGCCGCGGAGCTAACCGGCATTCGCGCCGGCGACGCCAAGCCGCGCATGCTCGTGAGCCGGCTCGATACCGCGAGCGCACTTCTTGCCCTGACCGGCGACTGACATCATGCCGACCGTAGATCGCGAACCCGAACAACCGATTGCCTTTCGTGCCTCGGCCTCCGCTACTTCCAGCGCCACCCGTGACGGCATGCACGAACAATGGTTCGTCGCGTGCACGCAGCGCGAATTGCGGCGCGGAAAACCGCTCGGCGTCAAAATTCTCGGTCTGGGCATCGTGCTGTTTCGACGCGCCAATGGCGATGTCGCGGCCTTGATCGATCAATGCGTGCATCGCGGCACGCGTTTATCCGCAGGAAAGCTGGCCGACGATTGCCTCGTCTGTCCGTATCACGGCTGGCGTTATGACGGCGACGGTCAGGTCGTCCACATTCCGACGATCGACGGCGTGAAGCCCGCCGCCGCCCCCAGCGACTACCCATTCAAGCAACGCAGCTTGCCGGTGCGCGAACACGACAGCCTGATCTGGGTATTCCTCGGCGAAGGCGATGCCGATACCGATGCAAAGCCGATCTTCCGCATGCCGTTCTACGATCAAGCGCCGTGGCAGTCGTATTTCATGGTGAACACGTTCGACGGCGACATCGGCATGCTCGCGCAGAATTTCATGGATGTGCCGCACACCGTGTTCGTCCACGACGGCATTTTCCGCTCGAGCCGCGGCAGTGCGATGGAGGCGTCGGTGGCGCTGAAGGCGGATAGCGTCGAAGTGACCTATCACGACGAGCAGGACAAGATCGGCATGATGGATTGGCTCACGAATCCCGATCGCGAGCCGCTCGTTCATACGGATCGTTTTTTCGCGCCGAACGTCACGCGTTGCGATTATCTGTGGGGCAGCCGGTCGGGGTTTCTGATCGTCAGCCAGATCACGCCGATCGATGACCGGCGGTCACGCGTGTACACCTACATCGCGTACCGTTTCCGTTTGCCGCGCTGGGTGTTGCGCGCGATCAGACCGCTGCTGCATCTCTATACCCACATCGTGATTCAGCAGGACGTGCGTATCATGCGCGCGCATCGGCAGGGACTGGATAACGCGCCCGGCTTCGAGCCGCACAACGTTCGCGCGGACGTGGTGCATGTGGGCATCGAGCGTTTGCTGGCTGCCGTGCGGCGTGGCGAAACCTTGCCCGAGGCGCAGCGCGGCGAGAAGCTGATGAAGTTCGAAATCTGACGCGCGCGCGAACTCTCGCGCCGCGTTGCTTCAGGTTTGTTGCGAACTCGCCCGAATCCGTTCGAGCAGATGACGATGCACCGCCGGCAGATGTTCCAGCGCCAACGCCGGATAGACGTGATGCACCTGGTGGAAACCGATGTTGCGCGGGAACAGCACGAGCTTGCCGGCCCAGCCGTAGTGCCACGTATGCGTCATCGCCCACACGGCTTGCTGCGAGCGCTCGCCTTGCTCGACGTGATCGTGTTCGATCAGCACGCGGTTCGCGTTCATGATCCCGCCAAGCACCCAGGGCAGCCCGTAGTAGGTCAAGAACGGCAGATCCCAATGGACGACGGCGGCGATCGCCAGCAGATACGCGACACAATGCGGCAGATCGGCACGCGCGCACGCGATGATCTCGGGATGCCGGCGCAGATCGCGCTTCGAGCGCTCCTGAAGAAAGCCGCGCGCATACCACGGACGGAACGCCGGCCACAGCAACGCGAGCGGCGACATCACCGCGCGCAGCGGCCACCAGATGGGCAGCAAGGCGCCGCGCAGCATCATCGCGCGTTTGATCCAGCCGCCGCGTGCGGCCAGACGGTGCAGATACGGATCTTCCGGCGTGCACACCGCGCGGTGATGCCGCAGATGGTGATAGCGCATCGCCGCGATCGACGACCCGATCGGCCAGCCGGCCAGCGCCTCGACGATGACGAGCGGCAGGTTTCTGCGTCGCGACGGAAGATGGCAGGCGTCGTGAAGGATCACGCCGAGCGCCTGTAGACGGCCGGCGATCAGCAACACGCCGGCGGCATAGACGAGCGGATGCGGGACGCGCGCCATCGCCACCCAGCACAGCGCGATGACCAGCCAATCCGTGCACGCGTAGCGCACCAGACGCCACGGCCTGGCGGACGCGGCGAACGGCAGGAGGCGGCTGAGTTCGGCGGGCGTGGGAAACGCGGACATAAACAATTCGATTTCGTTTCGGTGAAAAGGCGTGACGCGTCGGTATGGTAGCCGGAGTGATCGGGCTTGGGTAATGGGCGAATCGTAAAACGGAGTTGATTATCGCAGTCGAATCGAAGAAGCTATGGCGACGCCGAAATTAATCAGATGCGTGTCGCATATTTGCATATCGGTGAATTTAAACAAAACGACGACCTGCCGTTCGATTCTGGAAAATCGTGCGGACGGTGCAATCGCTTTTTCATTACTTCGAGGGGGACGCTCGCATGAGACCTATTACGTTGCGTATCGTCAGGCTCGCAATGTCAGGCGCGCTGGCTTTGATCGCTTCCACCGCGCACGCGAAAGCCGACTGCGATGCAAGCAATCTCAACCGGGATCAGGAAATCGCCTGCGCGCAACAGGAGACCGCGGCCAAGGCTGCGCGGGCCGACAAGCTTTATCAAGCGCTACGGCGAGATGTACCCGACGCGCAGCGCGACGTGCTGCAAAAGAACCTGCTGGTGTGGACGTATAAGGCGGACACGGATTGCGCGCTCCAGCGCGAAGCGTTCAACGATTGGGGCAAGAATCCCGCGCCGGATGCGGAACTCGAATACGAAAACTGCAAATCGTCGGTACGCGATCAACAGGTGGCGTTTTATGAAGGTCTGATTTGTCCGGATACGTTGGAGACGGGCGGGAAGGCGAATTGCGGAAAGTTGGCGGCGATTTTGAAGGCGGTGGATTGAGACGGGGTTGAATCGGTTGAGTAGCGGTGTATGCCAGGCCGGCCGGTCAGTCAGCGAGACTCGCCGGCCGGCGATAAAGCGCCTACTTAGCAGCTAGCGAGTCAGGTAGCCCATCCGTTAGCCCGTCAGTTATTCAACACCCCAAACGGCAACGTCCACCCCGGCAACCCTCCCGCACCGATGCGTTGCTCTTGCCCCACCTTGCCATACGGCAGCAACACCGGCCCCGACCGCTGCTCGACCGTCTCCTTCGGCGTGTGGCCAAATTCCGCTTTGAAAAGCCGATAAAAGTACTTTTCATCCGGAAAGCCATGCGCCCAGGCAATCTCCGCGATACGGACATGCTGTTGCTGCGGGTCGCCCAGCACGTGATACGCATGCCGAAGTCTTCTGCGCCGGATTTGCCGCATCACCCCACCGTCGTCCTCGAACAGTTGGTACAGCTTGGCGCGCGACAAGCCGATATCGCGGCAGATCCGCTCGGGTGTGAGATCGCGCTCCAGCAAATGCGTGTCGATGTAATGACGAACCCGCTCCAGCAATGCCGTGTGTATCGGACCGCTCGCCTCGCGCACGGCGTCGGCGGTTGGGGAAACGGCGGCGGCCATGAGTAGCAGCGTCGATTGAACGATGTTGGGGACGTCCTGCTGACGCAGCATGGAGAGGTTGCGGAACAGCGACAGCAGGTGGTCGCCGAGAAGACGGCCGACACCGCTCGTCAACGTGTGACCGTGCAACAACGCGGCGTGGCTCGGCAGAAGATAGCGAGGCACGACGATACTGATCACGTCGCCTGCTTCCACCGTGCAATCGTTGAGTTGCGCGACGTCGTAAAAGAATAGATGGCCGGGCGTCTTGATCGACTCCGGACTCATCGACCGGCAAAAGAACCGCCCGCCCAGCAACAACGTGAAGCGGAACGAATCCTGGCCGTCCATCCGGATGCGCCGGGCGTTGCGATACACCGAGTAAGTCAACGGCTTCGCCCGGTCTGGCCAGCGACGCCCGGAGAGAATCAGCGGGCCGAGCGCGGCGCCGGTCGCTTCCGCATTGAACGGACCGTAACCGTCGTCCTCGAATCTGCAGTCGCAGAGGTTGTCTTTGACCCACAGGTGAAAACGGTCCCGCTCGGGATAATCGACCGTGGAGAATTTGAAAACGGGAACGGCATCCAGTTGATTCATGGCAACGAGTACGATCAAACCGATTTTCAGTGACGACCAGTCCTTTTTCGTGCGCCTGGCTTTCGATACTGCCGATACTGCCGACGCGTCAAACGAATTCAATCGCTGCCAATCCTATCGCAGGATTGCCTCATCCGGCGATTCGAAAATCGCTGAGCGTGGGACGCATATCGTGGTCGTCATTCAAGCCCTTAACTATGCGGGTGACATTCCCAGTTGTTGTACGTCGGTCTGTCGATCGGCGTTAATCCGGGAATCATGAACACGGTACAGGTGAAACGCCGGCCCTTGCCGGTGGTGGCGTCGTAACTCACCTGCTGGCCGCCCAGTCCATTCTTCTGGCCGTACTGCACGTTATCGATGGTGAGCTCGTCGGAGGACGCAAGGCCGATGGTCTTCGCGGTGGAACGCTGTACGTCGATCATGTTCATTTTCGTCGTTCCGCACGCCGACAGCACGGCGCTGACGATGCCAACGCCGATGATCGTTCGCAGCGTCGAATCAAGCTTGATTTGCATGGCGATGCCTTTTCGATGGGTTGAATCTTTCCGCGCGACGACGCGGATGCCGCCGTCGTGGCGACCGCGCCGCGCGCCCGCGTCGTCGCCGAGGGCGACGACGACGGTTTTCTGCGCGATGTCTACGACGCGATCACGTGCCCGGCGTATAGAAGCTGGCCTGCAATTCGGGGCCGACACTGTTGATGTACAACTGCCACACCAGCGACATCGCGCCGGATGCGTTGACGGCCAGTGCGGGCCACGACGCGTCCTGCGGGTCCTGGCCGAACAGGGTCGATGTGGTCCACGCGCCGTTCCGGTAGCTGGCCGCGATGACATCCGACGAGCCCGGCGTCCCCGCGTCCTGCCACGCCGCCGTCACGTTGCCGGCCGGATCGACGACGATCGGCGGATACTGCACCGTCGTCGGGTCGATGCTCGCGGTCAATTGATGCAGCGGTCCCCAGTTGCCGTTGGCGTCGGAAACGCTCGCCTGCAGCGCGACGCCGCCTTGCGCCCACATGACGGCGGCCACGCCGTTCGCACCCACGCTGAGTATCGGCGTGGCGATGAAACCACCCGCTTCGGTGATCTCCGGCGCCACAGCCTGCGCCGCCTGCCAGCCGGTGCCCGCGACGTAGCGCTGCGACATCGTGGTGGTGTAGAGCTTGCCGCCGGTTGCATCGAGTTGCCCCCACACCAGCGTGATGTTCCCCTTCGCGTCCATGCCAGCTGTCGGCGTGTCGATCGAGGTGAACAGACTCGTGTTCGAGACGGCCTGATTGATGTTGGTCCAGCCGTCGGTCTGATCGAACGTGGCGGTCCAGATCGCCGACTGCGTGCTGTTCGTCTGCCCCCACGCGAGGACCGCGCTGCCGGACGGCAGCACTGAAATCATCGGGCGCACGTTGGTCGTGTCGCCGGTGACGGCGCCGGGGCCGGTCTGCGCCGGCATCTGGATCAGCGCGGTCGTCGACCACGTGCCATCCGGCGTGTAGCGTGTCCATGCGATGCGCGAGTCGAGCAGGCTGATCGATTGCGGCCACGCGACGAGCGCGTTGCCCTGAGCGTCGATGCCCGCGGTGTACGTCAAGCTGGTGATGTTCGGCGCGATCTCGGTTGCCGTTCCCCAGCCGGCGCTCGGGCTATAGGGGCGCGCCCACAACGCATACTTGCTGGCAGCGGGCATCCATTGAGTCCAGAACGCGACCGCCTGGCCGCTGGCATTGCCGACGAGTTGCGGCGCGCCGGTGCCGGTGCCCGTCATGGCGTCGCTACCATCGCTGGTGTCGAGGCGTGTCGGCGTGGACCAGCCCGAGCCGGCGACGTAGCGCGAGCCCCACATCTCGTTGCCGGTGGTGCCGCTGGGGCCGTTCGACATCCACGTGACGAGCGAATTGCCCTTGGCGTCGATCGTTGTGCTGGGTTCGAACTCGGCTGCTTTACCGTCCATCGCCGCGGCGGTGGACCAACCGGCCTGCGCCTGGGCGGTGCCGCCGTTTCCGGGGGACGACGGATTGCCCGACGAGCCGGGACCGCCGTTTCCCGAGGACGACGAGGTGCCACTGCCGTCAGATACGTCGTCACCGCCGCACGCCGTCAAGGTGAGGCATGCAGCCAGGACAACCATCGCTAGGGGTTTCATGAAAGTCCTTATTTTTTAATTGCCAACGGGTTATGTGCCGATATCCGTCGATGCCCGGAATCGACCTCTTTCAATAAGCGGGATGGGCGATGCGTGTATTTATTGCTTCTGCTGGTATTCGACTCGCCGCAATGTCGTGCGCATCTTAATTCAAGTCCTTTGGCGTCACGGTGTAAATGCGTCTACACAAAGTGGAGATGGGTTCCAGTGGACGAAATGACCGGCGACGTGGTGGCGTTAGCCTTTTTTCCTGCATAAAACGCGCTGCATGGTTGCAGGCATTTCCGCAATCGGGATGAACGCCGCACGCGCTTGATTCAAATCAAGGCGTCGTATTTTTTGGATAAAGAAACGCCCGCTAGACTTTTCCCGTTGAAACGTGGATTTAGATTTCCGGTAGTTTTAAAAATTAACAAAACTGGTGAAATATGGATTTATTGGATTCAATCAAGGAAAACAACGGCCGCGTCTACGCCTACGATCTTGGGAAAGAGCATGGCTGTTGATTTGCACTGGAAACTGACCCACTTTTTGCATCTAAAATTGACCCACCCCTGATGCTGATAAACATCAATCTGGTGCGTCGATTTCCTCCTCTTTTTGTCGTTTGGGTGAGCTTTTACGGGTTGCAGCCCGCGAAGCGGGCTGCCCCGCCGTACTGTTTTTGAAGCGCCAGGAATCGTTGCCTGTTTCCACTATATGGCAGTGGTGGGTGAGCCGGTCAAGCAGCGCAGTTGTCATCTTCGCGTCGCCGAAGACGTTCGACCATTCAGTGAAGCTCAGATTGGTTGTAACGAGAACGCTCGTACGCTCGTAAAGTTTCGAGAGCAGATGGAACAGCAGTGCACCGCCCGTTTGAGTGAACGGGAGATAGCCCAACTCGTCCAGAACAATGGCGTCGACATACATGAGACGATTTGCCAGTTGCCCTGGTTTGCCGGCTGCCTTCTCGGCTTCAAGCTGGTTGACGAGTTCAACCGTAGTGAAGAACCGGACCCGCTTTGCATGATTCTGTATCGCGTCGATACCGATGGACGTCGCCAGGTGCGTCTTTCCTGTGCCAGGTCCACCGATGAACACTACGTTCTGCGCGGACTCGCAGAAGCGGACAGTGTGGAGCTCTCGCACAAGAGTTTCATCGACGCTAGCCTGCTCGAAGTCGAAGCCGGCAAGGTCACGGTGCGCGGGGAAGCGTGCGGCGGCCATCTGGTAGTTGATTGACCGAACCTGCCGTTCAGCCGTTTCTGCTTTCAGCAGCATCTGCATGAATTTCTCCGGTTCAAAGTCACTGTGTCGTGCCTGTGCTACCAGTTCGGGCCACGCCTGCGCCATTCCGTGAAGCTTTAGCGCCTTGAGAAGTGCGGCAGTTTCATTCGACACGACCATCCTCCTCGTCGCGCATTACGCGCAGTCGTTCATAACGGTAGACGTCTGCAAGCGGTTCGACCTTGAGCGTTATTGCTGTCCTCACCCCGTCGCCCGATTGAGCCGACTGGCTTTTCAGTCGGGCAAGGATGTTCAGGACATGGTCTCCGCTGGGACGTCCGGACTCGAGCGCAAGCTCGACGGCAACCAGCACGGCCTCCAGGCCATGAACGGGGGTGGCCGCCAGGACCTGGACCATTACGCGGTCGCCACCGGTCTGCCTTAGTAGGTGTCTCTGCAGGCGAAGCATCGGTTCTGGCATCGTCAGGAACGGCGCGCCGTTTCTCAAAGAGCCGGGCTTTCGTTCCACCAAAGCGATGTAGTGCCGCCAGTCATAAAAGGTTTGGTAGCGGTCGAAGCTGCGGGGGTGGCGGGCAATTTCGATGCCGTCAGCCACCAGGCTGATGTAGGTCGGATAGCTACGCAGGCTAACAATATGATGTGCAAACTCCGTCGGCACGCTATAACGGTTCCGGTCGAGATGTACCAGACTCGTCGGCGAGACGCGCACGGGTTTCTCAATGTAGCCATCAAACGGCTTTGGAACCTGCATCAGCCGAGGGCGTTCATCCGCGAGGGCGTCTTCCACACTGAGCTCAGGCCATTGCGGATGTCTCAGTTGCTTCCAGGCCTGTTGGCAGCGTTCTGCCAGCCATATGTTCAGGACCTCAAGCGATTCCCACCGGATACCGATTGCATCGTGCCAAATCTGCCGGCGGCGGTCCTGGACATTCTTTTCAACGATGCCTTTCTCCCAGCCAGCGGCCCGGTTGCAGAACTCAGGCTCGAACAGGTAGTGGCCGCACATCGCGTGGAAGCGCGCATTGATAGCTCGCTCCTTACCCGGGCCAACCTTGTCGACGGCAGTCTTCATATTGTCGTAGATGCCGCGCCGGGGAATGCCGCCTAACGCGACGAATGCTCGTGCGTGGGCGTCGAACAGCATCTCATGGCTTTGGGTCGGATAGGCCACAAGCCAGAAGGCACGACTCGCGGCGAGCTTCATGTGTGCGACCTCTACGCGTCGTCTGAGTCCACCGATGAAGACATACTCGCAACTCCAGTCGAACTGGAATGCTTCACCATACTCAAAGGCGAGCGGCACAAAGGCGCCACGCTGCGCTCCGGAATCGCGCTCCTTCTTCCAGTTGCGCACAAAGGCAGACACGCGGTCGTAGCTCCCGTCGTAGCCAGCCGCCCGTAAATCCTCATACATCTGCGTTGCCGAGCGCCGTTCCCGTCTTGTACGCCTCGTATCGGCGACCAGCCATAGTCGCAGTTGCTCTGACCACGGGTCGACGACGCTGTTGCTGATGCGCTTAGCGAATTTCGGCTCGCTTTCCGACGGTTCGCGCAACCATCGTCGAATAGTGTTTCTCGAAAGCCCTGTCTGTCTTGCAATGTCCCGGAGCGGGACGCCATCGCGGAAATGCATCCGCCGAATTTTGGCCAACATGCTCACGGTTATCACTCCGTTCTCCTGCTTGGCGTCCAAGCAGGCAGTTGAACATGTGGGTCAATTTTCGATGCAAATTTCTAGCGGAAGTGGGTCAGTTTTATGCGCGTATCAACAGGTAATCCACATGCTGCGGCATTTCCATGCCGCGGGCTGCCCTACCGACCAGGTGTTCAGGTACCGGCTGTACGGCCACTACCGCGGCGGTCAGCACAAGCTCACGCTCCCGCTGACGGACGAGTTCCTGAAAGAGCACTTCCTAACCTACACGAAGGACAAGCAGGTCCACAAGGTGCACGAGGAACTGACAATCACCGATGTCCAGCTTGCCGCCTTTCGTGCGTTGCTGGACATTGATGTGAACGCTCTGTCCTACGACAATCAGCAAGCTAACGTGCTCAAGCTCCTAGAGTCGGAGATCCCCGATTGCTCGACCGGCGACGCGCTGAGCTTCTTCTACCCGGTAGCGATAAACGTCGTTCAGGGGCTGGCCATCGAGGCGGACGAGGCCAAGCGAAAGATCACCAAGGATCAGTTCTTGAGGGCCATCAACCGCAAGGAGGTGGTCTTCAGCGCTTGGCTGCGGGAGCACCTGGGACGCGAGTATTTCGCGCGAATGGTCCGTCGCAGGTACTTCTACTTCGGCAAGACAAAGTTACCCAAGGCCGCCAGGTTCTTCGTGATGGACATGGCCGATGATTACGACGTGGACAAGGCCACCCGCATGCTCGTTCGAATCGGCCAGTTCTTCTCGCACAAGGAGCTCCAGCGAACGCCTGCGACCGACCGGTTCTGCCCCTACGTGCTGCTGCGGGGCGTGACGACCGAGCAGTTGATCGAGCTCAAGGCCAGCCTATGGACGCAGGGCGTGGTCTTCAATGATGGCTATCCATTCCAAGGCGCCGAGTTCTCGCCCGCCATGCTGACGGCGGCCCCCACCAAGGACAACCTTTGGACGATCAAGTTCGTCCCCGGTGAACAGCAGCTGGCGCCGACCATCGCTGCTTGCACCGGATTGGTCGTCGAGGTCTACGACTTCTACAAGGCCACGCCACTCGACAGTACCCTCGTGCCAAAGGCCAGGGGGCTTCATTCGATCAAGAGTGACAGTGCCTATCTACTTCAGGAGATCATGCAGGCATGAGCGATTCTCAAGACATCAAGGCCGAAGTGATCGCGGTCTTCCCAGACAAGGTGAAGATCTCGGTTGGCAACATCTCGGCGTTCGCCAACGACAAGAGCCTCAAGGTGGGCTCGTACTTGCGCGTCACCGACAGCGAGGACTGCGCGCTTATCGCTATCATCGAGAACTTCTGCATTGAAGTGAACGACAAGGCAGAGCGCCGCCACATCATCGAGGCGCTCCCACTGGGAATCATCGCCGACGGCAAGTTCATCCGCGGCGGCGACACGCTGACCATTCCGCCAACGGGCGTGACGCCGGCGACTGAAGACGACATCAAGAAGATCTTCGAGGATTCGGTCGACCCGGCCAAGAAGTTCGCTTTCAGCGCTCTGGTGTCCAACGACAAGATCACCGTGCCGGTGGACGGCGATCGGTTTTTCAACAAACACCTGGCCGTAGTGGGGTCCACCGGTGCCGGTAAATCCCACACGATAGCCAAGATCATCCAGACGGCGGTGAGCGCGAAGAACGGCCAATACTCGCTGAATAACTCGCACGTCGTCATCTTCGACATCCATTCCGAGTACCGAACGGCTTTCCCTGATGCGAACTTCCTCGACGCCAGTACGTTGACCTTGCCCTATTGGCTGCTCAATAGCGAGGAACTTGAGGAGGTGCTGCTGGATACGGGCGAGCGCGACAACTACGACCAGTCGGCCGTGTTCCGTCAGCTGGTGACGGAGAATAAGAGGCGCCACAACACCAGCGCGAAGAACGTCTTTTACGACAGCCCGCTGAAGTTCAACATCCATGAGGTGCTGAACGCGCTGTACAACATCAAGAGCGAGACCGTGAACTCGAAGAACGAGGCGCGGTACATGGTGGTGGATGGCAGCTACACGCTACTGCCCGAAGGCAAGACCGACAACAGCCACGGCCTGCAGCTCTCCGCGAACGAGCGGCTCGATCTGTACTTTGCCAAGCGACTCGATTTCCATCCGACCAAAGGCCAGAGCATCACCCCGGGCAGCTACGCAGACAAGTCGCTGGACAAGTTCTTCGCGCGCTTCGAGGCCAAGGTGGAGCAGGACCGCCTGCAGTTTCTCTTCGGTCCGTCCGCCGACACAGCCACGCTGGTGGGGACCCTGAAGAGCCTGATCGGCTACGGAGACGAACAGTCGAACGTCACGATCGTCGACTTGAGCGGCGTCCCCTTCGAGGTCCTCAGCATCACCGTGTCGCTGATCTCGCGAATTTTGTTCGAGTACGGGTACCACTACAAGGTGATGCGGACTGCGGCAAAGGAGAAGATCAACACCGACACGCCGCTCCTGCTCGTGTACGAGGAGGCCCACAAGTACGTACCCAACAGCGACCTGGCGCGCTTTCGTGCGTCCAAGTTCTCGATCGAACGCATAGCCAAGGAGGGTCGCAAGTACGGTGTGACGCTGCTCCTGTCGAGTCAGCGCCCGTCGGAGATCTCCGAGACGATCTTCTCCCAGTGCAGCAACTTCCTTGCGATGCGGCTGACCAACCCGAGTGACCAGAGCTACGTCGCACGCCTGCTGCCTGACACGCTTGGCAATCTTTGCGACAAGCTACCGACCTTGAGCGCCGGAGAGGCACTGCTGATCGGTGAGTCTGTGGTGATGCCGTCGTTAGTCAAGGTCCAGCGTTGCGACCCGCCGCCCTCGTCGACCGACATCCCGTACTACCAGCTCTGGAAGGAAGAATGGAAGCAGCTCAACTTCGAGGCGATCAAGAAGGCTTGGCTCAAGGAGTGAGGGTGAGGCCCTTACGGATTTCCATGTACCCAGCCTCCATTGCAGGCGGACATCCAGGTCTTTCAAGATTCGACCTACTCGCTCTGGGGCAACAATGTGTCATGGGGCAGACGGTGCGGCGAGTGACGGAGAAGGTCAGCTTTCTGCAAAGCTGACATTGCTCAATGAAACCTGAACGGTTGCAATGGGGCAGTTTGCGCCGACCGCACCAGGCGGTCATCGGCCATGAACGGCCGTTCAAGGTCGTCGTCCAGTTTCCACCGGGGTCTCCTGGGCCCTTGCTCAACGACCACTTTGCGGCGAGCAAATCACGGGTGACACTGCCTCGATCCCGCGGCATCAACGGTCACTCACGATGCACCCTCGCGCGGCTACTCAAGACTGGGGGTACCGTCTACAGCCACGCTGCCTGGACGGAAGTTTTCGCCGGTTTCTTTAATACAGGCTTACTCGATCACGTCGCTGGTTTACGGCGATTGAGCACCCGCTGCTCTTCCTTGCCACAGTCGTCAAATGTCGAAAATGGCGGCGCGAGCGTCAAGACACAAGGAATCCCGGATAAGAAAGACATTCTGAGCGCTCCATAGCCGATACCAGCGACTCCAGTCATTAGGCTTGGAACAGGGATGTATCCTGGTCTTGCACACCGCAATCCTTCCCGCGTGATCAAAGCTTGGACATTTGTCCGTTTCTCTTCGATTTCATCTCCCCAAAGCTGCTCGCAAGGGAAAACATCTACGGCAAGTGCGAGTACGTCGAGGTTGCCGAGATTTCCGTGGCAGAGCGACTCGTTGTCAATCAGCGGTAATTTTAGGCACTCACCAAGCACCCTCCGAGCTTCCCGCTCGATCAGCGGCTCACCCAACAACTGTGAATACGCGGTCAATCGCGCTAGTGCGATACCAGGGGCCCCGTGGCACCACGTGGCCTGCCCAACATGATGTAAGTCATGCGGGTCCGTCCAAACTCCGCCTTCGGTCATGTTACCTTCCAGGCTAAAAAAGGCTAGGGCCGTAGTGACGAAGATCGACTCGTGCGTAGCATTGCCGAGCGCCACCATTGCCATGGCAACGCCGGATAGTCCATGAGAGATGCCCCGGTAGTTCGGAAGCTTTAGGCGCGACACCTCATGTGCAGCGCCCTTGTTCAAGATGCGGACAATTTCGCTACCACACTGAGTGGCAAGATCTAGCGCGCTTTCGTTGAGCCCAGCATCGTGAACTGCAAGGAGGCAAAGAATTGTTCCTGCTCGTCCACTTATCAGGTCGCACGCTTCGTCATCGCGCAATTTTTCGGCGACGATTGGCACCAATAGCCCAGTCCTTGCCTTGAGCCGTTCGTGTACTTCTGGGAACCACGTTGCTACGTGAGCGTATACATATAACACACCTGAAATTCCAGAGAACGCTCCGTATGGCTGGTCTGCCGCCGTCATTGCTAAACGCCGTTCGAGCTCATTCAATGCTGCCCATCCCAAATCGAGACCGCGCGAGTCTCCAGCGAACTTGGCAGAGGCCAGGAGGAAGAAGGCAATGCCTGCCAGTCCATCGTAGAGATCGATGCCCACCTCGGTGACGATATGGTCAAGCGATGACGCCGAACTCCTAGACGCAACTGGCGCAAATGTCAGCCATGTTGCACTGTCGCCATGCTTGAAAGCGAGGGTGTCCAACATCCTTACTGCGGCAATTTGAGCATTCTCACTACCGCACCCTCGCCAAGGTTCACAGCCCTTTAACGCATCGCTTCCATCAGTTCCGCCTTCACCAAGCGACGCGAAAGACGCGCAGATGATCCATTCTTGCCGACATAGATCTGCCTCATCCATAGACACGATACGTAACTGAACGCTTTCGAACCCTGTTGATGACAGAATAGAATTCAACTGAGTTCCGTCCCCGGATGAGACCGTTGTGCTTGCAGTATGGCAGGAGAAGTATGGAACGTCCCCGCGACGAAGCTGCGCGAATTCATGCGGCGCAGCCACCGCCCATATCGGGTTGCTCGTCGCATTGCTCCAGATTTGAGCGAGGACCCTATCGCACTCAGTGCCGTCCGACAATGCGTGTGGATGATAGCTCTCTTGCAATAAAGACGCGTAGGTTGCGGTAGGCCGGAGCAGGACGCGCACCTCGCAATCTGCAAAGACGGCTATTGGTCCCTCAGCCGCCAAAAGTTCTCCTGCACAAGAGACGAGCAACCTGTAGCCTGTACGAAACCCTTCGAGAACAGATTGGATGTGCTCCGTTGCCCTGTGCTGCCGACCTTGTAATCTCGGAAGATGCGATGTCGTTTCTGGCACAAACTGCACCCTGGTGATGTGCATTTCATCCGTTCCGACCGCATCAAACCCCATTGTCTGCAGCTGCGTTTTTTCATTAGGTCTTGCACCGAGGCCACTCATGTCGACAATCTGATCTCCAACACGAACTGGCGTTGGTAGTAGACCCACAGATAGGACAGATCGATTTGCTGCACTAGGAGTTGTGCTCCCGGAGCCATCGTTATCGATGGCCAAGCTCGGATGGAAGAGTGTCTCTAGGTCAACCAGAACCGGGTGGGCACCTTCGGCGATTAGATTCTCGAAGTGCGCATCCGTAGCGCCGACAGCGTAAAGAAGCGCTAGCAATACACCTACTCGTCTATAGAAGAGCTGGATATCTTCCATCGAGACGCAGTCGGAAGCTTCAACGAACTCGCTCCAACCGTAAGAATCTCGGTCCAGTACTCGAATCGTTCTCAGCGCTGGATCAAGCCCCTTGTCGTTCAGCCATTGAAGCAGATCTTGAAAATGCGACTCGACCTTCAAGGATCGGGGCTTGTAAACAAGTCGCTTCCCATCTGTGAAGTCTACGATTACGACCCGTCGCCCTTCGTTGTGCGCATCACCAGTTGATACTTGGGCTGAAAGCACCTGCTGACCAACGCAGAACGACTTTTGCAACAGAAGAATGTCCTTTGCTGTTCTTTCCAGAAACTCCGTAACTGATCTACGCCATTGATCGCAGACTCGAAGGCAGTGTGCCAGCATCACCGGATATTGCGAGAACAGGCGCTGTCGCGTCTCGGGACGACAAAGGTCGTTAGCGAAATCCTTAAAGCGATCCTCTCCGACGTCACCGCGGAGCGTTCCAGAAATGCTGGCGATACGAAGCTCAAGGGTGAGCGGCTTCACAATCACCAGTAGTATTTGCTCGTAGAGAGCATCTGCCAGAGACTCGACTACACGCCCCGAAAATAACTCCGAGCCGTATCTGTCATTCTGCGCATCAACTGTCGCCTGGACTTGGCTCGTCGATTCGCGCAGCAATGGTTCGACCAAGCTAAGGTACGAACCAATCCCATTCTCGGAGGCAAACGCCTTGCCAGACGGTATCGCCTCGTTGGCGAACCAAGATGAGGGTACAGACTGGACACCTTCACTGTCCGGCACGATCCCCAAGCAGCGGGTGAAGGTCTCCTCGCTAACACTACAATCCCGAAGGAATTGTTCAAAATCACGCCGGTTAGAAAACGCAGGGCTCTCAAGCCACCTTTGGAGCCTCGCTTCGGCAATTACATCATTGAATTCATCGGAACAGCCAGCGCGTTCCAGAACTCCAAGGGCTCGGTTCAACAACACTTGCGACAACCGATTACGATGCTTAGCGTTTTCTCGGACGACAGTTTGCAGCGATGGTGCTGCAACTGGCGGCGATGGTGCTACAGGTTGCCGCAATCGTGCTGCACTTGGCTGCTACGGTGCTGCATGTTGCAGCGACGGTACTGCACGTGGCGGAAATGGAGCTACATCCCGCCGAGATCGTGCTGCATCCTGCGGAGATGGTGCTGCAACCTGCGGAGATAGTGCTGCAGCTCGCCGCAATCGTACTGCAGCGTGCTGCGATGGTACTGCAGGTCGCCGCGATTGTTCCAGCGTGAATCTGAATTTGCCCTGCCCGACCCACTAACCCCAAGTCCAACGGGCCAACTGGCGATGGGGGGACTTGAGCCTGCAATTGAGGGGGCAAGTTGGCAAGGTAATCAGGATCGCGCCACGCGCGCGCCACCATTTCTGCAGTAAGCGCCAATCCATTTTGCGAGGAATTCGCGGTTCCCAGTTCTCCACTACCCATATATCCCCCAGTCTTTGCCTAAGTCTAATCGAGCGAAAGTCCCGTGTCATCTAGCGCGTAGCCCTTACCGCACCTGCGCCTATAGGGCATACGTGAATTCCGAGTGGCCCCTACGTTCCCTCTACCACCGTGAAAGCCGGGCGGATTCCGGTATGACGCTGAAGACATGCGGCTGTTGTACAACCGTTTGAGCGGCTCCTTGCCGCAGCCAATGAACATGCTCGATAACGATAGCCGCGGAGGATTTCTGCATTTGTTGCAGCACCACGGCTATCCGACGCCACTTCTCGACTGGTCATATTCCCCATACGTGGCTGCGTTCTTTGCGTTCCGACACTGCGGCCTCGCGCAAGATGGCGTTGAATAGCGCCATGTACGCATTTTTAAGTTCGATGTCGAGACCTATCCGCATCAGAAGATACTGGCTGAATAAACGCGTTACCCTCGCCCCCTTGGGCTGCTACTTCGTAGAGACTTTCACGTCAACAGAGGAGACAGCATCGGGGACAGCCGTCGTTCTCACAAACGTTCTCATGGACAACTTTGTGAGAATTCGGCCATCTATTCTGAGAAACAACACCCTCAAACATCAATATTCCCCGCCCTCAGCGCATTCGACTCAATGAACGCCCGACGCGGCTCCACATCATCCCCCATCAACGTAGTGAAGATCCCATCGGCCGCAATCGCGTCCTCGATCTGCACGCGCAACAGGCGACGAACACCCGGATCCATCGTCGTTTCCCAAAGCTGCTCGGGATTCATCTCGCCGAGACCCTTATAGCGTTGCTTCGAAATATTGCGTTCGGCATCCGCAAGCAACCATTTCATCGCGCTCTTGAAGTCCGTCACCGCCATGCTGCGTTCGCCGCGCTTGATCACCGCACCGGCGCCGATCAAACCCTTGAACGTATTCGCGGTATTGATCAACTGCTGATAGTCGGCGGTCAACTGAAACTCTTCATCCAGCACCGAAATCTTCTGATTGCCGTGATGCGTACGCGCGACCTTCAACGAGCGCAGTTCACGCACCGGGTCGTACATCGTCGTCACCGTCACCTCGGGTTTCAACGCGTCGTCGCGCAGCTTGGCCTCCAGCGCCTTCGCCGACGTTTCCGCCGCGGCTTCGCTCGACAGATCGATCACCACGCCGTCCATTACCGCCTCCAGCGCACCCGCGTCGTACAGACGGCTCAGACGGTTCACCACGGCTTGCGCCAGCAAATACGCACGCGCCAGTTCGCCGAGCGCGTCGCCGGTGATCGGCGTGGCGCCTTCGGACGCCAGCAGTTCCGAGCCCTGCAACGCCAGCTTGAGGATGTGCGCGTTCACCTCCGCCTCATCCTTCAGATACCGCTCGTCCTTGCCCGCCTTGATCTTGAACAGCGGCGGCTGCGCGATGTAGATATAGCCGCGCTCGATCATGTCCGGCATCTGACGATAGAAGAACGTCAGCAGCAGCGTACGGATGTGCGCGCCGTCGACGTCAGCGTCGGTCATGATGATGATGCGGTGATAGCGCAGCTTCTCGAGGTTGTAGTCTTCCTTGCCGATCCCGCAGCCGAGCGCGGTAATCAGCGTCACGATCTGCTCCGAGGAAAGCAGCTTGTCGTAACGTGCCTTCTCGACATTGAGCACCTTGCCGCGCAGCGGCAGGATCGCCTGGAACTTGCGGTCGCGCCCCTGCTTCGCCGAGCCGCCTGCCGAGTCACCCTCGACGATGTAAATCTCGGACTTCGCCGGATCCTTCTCCTGGCAATCCGCGAGCTTGCCGGGCAAACCCACGCCGTCAAGCACGCCCTTGCGGCGCGTCATTTCGCGCGCCTTGCGAGCCGCGTCACGCGCGCGTGCGGCGTCGACGATCTTGCTGCAGATGATCTTCGCGTCGTTCGGCGTTTCGAGCAAAAACTCTTCGAGCGCCTTGGCGACCACGTCTTCCACCGGCGCGCGCACTTCCGACGACACCAGCTTGTCCTTCGTCTGCGCGCTGAACTTCGGCTCCGGCACCTTCACCGACAGCACGCACGACAGACCCTCGCGCATGTCGTCGCCCGAGGTCTCGACTTTCGCTTTCTTCGCGACTTCATGGTCGTTGATGTACTTGTTCAACACCCGTGTCATCGCCGCGCGCAAACCGGTCAAGTGCGTACCGCCGTCGCGCTGCGGAATGTTGTTCGTGAAGCACAGCACGTTCTCGTTGTAGCTGTCGTTCCACTGCATGGCCACTTCCACGCCGACGCCGTCTTTTTCGCCGCTGATGTGGAAGATATTCGGATGCAGCACGGACTTGTTCTTGTTGATGTACTCGACAAAGCCCTTCACGCCGCCGACGAACGCGAAATCTTCTTCCTTGCCGCTGCGCTGATCGAGCAGGCGAATCCGCACGCCGTTATTCAGGAACGACAGTTCGCGAATCCGCTTGGCCAGAATGTCGTAGTGGTATTCGATATTGCCGAAGATCGTTTCGTCGGCGAGGAAATGCACTTCGGTACCGCGATTTTCGGTGTCGCCGGTAATCTGGATCGGCGAAACGGCCACACCGTCGATCTCTTCGATCACGCGGTTCTGCGGCACGCCGCGGTGGAACTCCATGAAGTGCTTCTTGCCGTCGCGACGCACGGTCAGACGCAGCCATGCCGACAGCGCGTTCACGCACGAGACGCCCACGCCGTGCAGGCCGCCCGACACCTTGTAGCTGTTCTGGTCGAACTTGCCGCCGGCGTGCAGTTCCGTCATCACGATTTCAGCGGCGCTGCGCTTCGGATCGTGCTTGTCGTCCATCTTCAGACCGGTCGGCACGCCGCGGCCGTTGTCGGTGATCGAAATGGAGTTGTCGGCGTGAATGATCACCTGAATGTCGTTGCAATGCCCGGCCAACGCTTCGTCGATCGAGTTGTCGAGCACCTCGAACACGAGGTGATGCAAACCGGTGCCATCCGATGTATCCCCGATGTACATCCCCGGCCGCTTGCGCACAGCCTCCAGACCTTCGAGGATCTGAATGGACGAGGCGCCGTAGCTGTTGTCGGGTTGCGTATTGTTCGTTTCAGTCATGGATTTTTTCCGGTTCTGCGTTACTGCAAGGTTGCTGCTCGGGACTTTTCAAAACGCCATAAAAACGCCAAAGGGGCGCTGCGCCCCTTGGTGTGTTCTAGGTGTTGGACGCGTCAGATGCGCATCGGCATCACCACGTATTTGAATTCGTCGTTCTCGGGAATCGTGATCAGCGCGCTGGAGCTGGCGTCGCCAAGGCTCACCTGCAACATGTCGACCTTCAGGTTCGCGAGCACGTCGAGCAGATACGTGACGTTGAAGCCGATGTCGACGCTGTCGCCGTCGTATGCGATTTCCAGTTCTTCCTGCGCCTCTTCCTGGTCGGCGTTGGTCGACATGATCTTCAACTGGCCCGGCTCGATAATGCAGCGCACGCCCTTGAATTTGTCCGACGTCAGAATCGCGGCACGCTGCAGCGAACGCTGCAGTTCTTCACGGCCAATCACGAACTGATTCTTGTGCGACTTCGGAATCACGCGCTGGAAGTCGGGGAACTTGCCTTCCACCAGCTTCGACACGAGTTCGACCTGGCCGAACGTGAACTTCACCTGCGTTTGCGCGATGTCGATCTTCAGCGTGTCGTCGATGTCTTCCAGCAGACGCTGGAGTTCCAGAATCGTCTTGCGTGGGATGATCACTTCCTGACGCGAGAACGAGCCCTCGATCTTCATCGACGAAAACGCCAGGCGGTGGCCGTCCGTTGCGACTGCCATCAGCTGGTCGCCGTCCACTACCAGCAGCATGCCGTTCAGGTAGTAGCGGATGTCCTGCTGGGCCATCGAGAAATGGACCATGCCGAGCAACTGGCGGAACGTCTTCTGCGGAACCACAAGGTTCGCGCCGTAGTCTTTAGCTTGCGCGACCGTCGGGAATTCGTCCGCCGCGAGGGTTTGCAGCGCAAAGCGGCTCTTGCCGGATTGCACGGTCAACCGCTTGTCGTTCAGCGTGAGCGTGACCTGCCCGTCGGGCATGGCGCGAAGAATGTCGAGGAGCTTTCTTGCCGCCACCGTGGTCGCCACCGAGTCGCCGCCCACGCCGAAATCCGCGCGCGTGGTGATTTGCAACTCGAGGTCAGTGGACAGGAACGACACGTCGGGGCCGTTCTTGGTAATCAGCAAATTGGCGAGGATCGGCAGCGTATGGCGGCGTTCGACGATGCCGCTCACAGTTTGCAGCGGCCTGAGGAGGTTATCGCGTTCGGTCTTGACCAGTTGCATAGAGTTCCTTCGTTGATATAACGGCCTGCGCGCCTTGCCAGGTAAGCGTTGCAGCTCACAGCCGCGACTCTGCGCCGGCGCCACGCAGCGCCTGTCACGGCGTGAAACCCGCCCGCGGCCGCCGGGCGGTTAAACCTGTATTGTGCCTGAAAAAGGAACCGCCTCACTAAAATGGGGGCGAGTTCGGAAATAAACAGGTCGATTTTTCCAGCGGGGCCGCTTAGCCCTTCAGCGTCTGTTCCAGCACGTGCAATTCGTGGTTCAGTTGCGCGTCCTTGCTGCGCTCGTCGGCAATCTTGCGCACCGCGTGCAGTACCGTGGTGTGGTCGCGCCCGCCGAACAATTCGCCGATTTCCGGCAGACTCTTCTGCGTCAGCTCCTTGGCCAGATACATCGCGATCTGCCGCGGCCGCGCGATGTTCGCCGGACGCTTCTTCGAATACATGTCCGCGACCTTGATGCTGTAGAAGTCGGCGACCGTTTTCTGGATGTTTTCCACCGAAATCTGACGGTTCTGCACCGTCAGCAGGTCTTTCAGCGCTTCCTTGGTCAGCTCGATCGTGATTTCGCGGCCGTGGAATTTCGAATACGCGAGGATCTTGCGCAGCGCGCCTTCCAGTTCGCGCACGTTCGAGCGCAAATGCTTGGCGACGAAAAACGCGACGTCTTCATTCAGGCTCACGAACTCCGATTGCGCCTTGCGCATCAGAATCGCGACGCGCATTTCCAGCTCGGGCGGTTCGATCGCCACCGTCAGGCCGGAGTCGAAGCGCGAGATCAAACGGTCGTCGATACCCGAAATTTCCTTCGGATAGGTATCGCTGGTGATGATCACCTGCGCCTTGTTCGCGACCAGCGCCTCGAATGCGTAGAAGAATTCCTCCTGCGTGCGCGACTTGCCCGAGAAGAACTGAATATCGTCGATCAGCAAAAGGTCGAGCGAGTGGTAGTAGCGCTTGAAATCGTCGAACGCCTTGCGCTGGTATGCCTTCACCACGTCGGACACGTATTGTTCTGCGTGGATATAGCGGATCCGCGCGCCGGCCTTGTCCATCAGCAACTGGTTGCCGATCGCGTGGATCAGGTGGGTCTTGCCGAGGCCCACGCCACCGTACAGGAACAGCGGGTTGTACGAGATGCCGGGATTGTCCGCGACCTGGATCGCCGCGGCGCGCGCCAGCTGGTTGGCCTTACCGGTCACGAAATTGTCGAAGGTCAGCACCGGGTTGAGCTTCGAGCGCTCGTACATGGAGTCGCTTTCGGCACTGCCGCTCGCGCCCGCGCTCTGGCCCGGGCGCCACGTGCGGCGCGCGGCCGCGGCTTCGTTCGCGTCGAGGCTGGGCAGGTCAAGGTCCGCGGCATCTTCCGCGGCGGCCGAGGCCGCGCGGGCGTTTGCCTGCTGTTGCATGCCGGGATTCATGCCGCCCGCGCGCGCGGACTGCGCCGCCTGCACGGCGCCGACGGCGGCATCCACGGCTGCGCCGCCGCCGGCGTTACCGCCCATGGGCGCGGACGAAGCCGGACGCGCCGGTGCCGACGCAGCCTGCTGCGGGCGCATGCCGGCTTTCGGGTCCAGCACGAATTGCACGTCGATCGGGGCTTGCCAGAAATCGCGGGCCATATCAGCGATGCGACCGGAGAACTGGCTCTTGACCCAGTCGAGCTTGAAGCGGTTCGGCGCGGCGATGCTGAGCGTGTTCGCAGCGGCGTCGAAGGCGACCGGGGCCAACGGTTTGATCCACGTCACGTACTGCTGGGGCGTTAACTCACGCTCCAGCAATGCGGAACAGTGTTGCCAGAAATCGTTCAT